>NZ_JAUWQB010000033.1 GCF_030611305.1 Desulfobacula sp. | reverse complement strand
TAAAAACAGCCCCATCGAAGGGCATCTCAAGGTTCTGAACTCAAAAAAAGGAAAACTGCACCGGAATCGGCCCCACCAAGAAAAAAATTCCCCGATTTTACCTTTGGAGGGGTCTATAAAAAATTAGGCGGTGGATTTGGGTATAGTTGAATAATTGAAAAATTGTTGATATAGGTAATTTCATCTGGATTATCGCTACATCCGGATAGAGACTATTAAATAAAAGATACTATAGAAATATTCTCCCTGATATTGATGGTTTTAAAACTTAGCAGGGAAAATTAACCTGATAATAAATTGGTTATACCTCAATAGATATCTCTTAAAATCACCAAATTGAATAAATCATTTTTCGGAGAAATAAAAGATGAATCCGCAAAAAACTATTGAAATCCAAACTGAGTTAGAGCGTCGTAAAAGCATCCTCATTGAGCTTTCACACAATCCTAATTTTTTAATGGAGCCGTTTGAAAGGAAAAGGATTCAAGCTTTTCTGGAAAGAGGAGGGGCCCCCCTGAACGACCCAAAACAATTGAAAAATTAATGAAACATTTTTGTGTGAGTAGTTTTAGCTATGCTCCTTTACGGAATAATTTCTTAACACCACTTATTAAAGAATTGCCGTCCACCCAAAATATTGATGAAGCACTTCACCGTGCATTTGGAGAACCAAATTTTTTAGACTATCAAAATTGGCAGCCTCAAAAATTGGGCTTGTTAGCTCAACAAATTCAAAACAAATTTCAATTTGATTTGTCATCAAAACAATTTAAGCCCCGAATTATTTCCGTTTTAATAACAGGCTCTGCAAAAATGCAGGACGAGTTAAAAACTGGATTGGAAAAGTTTTATGCTCGCATTGAAAAAGTCACACTTCCTAAAGATATGTGGAAATATGTAAATGATTCCTCAAAAAACATTTCTCAAGTCGGTCCAGCTCTATTTTGCGATTTTCTAAAAGAGATTGGTTTTACCAGGTATGTAAAAGTCGATCATCACTTCCGAAAAGAATTTCCACAATTATTAGGTCTTAATGATGACTGTCGTAAAATGAGCTTTAAAAAGAGCTTTATTTTGTCACAAGAAATTGCAGGCAGCATCGGAATAACACCATATCATCTTGATTCGTTACTATATCTCTGGGGAAGGTATGGCAAATAACCAAAAGCGGTATAACCCCGGTTGCTGCTCCGGACCATTCAGCTTTATTTTTTGATAAGTTCAATTTAAGTTACTTTCCCACAGTGTTTTTTATAATATAAAAAATTGAAGCAAGCACTGAGCACTTCTGGCTAAAGTCAGGGAAAATAAATTTTCAAAAAAACACCGGACGACATTAAGACATAGTCCACAGTGAAAAATATTAAAGATACCGATACAAATCATTACTCTTTTCCGTCAAAAATTGAAGCCAAGATTATGCAAGGATGGTTGAGTTCCTGGTCTGATAAAATGAGGACCATTAAGTTTGCATTATTGATGGTTTCTCTTCTTGATTTGTTGCCTCCTCATATCCTTAACACCCCATTGGGCGTTTTGTTGAATTCACAGTTCAGTGCCACCGATAGGGAGATGCCCAACACCTTACGGGTATCTGAAGGATCTATAATACCATCGTCCCAGAGTTCCGAAGTGGAGTAATATGCACCACTTTTTTCCAGATAATCCTGGGAAATGTCGTCGTAGATCTTATGCACTTCTTCTTTGGGTAAGACCTTACCCTGACGCTGTAGAGCCTTGAGACGGATCTGGGTCAAAGTCTTTACTGCCTGCTCCATCCCCATTACCGAAATCTGCGAGTTGGGCCAGGAGAACAGAAAGCGAGCATCAAAAGCACGTCCACACATGGCGTAGTTGCCGGCACCGAAACTACCGTTGGCCATGATCGTAAGTTTTGGAACATCCAGGTTGCTCTGCACCATTAGCATTTTGGCACCGTCCTTTGTAATGCCGTCATGTTCATAGGCCTTGCCTATCATGAATCCGGTAATGTTCTGAAAAAAGATAACCGGCACGAGATCACGATTGCAGATCTGCATAAACTGAGTGCATTTCTGAGCACTGTCGGAAAACAGCACTCCGTTGTTGCCTATTATCCCCACCTTCCAGCCATACAAGAAGGCGAACCCACACACCACAGTGGTGCCATAGTCCGGTTTGAACTCATGGAACCGGCTGCCATCGACAATGCGGGCAACCACCTCCCGCATATCGAACTGCTTCTTAACATCGTCGGGGATAATGCCGTAAAGTTCTTTCGGGTCGTAGTAGGGTTCTTCGGGTTCACGCCGCTCCACCGCCACCTTGGTTCCCCGGGGAAAAGTGCCGACGATCTCGCGCACAAGTGCCAGGCCTTCCTGCTCAGAATCCACTGCGTAATCTGCGGTACCGCTTATGGAGCTGTGCACATCCGCGCCTCCCAGTTCATTGGCAGTCACCTCTTCACCGGTGGCGGCCTTTACCAAGGGTGGACCCCCCAAAAACACACCGCCGGTACCCCGCACCATCACCGAGTAGTCGCTCAGGGTAGGGATATAAGCACCACCGGCGGTGCTATGGCCTAACACCAAAGCCACCTGTTCTACCCCCAGAGCACTGAGGACGCACTGGTTTCGAAACATGCGGCCGGCCATGTGCCTGTCCGGGAAGAGTCCCGACTGCAGGGGTAGATATGCACCGGCCGCATCCACCAGATGGACCATGGGCAGACGGTTTTCAATGGCAATGTCCAGAGTACGGACCATTTTCTTCACGGTAAGTGGGTACCACGCGCCTCCCTTGATGGAGCTGTCACTGGCCATTATCATCACCTCACGGCCACTGACGATGCCAACACCGGACACCACGCCGGCTGAAGGAACAGTGCCCTCATAGGCCAGGTTGGCCGCCAGGGTGGAGAGTTCCATAAACGGCGTGCTGGGATCGAGCAAAAGATCAATACGTTCCCGTACCAGTAATTTCTTCTGCTTTCTCAGCCTTTCCACGTCCCGTTCCGGACGATCGAAACGGGCCTTACGCTGGTGTTCATGAAATTGCGTCATGATTTTATGGTTGTGACGCTGATATGCGCGGAATTCGACGGACTGGGTATCGACGTTGGATTTTATGCGACGCACGTTATTCTTCCTCCTTTTTCGACAGGGTTATCAGCGCTGCATTCTTACCAAATGTAGCCCCAGGCTCAAAATGTACCTGGACCACCTCACCGTCCCTGGGGGCTGTAATCACCGTCAGAATTTTCATACTCTCGATGGTCATCATGGACTGGCCTTTGGTGACCCGGGCACCCACAGCCACATCGATCTCCACCACTGTGCCGGGCATGGGTGCCCGGGCGGTGTTGCCAGGCCCGCTGGTCTCCTGGGCCGCCTGCTCCACAGGATTCACGATGTGCAGGGTGAAGGTCCGGTCAAAAGCGCGGATATACACCGTCTCCCCCTTAACCGCCATCTTCATCCGAACGTTTTGCTCACCCAATAGGATGATACCTTGTCCATCCTTCATAGACTTCAATGCAACCGACTGGAACTCCCCGGCTTCCACCTTCAACCAGCGCTCTTCTGGATGACCGACAACCATTACGGTGTAATGTACGTCAAGCAAATTAATCCGGCGTTGCATATCAGTTCCTCCAATCGCCAAGGGATGCATAGGGTTCCGGCACCTGGAAAGCCGGGTCGGTGAATTCTCGACTGTTCAAAGCCGCAGCAGCTAAAAGTAGGTTGCGTTGTTCTTCGCTCAGAGGCGGCGGGCTCAAATCCTCGCCATACTTGGGAATAAAACCGGTGTGTATCTGGCCGGATGTATAGGCTGGATGGGAGAGAATCCGGGCCAGGTAGTCGATGTTGGTGGTCACCCCAAGTATCAGCGTATCGTCCAAAGCCTTCAAAGCCCTTTCAATGGCTTGATTCCGATCCCTGCCGTGGACAATCAGCTTGGCAAGCATGGGGTCAAAGGCGGAAGAGACCTGCATGCCCTCGGCAAATCCGTTCTCAATTCTAACCCCTTTGCCCGCTGGCAGACGGTAGGCCAGGAGCGTCCCCGTGGCCGGCAGAAAATCGTTTTCCGGGTCCTCGGCATATAGACGAAGTTCGATAGCATGTCCTTTCGCCTTGATTTCATCCTGGGACAACGGCAGATATTCATCTCGGGCCACGCGAAGCTGTAATTCCACCAGATCCAAACCTGTCACCATTTCAGTAACCGGATGCTCCACCTGTAACCGGGTGTTCATCTCCAAAAAGTAGAACTTTCCGTCAGGCGCAAGTATAAATTCCACCGTTCCTGCATTGAGATAGTTCGCTTTCCTGGCGATCTCCACTGCTGTATTGCAGATACGTTGGCGCAGTTCCAGAGTCAGATTAGGCGCAGGGCTTTCTTCGATGATCTTCTGGAAGCGACGTTGAATGGAACACTCCCGCTCCCCCAGGTGCACCACATTGCCGTGGTGATCGGCCATCACCTGCACCTCTATATGACGCGGTTCTTCCACATATCGCTCGGCGTATACCTCATTGTTTCCGAAAGAACGCAGCGCTTCACCCTTGGCCAACTGGATGGCTTGGTCTAGGCCATCCAGTTCCCGCACGATGTGCATCCCCTTACCACCACCACCGACCGCCGCCTTGATCAAAATCGGCACACCGATTTTTCGGGCACATTCAGCAAAATCCTCTCCTGCATCCGCCTCGGTTACAGATGACACCAGGGAAAAACAATTGTCCATACAGAAAGAACGGGCAGCCACCTTGTTGCCCATCAGCTCGATGGTCGAAGGCTGTGGCCCGATAAAAGTGATTCCCTCCTCTGCCAGGCGTTGAGCAAACCCTGGATTTTCAGCCAAAAACCCGAACCCAGGATGAACCGCATCGGAGCCGGTCTCCTTGCAGGCAGCGATAATACTCTCCACATTCAAATAGGCTGCCACTGGTGTGGGGCCATCGATTTCCACGGACTCGGCGGCCGTTTTAACCGCTGGGGAGTCGGCGTCCACCGAGTGATAGACAACAACACCTGGAATGGCCATGCGATCCAGCGTGCGCAAAATTCTACAGGCGATCTCTCCGCGATTGGCAATCAATACTTTAGTGACTTCTGACATGGTCTTTTTTCCTCTAATTTTTCTAAAAATATACAGAATATCGAAATTTTAGATAGTCTAATCTGTTAATAATCAATCACCCGAACTCCCGGTAAAGGCGGCTCCTGTGACAAACCGGCAAATGCCTGGGCCAGGGAAAGCCATTTTTCGACATGCTCGCCCTGCCATTTCAACTGGGTGTCAGCCACATTACGTCTTTGGGTGACCACCAGGCAAAACTCCTCTGCGCTTCCCCAAATCCGCTCTGATACATCAGGTTTCCCCCATACCCACATTTCACCGGAAGGTCCGGACAGCTCGACATGGGGAGTAATCGCAGGGACTTTCATTCCTCGAACTTTGAAGCTCCATCCAAAAGTGGCCATGCCAATGTGCGCCACGTGACGGAGTCTGTTGCTATTAACCCTTTTCACCCGGAGCGTATCGAAAACATCCTGGGCATGGGCCCAAGTTTCCATCAGACGACCAGTGGCAAAAGAATATGCACTCATATCAGGGCCATACCAAGGCAGTCGATCTTTGAGAGACATTCCCTTCAACCGTTGAAGCAGGCGTGTACGAATGTCACGCCAGTGGGACAACAATTCATCCGGTTCTTTGGGGCCCAACATCGGATTGAATCGTTCCGGCCAATTGTCCTCTGAACGTATTATTTTCATTACCTTCTTAGCGCGCTCTTTGAAATGGATCGGCTCTTCAATGGCAAGTAGCGACTCATGGTCAAAAAAAGCGATATGGGCAACTTCATCAAAGATCGTCCAGTGAAAAAACGGGGTTTCAAGACTCCATTTTTTATCATCCAATTCGGCGACTAGGTCATCTAACTCCTGATACTGTGCTTCAAGATCTGAATATATTTTTTCATCAGGCATGGGTTTGGGGTGTATACATGACTCATGTCTTGTCTGTTTTTTATTAATAATTCCGGATAACCCTTCTTGCTTTTCCCATTTTGGTCCGCTCTATTGAGTCAGGTTTTACGAGCTCGACGATTCCTCTAAAGTTTAAGGTTTCTTTGATTTTATTCTCAATCTTTAATTTAAGATCCATCATCTTGTCCGGCGTGATGTGTGCCCCATGCTCTACTTTTATATCAAGACTGGTATATGGCGATGGGTGATCAATAATGATCTGGAATTCGCCTGTGACTTCAGGAACTATATCTTCCAGAACCATTGCAATGCCGTTGGGGAATACATTGATGCCTTTCACGTGGAGCATGTCATCCACTCTGCCAACGATCCTGAACCGAAACCCTGTCCTGCCACACTCACACGGGCCTGTTTCAAGAATTTCCATGAGATCTGATGTCTGGTATCTGACCAGAGGCTGAGCTTCTTTTTTCAGGTGGGTCAGAACCATTTCACCAACAGCTCCTTGTGTTATAGGAATATCTTTCAGTGTTAGAGGATCAATGAGCTGGAGAAGCAATGCACCCTGCCCCAGAAAATGGAGTTTGTAATTATCCAGGCAAACAGAAGCAAAATTGCACAATACATCAGAAACCCCATAATTAGCGTTCTGAGCCTTCATTCCCCATGTGGTTTCCATTCGTTTACGGTATACAGGATTTTCAAGCCCGGGTTCTCCGCCAAACAAACCAAGTTTCAGCCCGAGTTCGATGGGATCCATATCAAATTCATCCTTAATTACTTTTTCCAAATGTTTGGGATAGGAAGGTGTTGAAGATATGGCATTTATTCCGGCATCTTTTATGACCTGGATTAATTGTTTGGAGTTGCCTACACCAAATGGTATGACAGTGGCGCCGGTTGTTTCCAGGTTGGCATGATCCGTATATCCGCCCATCCACATGCAGTAATTCAGGCAATGAATAACACGGTGATGGGGACGTAACCCTCCTGCCCAAAATGCCCTGGCCCCGCAATTGTGGGTCAGGTCTAAATCTTGTTTTGTCAAGGCGGTATAGATAAAGCTGCCTGTGGTACCGGATGTCCTATGAACCCGGTTGACTTTTTCAACAGATGTGGCCAGAAAGTCACCAAACGGGGCCAGTTTTTTCTGGGAATTTCTCAACTCCTTTTTGGTGGTAAAGGGTAGAAGCGCAAGATCCTGTACATCACAAATTTTGTCCTTTGTAATGCCTGCCTTTGCAAATTTGTCCTGGTACATTTTGCTGTGTCCATATACATACTCAATCTGGTCGAGGAGCAGGGTTTTCTCCATTTTTTCCTGGTCTGATGCAGATATGGATTCCATATTTGGATTAAACATTGTCTGTTCCATTTTCCTCTCCTGTAATGCCCAATTTTTTTAAAAACGTCTGTTTATTTTTTACCCATTTCTTTGAGTCGTTTTTTCACAAATTCTGTTCCGCTTTGACCGCAGATGATCAAATGACTTTTTTCAAGTTCCATGATTTGATCAAAACTGGCCTCCATTCCATGGTCAAGAGCAGTTCGTGACAGTCTTGTGGCAAGAGGTGAACGACTTGCAATTTTTTCGGCCATGGTCATTGACTCTGCCATAAGATTTTCAGGCGCAATCACTTTATTAACAAGACCGATCCTTTGTGCTTCAGATGCATCAATAAAGTCGCCGGTTAATACCAGTTCTTTGGCTTTGCCCAACCCCACAAGATGGGGTAATATTTTCGTACCGGCATTGGTAACGGTCATGCCCACAGTGGTTTCTGGAAATCCTAACACAGCAGTTTTAGAAGCAATCCGGATGTCACATCCCATGGCAAACTCGCATCCGCCGCCCAGAGCATATCCGGGTATTGCCGCAATAATGGGTTTACCAAGTTTCATGGTCATATACTGGATTTCCTGGAGTCTTTCTGCCTCATCCATCCATTGCTCAATGCTTTTGCCGGATGCTGTCTCTTTTAGATCCTCACCTGCACAAAAGGCTTTTCCCTCTCCGGTCAGGATAATCACAAGGGCTTTTGTATCCTTTTTGGCCATGTCAAGTTTTTCCATGAACCGTTTGAGCAAATCAAGATTAATGGCATTGAGGCGGTGGGGACGGTTAAGGGTAATAATTCCCACATTTTTGTTGCAATGGTACAATACGGTTTCATTTTTCATGGTTATCTCCAAAAAGTTCAAGTTATCTTAAAAATAGGTCAACTAAAATTAGTGCAAATTCAGGTACATAGGTCACCATAAGTATTACTGGCAATGCGCCGAATATCATGAAAACTCCGGCGGGTTTTACATATTCGTTCAGGGGCAGGTTGCCACCAACCATTCCGGCAAGATAAAGCATGGGGGCACAAGGTGGTGTGACATTGCCAAGGGAAAGATTGGTAACAGATATAGCAGCAAAGTGAATTGGGTCTATACCAACGGACTGTGCAACCGGCAAGAGAATAGCGGCTGAAAGGATGTTACCGGACACATCATCCACCAGCATGCCCATGAGCAATAAAATGACGTTGAGCATCAAAAGGACCCCCAATTTATTGGTGGTGATACTGAACATAGCTTCGGTCAGGTGCTGGGGTACCTGAAGAGTTACCATGATTCTGGAAACCATTAAAATAAAAAATAGAAGGATCATAATAGCACCGGATGTAATCATTGCCTTTTTCATGGTGGAGAATAATTTTTTAAACGTCATTGCTCTGTATATGACCAGTCCAACCAGAACAGCATAGATGGCAGACATGGCAGCCGCTTCCGTGGGGGTAAAAATTCCTCCATAAATACCGCCCAGGACAAGGACTGGCATTAACAGCGCAAATGTGGCCTGCTTTGTAGTACGTCCGATTTCTTTAAATCTTTCTTTTGAGGATTGCCTGGGGACCAGTGTCAGATTTTCCATGCGCCGGCTCATGAAGATATTGATCAGGCTATAACTTATCATCATCAAAATCCCTGGAATCAAAGTGCTTAAAAAAGCTGACAGAATCGAAATTTGTGCGGTCATGGCAAATGCAATCATGGGGATACTGGGGGGAATCAGCAGGGCCAGCATGGAGGAGGTGGCCACAAGACCTGTTGCATAACCTCTTGGATATCCCTGTTTTGTCATTTCCGGAATCATAATGGATCCGATAGCGGCAATGGCACCTGATGCACTGCCTGAAATGGCACCAAAAATCGTGCATGTAACCACACAAACCACACCCAGCCCACCTTTTGTTCTGCCCACAATGGACATGGTAAAATTCAACAGGCGCTGGGAAATACCGGATTCGCTTATCAGACCTCCTGCCAGGATAAACAAAGGCAGGGCCATGAGGGTATATGATTCAATGGACCTAAAGGCGGCAGGCATGGCAAATCTTGGATCAATCCCGGTAAAAAACAGGATGGCAAACCCTCCAAGACCAAAGGCGAAACCCACGGGTACGCCTATCAACATCATCAATATAACCACCATTAATATAGAAAATACAATTACCATGGAGCGCTCCTTTAATGGTCTTTTTTATAATTTAAGGCGGTTGTCAAATATTTGATCACGTTAGTCAAACAGTAGAGCGTCATAAAAAATGCACCGAAAAACATGCTGCCAACGCTGATGACCCTTGGCCACCATAGACCTGTGGTCCGCTCACCAGTGCCATAAATCCACCAGGAATAGGTCCCGGAATGATAGAGAAATAAAATACAGGTCACAAGACATAGTATCCAGACAAAGGTTCTAAGAACAATTCTTGCCTTTTCCCCTGTGATATATTTATTTGCCACATCTCCCTGGACATGGTTATCGGTTTTGGTACTTAAAACAGCACCCAGGAAATAAAGCCATATAGCCACTAGACGGGAAAACTCTTCAAGACCGAAAAGGGGTTGTTTAAAAACATAACGTAACAACACCTGAAGAACCACCGTCAGGGTCATAAGGGCACCGCCCAGAACAATGAACAGTGAAAAGCCATTGGTCAACACATTGTCGATTGCAGTAAATGTTTTTCGAACGGTTTTCATGAACATTTTTTCTCCCTTTGGTCGGGTCCGGAAAGGTTATTCCTTTCCGGACAAGAATTTTCCTATTGGGGAATGATAGTTGCGTACTGTTTGATTTTATTCATAAGTTCGGTTCCCAAAAGTTCTTTTTCAATAATTGGCCATGCCTTGTTCCTGACGACTTTAGCTGATATATTCCATTCTTGGTCACTGACTTCATAAACTTTGATTCCGGCTGCCGTAAGCTTATTCATAAAATCCTTTTCATCCTGCTCTGCTGCGATGGCTTGGTCTGCCATGACCGTGTCTGCACTGGCGGTGAGAATGGCCTGGTCTTCCGCGGAAAGACTGTCCCATAGTTTTTTATTCATGGTCAAAAACCAGTATTCAAAAGCATCCTTGGTGAGCACATAGGTATCTATGGCATCCCTCATGACATAGGCTTCAACCGCAGGGCAGGCAGACCTGGCATCCACTATGCCGGTCTGTAGGGCGGTAAATGTTTCCGAATAGGCCACTGGTGTGGAGATAAAACCAAGGGTAGGGATATAGACTTCAAATATCCTGATGGGGGGAACCCGCATCTTAATTCCCTTGGAATCGGCAGGTACTTTGACCAATTTTTTCACCCGACTGGTATAGGCCATGCCATCCCACGCATTTAAATAAATACCCAGCACCTTGAGGCCGATGCCTGAGTAGAGTTCGTTAAATATGGGGGTAAGCCATCCTTTTGATCCGATGGCAGCCCGTGCTTCATCCCAGGAGGAAAAAAGATAGGGCATGAACATGAGATTGGTCTTAGGGTCATAAGATGTAGAGCCAGCATTGAGTCCGATTTCCAGGGTTCCCATACGGTTGGCTTCAATCTGTTCTGACCAGTCCCCCAGGACGCCTGCCGGGAAATAGTCGAGCTTAATATTTCCCTGGGATTTTTCTTCTACAAGTTTGGCAAATTGTTTACACCGTGCAGAGGCTGGATGATCTTCAGCAATTCCCTGGCTGATTTTCCATTTGTATGACTTCCCGGCAAAAACGGGAGATACCATCATGGACAATGCAATGAGCAGCACCACTAAAATAATAAGTGTTTGGGGGAAATACCCTGTTCTGGGCCTATGCATCCAAAATTCAGTACATTTTTCTTGTTTCATTGTACATCTCCTTTTTTTGGTTTGTGTACTATGGTTATATTTTCCGCTGTGCTATTCTTCCAAAACAGAATTTTCAAAAGAATACAGCGGTAGTGATTCTTTTAATAACCTTGTTACAACAAGTTCTTCATATATACTGGAAATTTGGTCTCCGGACAGACGTCCTTTAGGTTTGAACCAGTTAGCTACTGCCGTACACATGGTTAGTATGGCATAGGAGATTACCTTGGCATCCCCGGCTGCAAAATATCCCTGGTCCATTCCCTGGATAATCATGTCCTGGAATTTTTTTTCATAGGCATCCCGCAGAACTACAAAGCTTTTATAATTATTGGCCGTAAGCCCCCGGAGCTCACTATCAGAAATCAACACCTCTTTTTGGCGATCACAATGGAATTTGACATGGGCTCTTACTGCGGCACGCATTCTGTTTTCACCGTTTTCAATTCCTTCAAGGCAGGTTTCTACATAGACGGTTAATTCTTTCATGGTTGTCATGAGAATATCAAAAAGGATGCCTTCCTTGCTATCGTAATGATAATAGATACTGGCTTTGCGTATGCTGCTGTTCATGGCTATATTACTCATAGCTGTGGCAAAGTAACTTTTTTTATAAAACAAATTGATAGCTGCTTTTTTGATAGTTTTTTTTGTGGTATTCACGGATGTAAATTCTCCCGTTTTGTTTTTTATAATACCCGTTTTTCAGTTCAGCCTATGTTGTACTCAGATCTGTTATCGCAAAAAGTGTTAATTAAATAAATTACCGTACGTACGGTAGATTATTTTTATATATTAATTAAAATTTTATTTGTCAAGCGGTTTTTTATTTTTTTTATTTTAATCTGAAAGTGAAAATTTATATTCAAATTTTTCTATTTTTGGAATTAGAATCAAACAATAGATATTGCTGTTAGGATGAATATATTTTATCTTTTGCATTCTGGCTTATCACAGAACTTTTGTTTTTTTAAATTGCGGGAATCTGGCTTGAATAAATCATGACAGTTTTTGCCCCTTCGTCTTCGTACTTTCTTTTTCATAGCCCTGATACCTCCTCAGGTCTATAATAGGTCTATACGAATGGCAGGCGGGGTATTATTAAAAAAAAGGGGCGGGATCTGCGGGATCAGGCGGGGTAAACACGCAACAAAACAAAACTGACTACATAACTGGCTATATTGTTGGGGGCCAGTTAACACCAGATAGCTGATGATTTTTATCCATAAGTCCCTCTCCCAAGGACAGGCACAATATGCAGATCTCGAAGGTAAATATCCTTTGCCGCCCGGCATTTATCTTATTAAATCGAGTTAATGGTCATTAAAACAGAAAACGTAAATTATGATAAATTTCAGGGTTTACACAAGTCATTTCATGGTATTTTTTTGACAGCCTCTGGCAGTTTGCCTTTCAACAAATTCCCCAGTCCGGCAAAAGGGTTAACACCACCGCCATTTTCCGAGGAATTGTCGGGTACCTCGTGGTCATAGGCATCGGCAACCTGGTCCCGAGAGTGTTCATTGTCGTGGCAGTAAATGCACAAAAGCTCCCAGTTGCTGCCGTCTGGAGGATTGTTGTCATGGTTGTGGTCTTTATGGTGTACGGTCAACTCGCTCAGACGTTTGCCGCTGAACTCGCGACCACAATGACCGCAGATCCATGGGAAAAGTTTGAGAGCCCTTTCCCGGTAAGTGTTTTCACGATCTTTTTTAAACTGAAGCGCCTCTGAGACAGTCAGATTGGCAGTGTTCTTGCCCTTCGAAGACATATGTGTTTTCTCCCTATTGTAATTTTATGATTTTGGCCCCGTTACAAAGCCTACTTCACCAGGTTCCATGTGGTAGTCATGGATTGTTTGCCCGTCCACAGTGTTGAAGATAAAGCCATATCCCTTAAAGGAAGCAGTCCTTTTTTTTATAAATTTACCATCTGTGTAAGATGACACCATCTGTTCCCAAAACACCAGGGCAGACTTGTTTTTTAATGTGACGGCAACTTCCCAAATACCTGTGAACTGTGCAAATACATATTCAGCCAACTTACGGCCATACCCTTTTTTCTCATGCCCTTTTTGAATGTAGAACTCTGCCACTGCAAAGCCGTCAGTATTGAACCGCAGGTGTTTATTGACCAAGGCAAAGCCGATGATAGAGTCTGATTCCTTTAGAATATAAATGTACCGGTCATCTGCCATTGAATAGAGTTGTAAATTTTTCAGTGCACCTTTACACCACGAATAATAATTATCAATTTCATAAAATTGACTCATATAATCCAGATATTCTCTAAAAATCGGTTTAATTCGGTCTATTGTCTCTATTCGGGTAATCATTTCAGACCAGCCTGTTTTTTAATTATGGCATATTCGCCATAATTAAAATCAGGGTTATAGATGCGCTCCCATATTCCCAAAAATTCGACTGTATTGCTGTTTCTCAACCAGTCTGAAAGAAAAAAGTCTCCATCTTTTGCTTTTTTCATACCGACACCTCAATAATCTTCATAGTATCATTACCGAAAATATCCACCACTTTCACAGCAACCTTGCGCCGTCCGGGGTTCATCCACCTGCTCAATCACCTGAAACGGCAGTACCACATTGCAGACTTCACCAGTTTTGCTATTCCACACCAGCTCAACTTCTTTCTTGTCCTCAAATAACAAAAAGCGATACTTCTCCGGCAAAGGCTTCCCCGCTTCAAGATGCTTGGTAATATCTCTTATCTCATTATCGTTCAGCTTCATTTTGTTCCTTTTGTGTTTTTCTTACCTTGTCCTATTAATCTGCCAGTATTACCAATGAGTCTGTTGATATAATCGCGGAGCCAAGACTACAGGTGGCTCAGCTCCGCGATTCCAGGCGGCGCAGCCGCCGGGAACAAATAATTATACAGTTCTGTATACCACTCTGATATTACATTTTATCCAAGCCTTGCTAAAACTAAAATGAATCGATATCTTTGATAATCCGAGTAACTGATTTAAAACTTATCGTCAAGAAAAACTTGCATTTTCATGAAATGCCGTGGCAATCAGAGCACCTTATTGTCCGATTAATTGATTTAAAACCGACCGGAATTCTGATATGGATATTCCCTGACTGTGAAAAGTTAATATTTAAAAAGGCATAAAGGCATGAGCCGGAAATTAAAGCTGTTATGATTATGAATCAGCAAACGTACTGGGATAAGGCGGCATCTAAAAAGGAATTTACCACGCCCTTTCAGAGGGATATTTTTAAACCATATGTGTCAAAAAAATTCATCATCCTGGATGTGGGCTGTGGATACGGTCGAACCCTGAATGAGCTTTATCAGGAAGGGTTTAAGAAAATTTTCGGGATTGATTTTTCACAGAAAATGATTGAAAGAGGAAATCGTCTGTATCCCTGTCTTGATTTAAAAAAATGCAACACTATCTTTCCTTTTGATGACAACACCTTTGATGCGGTGATATTGATTTCGGTTTTGACATGCATTGTGAAAGATGAAAATCAGGAGCAGTTGGTGGGTGAGATAGAACGGGTGTTAAAGTCCGGCGGGAGTTTATATATCAATGATTTTTTAATTAACCGGGACTTGCGTAATATTGACAGATATAATGCATTTAAAGAGGCTTACGGGATATATGGGGTATTTGAACTTGATGAGGGGGCACAGCTTCGGCATCATACGACAGACTATTTGTTTAACCTGACCCGAAATTTTGAGACCATGGAATTTGAAACTATTGTGTATACTACCATGAACAAACATACATCCAATGGGTTTTATTATTTGGGAAAGTTGAAAAGCAAAAGACATGATTCAGATTGACTGGAAAATAAAATCATTTAGCCAGCTGGATATAGATGAACTGTATGAACTTTTAAAACTCCGGGTGGACGTGTTTGTGGTGGAGCAGAATTGTCCTTATCCGGAAATTGATGACAAGGACAGGCATCCTGAAACCCTGCATCTTGTCGGAAAAGGAAAAGATAAGGGACTCATGGCATACTTAAGAATCCTGCCGCCGGGCTTAAGCTTTAAAGAGGTGAGTATTGGCCGGGTGGTTGTGGGAAAAGAGAGCCGGAGGCAGGGAATCAGTGATACCATGATTAAAAAAGCTCTTGATCAAATCAATCGGACCTGGCCCAATGAGAATATCCGGATCGGTGCCCAGGTGTATTTAAAGAAATTTTATGAATCCCATGGATTTGAGGCAGTATCCGAAAGCTATCTTGAGGACGGGATTCCGCACATTGATATGATCAGGATATGTTCGTAAATGAAAAGTCGGGTTTTGCATATATCGAGCGAGGTCAGTATTCCGGACAATGAAATCCGGTTTGAGGCCATCAGAGCTCAGGGGGCGGGTGGCCAGAACGTGAACAAGGTCTCAACAGCCATACATCTGAGGTTTGATGTTCAAGCCTCCAGTCTGCCCGACGAGGTTAAAGAAAAAATACTGGCTCTTAGTGATAAGCGAATCTCAAAGGATGATATCATTGTTATTAAGGCGCAGAAGTTTCGCAGCCAGGAAAAAAACAGGGAAGATGCCCTCAACAGACTCAAGGCCTTAATTTTAAAATCGATGGTCAAGCAAAAGAAAAGGAGATCGACCCGGCCTTCCGGAAGTGCAAAGAAAAAGCGGTTGGACAAAAAGACAAGACATGGCAAACTTAAGCAATTGAGACAAAAGGTGACAAAGGATGATTAAAGGGCAACCGTATTGATTTACCGCACTGGAACAATTTCCAGCCAGTAACCGTCCGGGTCATTGATGAAATAAATTCCCATATCCTTGTTCTCATAACAGATGCAGCCCATTTCCTTGTGAAGTTTATATGCAGCATCAAAATCCGATGTCTTAAATGCAATATGAAACTCTTCGTCCCCTAAATCATAAGGCCGGTCCATGGCTTTCAGCCAGGTGAGTTCAATTTTGTTCCGGGTTGAACCATCCCCTAAAAAAACAATAATATAACTATTGTCTTTGGCTTCGGTTCTTCGAATCTCTTTTAGTCCCAGTGCTTTATTGTAAAATGTCAGACTCTTTTCAAGATTCAGCACATTGATATTGAAATGGTCGATAGTAAATTTCATGGTTATTCCTTTTTTTGGAGTTATGTCGTAAATCAAACAATCCCAGACAATAGAGGATGGGTCAAGAAAAAAGCGGTTTTACAAGTTTTTTACAACTTCTTTACTCCTCTATGACACATTCCTGAATCATGCTCTGTATAGTTGAACCGGATGTAAGACAGATTTTTATATTGCGGTTTAAACAAAAATTGATTAACTCAACAGGTAAAGGAGAAGGACCATGGCACATTTAAAACGATATCAGCACCGAACAATTGTTTCATTTTTTACAGCATTGATTATTTTTGTCATAATGACAGGGGGTGTCCGGGCAGGAATTGAACAGTCCAAAGTTATTTGCAGGGTGGAGACAGACAGGGCGGTTCTACCGGCAGGAGATTCCCAGAATGTGGTGCTTAAGGTGACCCTTGCTGCGCCTCCGGCACCGGGTCATGCCAAAAGACCTCCTGTCAATCTTAGCCTGGTCCTGGATCAGTCCGGCTCCATGAACGGTACCAAGATTGAACAGGCAAAGGCGGCTGCCATTGAAGCCTTAACTCGGCTTGGTTTGCAGGATATTTTTTCTGTGGTGGTCTATAATACCAATGTCTATACCATTGTCCCGGCTCAGAATGCCCGGAACGTTCAGGGAATTATCCATAACATTCAACAAATTCGTGCCGGAGGCAGTACGGCCCTTTTCGGCGGCGTTAGCCAGGGTGCTTCCGAGATCAGGAAAAATCTTGAAAGTGATTATATCCACCGAATTATTCTCCTGTCTGACGGGCTGGCCAATGTCGGGCCCAGGATGCCGGAAGATCTTGGACGACTGGGTGCAGCTTTGATTAAAGAAAATATTTCTGTCACAACAGTGGGCGTGGGGACCGATTATAATGAAGATCTTATGACAAGGCTTGCCCAGAAAAGTGACGGCAATACGTATTTTGTCGAATCCGGATTTGATCTTCCCAGAATTTTTGCAGCAGAATTGGGGGATGTATTAAATGTCGTAGCGAAAAAAATAAAAGTGATCATAACGCTTCCGGACAGTGTGAAGGCTGTTAATATTATCGGCAGGGAAGGCAGGATACGGGAAAATCAGGTAGAGCTTTACATGAACCAGCTTTATGGGGACCAGGAAAAGTATGTCCTGGTTGAAGTCAATATTCCAAAATCAATATCCGGATCAAGAATCAAGATTGCACAGGCTGACGTAACTTATGAAAATCCGTTCAGCCGGAAATCGGAAAAATCAACCGGGATCTCATATGCCAGGTTCAGCAGTGATTCTGGAAAGGTTGCCAGATCAAGCAATATTGAAGTGATCAGAGAATATCAATTAAATCTGAATGCCCTGGCCCAGGAAAAAGCCATTGAACTGTCTGATCAGGGAAAGAAAAAAGAGGCTGTAAGAGAGCTTAAACAGTCTGCTGCCAGGTTGAAACAAGTCGGTTTCCAGTATAATGATAAAGAATTATTAAAAGAAGCCGATGAGCTGGAAGTTCAGGCTGAGACAATTGAGGATCAGGGTATGAGCCCCAAAAGCCGGAAATTGTTGAGAACCGAATCTTTTCAGATGAAAAACCAACAGCTTTCAAAATAGATAAAAACCGGGTATAGCTTAAAGTATGACAAGTAAACGATCTATCATTATCTTCTGGGCACTATTTTTAGTGCCCACCCTTATTATAACCGGTATTGCCTTCCAGCTGCTGTCCCACGAGCAGGAACGGATCAACCGGTCAGCCATACAGGCTTTATCTGAAAGGGCAAAAACCATTTCTGAAACCATTCACATTACGGTTGAAGCGGTTCAGGAAAATCTTACGCAGTCATTACTTGATATTGATCAGGATAACTTGCAGAAAACTCTTCTGGTATGGGAAGAGACAAATCCTCTGGTGCGTAATGTTTTTATTTATCAAAAGAACCGGGAGCTTGAATATCCGGTCAGGGGAATGGAATCCACCCTTGAGGAAAGACGGTTTATCTCCCGGTATGACTCGCTGTTTTCAGGGAGGATGAAGTTTGATTTTAACGAAGACCTTTCAAGGGATGAATTAAAGATAAAAGGTGTAACAGAATCATCCCGCCAAAAACTTGTTGCCCTGTCAAGGGTTGTGCAAAAAGCGCCTGTTTTAGAGCAACAGGCCTTTCCCTCCGCGGAGCCGGAACAACAATTTATAGAAAAGTCAGGATGGATTCCCTGGTTCAGTGAGAACCGGCTGCACATTTTAGGCTGGGTGCAAAAATATCAGAATGGGCCGGTATACGGGATTGAACTGGAATTGATGGCGCTCCTTTCAAGACTGGTGGTTGATTTTCCAGAATTGCCGGAAAAAGATATTGCACTATTGTTGATGGACGGAAACGGCTACTTTATGCATCAGTCCGGAAGAATGACGCTCGATTCCAAAGAAAAGCCCGTAGCAGTCGTTTCCATATCAAACCTGCTGCCTCACTGGCAGATCGGAGTCTTTATCGATAATAAAGGGTTTGGATCAACCCGTGGCTTTTTATATGTCTCCGTAATTTTACTGGGTGTTTTTATCATTGCCATTGTATCGGGTGGTGTCCTGCTGACCCGCCTGACCCTTCAAAATATGAAAGATGCCCGGCAGAAAACTTCATTTGTTTCTTCGGTATCCCATGAACTGAAAACACCTTTGACCAGTATCAGAATGTATGCAGAACTTTTGCTATCCAGAAGAATTAAAGATGCGAATAAAACACAAACCTATCTTTCTGTAATTGTCAGTGAAAGTGAGCGCCTGACAAGACTGATCAATAACGTACTTGCTTTTGGGAAACTTGAACAGGGCAAAAAAACGTATCATTTGACAACCTTTGAAATGGACCGGTTATTAGGGCAGATGATCCAGGCCCACAGCATCCGAATAGAGAATCAAGGCATTGAAATCATATCACAGATTGAAGAAGGGGATTATAAAGTAAAAACAGACCGGGATGCCATAGAGCAGGTGATTCTGAATCTCGTGGACAATGCTCTAAAGTATGCCGATAAAGGAAAGTTTATCAAATTTGTTCTGGAAAAGGATGATTCTTTTATTCTTTTAAAAATTTGTGATGATGGACCGGGCATTCCAAAAGAACAGCAAGAGATGGTTTTTGAAAAATTTCACAGGGCGGATAATTCCTTAACCTCAAAACAGCCGGGCTCGGGTTTGGGATTGAGTATCGCAAGGCAGATTTTAAGGGATCTTGAAGGTGATCTGTCTTTTGACCCCATGCCGGGACATGGCAGTTGTTTTACAGCAAGGATAAAAAATCATGACGCACATTAAAATTCTTGTGGCAGAAGATGATATAAATATCAGGATGGGGCTTGTGGATACTTTTGAAAGCGAAAATTATCGGGTAGCCGAAGCCAAAGATGGTAAAGCGGCTTTGGAATTGTTTAAAAAAGATTCTTTTGATCTGGTTCTCCTCGATATAATGATGCCTGAAAAAAGCGGATATGATGTCTGCCGGGAGATCAGGGCAATAAATGAAGATGTTCCCATTATTATGCTGACGGCCAAAGGTGAGGAAATCGATAAGGTCGTTGGGCTTCAGCTTGGAGCGGATGATTATATGACTAAACCCTTTGGTGTTCATGAACTTCTTGCAAGGATATCCGCCTTGCTTCGCAGGTCAAAAAGGCAGGCAAAGGCAAAAAAAGAGCCGGTCCAGAGCACATTCATGTTTGGTAAATTTAAAGTAAACTCTAAAACCTTTAAGCTGTCCTGGCAGAGCAGGAACATTGATCTTTCGGAAAGAGAACTTAAGCTGATAAGGCATTTTCATGACCATCCGGGAGAAGTCTTAAGTCGGGATAATATTTTGAATGCTGTCTGGGGGATTGATTATTTTGGCACAACCCGGACCCTTGACCAACATATTGCACAACTTCGGAAAAAAATAGAAACAGATCCTTCCAACCCGTCCCTTATCACCACTGTTCATGGCGTGGGGTATCGGTATGAGACTTAAATCAAAGCAATTTAGAATCAAAAAACCTGCTTATTTCAAGCTATCCTGAAGCTATAGAACGAATTAAACATTTGCGAAAATTTGTTTATGGATTATTTCAGTAAATCATAGGCAGAATATTTTTTATAACGATAGTTGACTAATCAACTATTTGAAAGATTTTGAAACCCGCATAAATTCTATAACTATCACTTCTTCTTATTTAATTTTGATATTTCTTTTAATTAAAATATATATTTTTACTTGACAATGCAATTATACTATCGCTATCTAATAGCTATGAAATAGATACAATTGCAGGACTATATTTCATAAAGGGTTATCTTATTTTCTAAGGAGAGGGTTGTATGTCACCAAACAAATTTTTTAAGCACGAAGGACCATGGTCGGATGCCAATGATCCCCTGATGTGTTCTGATACCGGGGATTGGCGGACTAAAAGACCGGTCGTTGACAAGGATACATGCATATTCTGTGGTTTTTGTGCGATCTATTGTCCCATCCAGGTGATGGAGATGGTTGAAAACTCACATTTCACGCCTGACCTGGCATTCTGTAAAGGATGCGGGATCTGTGCCAAAGAATGTCCCAAAAATGCAATTTCCATGATAGCAGAGGGGGATTTTTAAAAATGAATATAAAAGCAGAAGCCAAAGCTAAAGCGGGCTCACAGATTAAGGTGATAACCGGAAATGCCGCAGCAGCGATCGGAGCAAAACTTGTCCGGCCGGATGTGGTGGCAGCATACCCGATTACACCCCAAACCGAGATAATTGAACAGATTTCCAAATTTCATGCAAACGGGGAAATGGATTGCGAACTGATTACTGTTGAAGGTGAAAATTCTGCCATGAACGCTGTTATGGCAGCCTCCCTTGCAGGTGGAAGAGTCTTTACTGCTACGTCTTCATGGGGACTTGTTTTTATGTATGATGCGGTTCTTGCAACGGCCGGTGCCAGAGCACCCGTGGTCATGGTGAATGTCAACCGCGAAACACCGGGAATTATAGCAGTATCTTGCGGCCAGCAGGACATGATTTCCACAAGGGATGCCGGCTGGATTTTCCTTATTGCCGAGGATTGTCAGGAAGTTCTTGACCTAGTTCTCCAGGCCTATCGTCTTGCTGAGGACTATGATATCCAGGTGCCGGTCATGGTTCATTATGACGGATTCTATCTATCTTACCTGTCCGAAGGAGTAGACGTGCCCTTTCAGGAAGATGTCGACAGATTTTTATCTGTTTTAAATGATCAGCCTGAAAGAACGAAACTTGTACCCGGAGGGAAACTGGGCTGCGGTACACATGGAATTCTTGGAGGGTATCTTGAGCTTCGGCATAAGCATGTGTCTGCCATGGAGAGATCCAAAGCGAAATTTGAGCAGATAGATAAGGAGTTTCAAGAGATTTTTGGCCGAAGTTACGGCGGTCAGATTGAAGAATATCGAATGGATGATGCAGATGTGGTTCTGGTCGGCTCAGGTTCCATGTGCGGCACCATTAAAACCGTTATTGATGAGAAAAGAGATGCGGGTGTCAAGGTCGGTCTTTTAAAGATAAGAATGTACAGACCCTTTCCCGGTGAAGCAATGGTTGAGGCTCTCAAAGGTAAAAAAGCCATTGGTGTGGTGGACAGGAGTCTTTGTTTTGGATTTAAGGGTGGTCCCATTTATACTGAGTTAAAAGCCTTTGAAACACAACTTGACGGTTCAAAAATGGTCAGTTTTATTGATGGTATTGCCAACACCGATATCACAACAGCCAATATCGGACAAATGATTGATGCAACCTGTGATCTGGCGGAGGGCAAAGACGTCCGCGAAGTCACATGGGTTTCATATCCTGAAGCCCAGGAAGAGGGAGGGCTTTAATATGACAGGAAAAAAGAAAGGCAAGCTGACAAAAGTACTTGATTACCTCAAACATGAGGACCCCTTCTCAAAAGGCGTGGCATTCTGCCCTGGTTGCGGTCTGGAATTATTATTGCGGTTTATTCCCCAGGTATTGGGAAATGATATCGTAATTACGGGTACCCCATCCTGTTCAGCGCCTGTACTCCTTGGACAGAATAATCAGTCCTGGCATACACTTTCGTATTTTGGAACGCTGATGACCGGGGCTGCGGCAAATGCCACAGGTCTTGCCAGATATTATAGAAAAGCAGGTATCAAGAATACAGTGGTATGTTTCAACGGGGATGGAACAGCAGCCGATATCGGGTTTGGCAACCTGTCTGGGGCGGCAGAAAGAAACGAACCCTTTATTTATATCTGTTATGACAATGAAGGATACATGAATACGGGTGTCCAGAAAAGTGCTACCACTCCCTATGGTGCGAGCACGACAACCACTCCTTTTGGAACTGCTTCCAAAGGGAAAAATTTGCGACGGATGAATTTGGCCCTGAAAATGGCCATGCACAAGATCCCCTATGCAGCCACGGCAACACTGAGTGACCTGGGCGATCTTGCCAAAAAATTGTTAAAAGCGAAAGAAGCCAAAGAAAGAGGCTTTGCCTTTCTTCATGTTTTTGCTCCCTGCACCACGGGATGGGGCTATGCCCCGGAAAATACTATCGAGGTCTGTCGAAGGGCTGTAAAAACAAACTATTTCCCGCTTTGGGAGGCCATAAACGGCAAAATTAGAATGACCAAAACCGTTAAAAAACCCAAACCTGTATCAACCTATACGGAATTAATGAAAAAATTTGCTCATTTGAATGAAGCAGATCTTCAGATCCTTCAGGATGATGTGGATTACGAATACTGCATGTTGGGCGGGCTGAGCACACTGGAAGCAGAATGTCATATTCCCGAGTCTGTAGAAGATTAAAGGAGGAAACTTTAAAATGAGTGAAGTCAGATTTCATGGTAGAGGGGGGCAGGGGGTTGTGACTACATCTAAAATTCTTGCCAATGCTTTTGCCAGAACAGGACAATTCGGTGCCAGTTTTCCCATGTTTGGGTTTGAAAGAAGGGGAGCCCCTGTTACGGCTTTCGGCAGATTTTCAGATAAGCCTGTCAGGGAGAAAACACAGATCTATAATCCGGATATTTTAGTGGTGCTTGATCCCAGCCAAAGAGATTCTGAGGCTGTTTTCGATGGGTTGCTGCCCGGCGGCATGATGCTGTTGAATGATTCGGACATCACGGTAAATGTTTCCCATGACAATCTTAAAAAACTGGGGATTATTGATGCCAATAAAATCGCTTTGGAAGAAATTGGTCTTCCCATACCCAATACCGTGATTGTGGGAGCCTTTGCAAAAATGTCCGGCCTGTTGGAAATAGACCCCTGCTGCGATGCGCTGCAGGATTATTTTTCCGATAAAAAACTTTCAGCCAATATCGTATGTGTAAAAAGAGGGTTTGAAGAGGTAAAAATATTTGATTTTTAAAACTTCGATATTTAAAAATTGATAGGGGATAACTTTAATATTAATAAAGGAGCTGTTATGCCAAGATGGGGAATGGTAATCGACGTAAAAAGGTGTATCGCTTGCTGGGGCTGCACCATTGCATGTAAAGAGGAACATTTTCTTCCTCCCAGAGTATTCTTTAACAGGGTGCTTATCGGAGAAACCGGAAAATTTCCATCATCCAGCAAGTTGATTTATCCGATTCTTTGTAATCATTGCTCTGATGCTGCCTGTGTGGAAGCATGTCCCACAGGAGCGACCTATATCAGGGAAGATGGTATTGTAGCTGTTGACGATGAAAAATGTGTCGGCTGCAGGGCCTGTCTTGTGAGTTGTCCATACCAGCAGAGAACCTATTATGATCAGAAGGTAAAAGACAGGGAGTATTTTCCAGGTCAGGGTAAAACCGAGATGGAACTGATCGGTGAAAAATTGTACCCGCTTAAAGTGGGGACGGTTATCAAATGCAATTTCTGCTCGGAAAGACTTGATGAAGGCCTTAAAAAAGGTCTTGAGCCAGGTCTTGACGATGATGCGACACCTGCCTGCGTAATTGCCTGTCCGGTCGGAGCAAGGGTCTTTGGTGATCTTGATGATCCTGACAGTGAAATCAGCCGTCTGATCATGGAGAAAAAGGGTAAACAACTCAGAAAAGAATTCGGTACTGAACCGGCAGTCTATTATATTGATTAACGAACAGGGGGAAAAATGACCTATAAAACAGATGAAATTTGGGAAGACAAATGGGTAAATACCACCTGTGGCGTGTGTTACTGCGGCTGTGCCTGTAGAGTTAGGGTGGTGAACGGTGTGCCGGTAAAAGTTGAAGGTATTAAAGAAAGTACCATGGGGGGGACAGGAGCAGGTCTTTGCGGTAAGGGAATTGCAGGACTGATGTACTACCATGATCCCAATCGGATTAAAAAACAATTGAGACGAACCAATTCTGAGAAAGGCTTTGGTGTTGACCCTAAATGGAAAGAAATTGAATGGGACGAGGCCCTTGAAGAGATATCCACAAGAATGAAAAAGATTATGGAGGATAATCCAAATAAAATTCTCTTCACAAACCAGACCATGCGTGCAAGTGATGGCCCTCATAATCATCTTTATTTCTATGCAAAGGCGTTCGGCATACCAAACAATGGTAACTTTATCATTGGCGGCGGCAGTCTGCACTGCGGTAATGCTGCTCATATGCTGGGTGGATTAATTCATGGTGCATGGTCAATAGCACCGGACTGGCGATACACAAAGTATGTTCTTAAATGGGGTTCCAGTAAAGGAACCGGTTCCGGACATTCAGCCTTGATCAATGCAAGACTGAGGGCCGATAGTGTAAGACGCGGAATAAAAGAGATAGTTTTTGATCCAATGGGTAACTTTGCAGGTGGTAAGGCTACACAATGGGTTGCCATCTTACCTGGTACTGACACTGCAGTTGGACTTGCCATAGCCAACTATATCCTCAATACCAGAGGAGAAATCGACGAACTTTATCTTAGAGCAAAAACAAACTTTGTTTATCTGATACGGGAAGACGGAACTTTTATTCGGGATGAAAAAACTGACAAGCCTCTTGTGTTTGATGAAAAAGCAAAAAAGATAAAAGTATTTGATGATGAATCCATAGCGTTTGAAGATTTTTCCCTTGAAGGTGACTATGAATATAAGGGCGAAAAATGCCGACCCTGCTTTATGGCATTAAAAGAACATTTAAAACAATTCACCCCGGAATGGGCATCCAACATAAGTACCGTTCCTGTGGGAACCATTCTTGAAGTTGCAAAGGGCTGGGTGGATAATGCCCAGATCGGATCCACCATTACAATAGAAGGACAAACATTTCCCTACCGGCCAGTATCATCTGTAACCTTCCGTGGTGCCCAGGGACATTCAAATGGTATACATCAGGTTGCTTCAATAGATCTCATCAGTCAGCTTGTTGGTGCTGAAGATGTGCCTGGCGGTACAATGGGTTGGCCATCTATCAGGCGCAAATACCCTGGCGGTCAATACGAACGTATGCCTAAAGTAGGTAAAGACGGCGTTATTGTTCCTTCAGTATTTTATTCACATGATCCATGGCCTGTTCATCCACCAAGCTATCCATGTACCAATTCAGGATGTGTTGAATTCTGGTCACATTCCACTCTTTCTCATATACCCTATGTTAAAGAAAAAGATTATATTCAGGAAAAATTTGGTGTTGAAAAAGTCCAGCCTGAAATGATTTTTGGAATCGCAGTGAATTTTCTTATAAGTAATTCTGACTGGGACGTTGCCCTGGACAATTTTAAAGATTGTTTTGTTGTACTAAGTGATATATGGGTCAATGAAACTGACCAGGCCATAGGTGATATAATCCTTCCTGATACCTCTTATCTTGAAAAAGATACCTGGTCTTCTGAAATTGACAGTTTTTTCTTCAATGGAAGTCCATCCTATGAAGACTGGTATGTTCATTTGCAACAACCTGTTGCAAAACCCATTGGTGAATCACGAGACTTCATGAACGTTTATCTGGATGTTGCAAACCGTGTTGGTGTTCTTGACAAATATCATGAACTCCTTAATAATTATTACAGTATTACAGATGAAAAGCTTCAACTTAAACCCGGCGAAGTCCTGACCTGGAAGGAAATTGGCGAAAGAGTCCTGACATGGGTTTATGGGGATGATAAAGAAAAAATTCAGGAACAGGGATTTGCAACATGGCATAAACCCATTGAAGATGTCTATTGGAGATGGAATATGCCTACAAGATGCCCGGTTTATATGGAATTTTTAATTCATGACAGAAGAGCTGCTGAAAAAATCATGAAAGATACCGGATTTGAACTTGAAATGGAAATGGATCAATATGGTCCGTTACCTAACTGGTTCTGGCCTACATCCCACAAAGAACTTGATGATGAGTATGATCTTTTAGCTTTTTCTTATCGTGATGTTCTCCACACAAATAACTCAACATTCCAGAATCCTTTAATTGATGAAGTCAGCCAGATGAGTCCTTATACTTTTACAATTACGTTAAATAAAGGCCTGGCAGATGAAAAAGGATTCAAAGATGGCGATATTATCTGGATGGAAAATAAATATGGAACCAAGGAAAACGGTATTGTAAAAACAATGGAAGCTCAACATCCAAAAGTTCTTGGAGTTTGCGGACAAGGTGGTTTATGGGCTGATGGCAGACCTATTGCCAAGGGTAAGGGAAGTAATTTCTGCAAGCTGCTTCCATCATACTTGAGACACTATGACCCCATCACCGGAAACATTGAAACTTCTGTTGCTGTTAAAATTTACAAAGGCTAAAAGGAGGATTGAACAATTATGAAACAAAGAAATGAGCTTGAAAAAATTATGTTCCATCCTACTGGCAGTGACTTAAAGCCATACGAATGGATGATGCGCCCCACCCGTCAGCAAGAATGGATTGATGACAAAGGCCTATTTTTGTGGCTGGCCTTTTTTTTCTCGGAAATCGGAGCTGGCCTTTATTTTGTGTCGCTCTTTTATGAATACAAGGCAGGGCTTATCCTGGGTTGGCTGATTACCCTGGTACTTGGTGGTATTATTCATGTGCTTTATCTTGGCATGCCTTTAAGGGCCTGGCGAATGATCATGAAACCCAACACATCCGAGTTGTCCCGCGGTATCTGGATAATCGGAATTTTTGCAGCTTTGGGGTTTTTACAGATTGTAACAGCCGGCAGCTTTAATGTTGTGTTTAATTGTATCATGGGAATTTTGTGTCTCTTAATTATTTCCCATGGATTTGCCACAATGAACGTGATCAGAGCACTTCCTGCCTGGAGTTCAACAATGGTCCTGCCATTGTCCGTCATTTCAGGGGTATGGATCGGACACCAGATTCTGCAGTTCATGTTTGCAGTTTCCAGTTCCGCTGTTCTGGCATCAGGCATGGAAGTATGGGCAGAGGCGTTTTTCTTTGTTTATTTCTTATGCATTCTGCTCTACGTCTGGGGAACCTGGCACAGCAATGAAATCGGAAAAGAGTCCATTAAATCAATGATAAGCGGAGAGGTTTCAAAAATCTCTTTAATTGGTGTGGGAGGGCTTGGAATTGTCCTTCCATTGCTTCTGACTCTAATCATGTGGGGTGGGGATACCAACGGCTTTCTGATTTTTTTAAGATTGGCCTCAGTATTTGCAGGAGACCTTGCCATGCGGTATGTTATAATGAAAAGTGCGGTGTATAAACCCTTGATTTAGATAGTGATTTAAAAAAAGGGCAGGCAAGAATATCGTTTCCCCCCTGTCCTTTTTTATTTTTAAGATGTTTTCAAAAAATAATACTTTGGTGTTGAAAATATTCATAAAAAGATATAATTTGGCTACATAACAGATAAAAATAAGCTATTTATAATTAAAAGGTGCTTTATACAAAAAAAAATGATCTTAAATAAAAGAATCGGTAACAAACATTTTTTTTGTAAGGATAGGATGTTATATGGCAGATAAAGAGAAAAAAGAAAGAAGCACAGAAAATCAATCCATATCTCAGACAAAGGTAAAGTTTGAGGTCTATGGTGAAGAGATGATTGAAAAAGAAGTAAAATCCAGTGGTAACAGCGGCAGAATTTATCTTCCGCCTAACTGGGTCGGTCATATAGTTAAGATCATAAAAGTAGAATAACAATGGAGGATCTTGTGGAAGACACAGTCAACATAAGAGAAATCACTCTTAATGATGCAGAGGCAATTCAAAATATAAGAAAGGCCATCTCGGAAGATGATGCTGGAGTGGATTTTATAAAAGTTATTGAGCAGCAGATATCTGAGGACGCAGGCAAGTCAAGCCTGGTAGCGGAAATCAACGGGAACGTGATAGGATATATGATCAGCACAAGTCTTTACGCAGGATTTGGGATTAAAAAGAGTGCCTGGATTCTGGCCATTGGGGTTCACCCGGATTTTATGGGACAGGGCATCGGGGTTGCACTTGCTATGAAAATTTGTGATATTTATAAAGAAAAAGGAATTAAATATATTTATTCGTCCGTTGTTTGGGATTCCACTGATGTGCTTTCCTTTTTTAAAAAACTCGGGTTTGAAAGAAGCGAGTTCATCAACCTTAGAAAGAAACTATAAATCAAGTTTAACCTAACCATCACGAAAACCCTTTAAGAATATCTTCCCCAAGGGTTTTGTTAATTGTAAATAAGTGGGCGTTTATATGCCCAGGTATGCCTTTTTGACATCTTCATTGGCCAGCAGATTTTTACCGGTATCTGTCATCGTAATCAAACCATTTTCCATTACATACCCGCGGTGGGCTGCTTTTAGAGCAAGGTTTGCATTCTGCTCAACAATGAAAATGGTGGTTTTTTGTTCTTCATTGATTTTTTTAATAATACCGAAAATCTGTTTGACAATGATGGGTGCAAGTCCAAGGGACGGTTCATCAAGGAGCAGCACCTTTGGCCTTGACATCAAGGCCCTTGAAATGGCCAGCATCTGCTGTTCGCCGCCGCTTAAGGTGCCGCCGATCTGATTTTTCCTATCTGCAAGAATGGGAAAAAGGTTGTAAACATAATCAAAATCATCCTTGATTCCATCCTTGTCGTTCCGAAGGAAAGCACCCATGTCAAGGTTCTCGGCCACAGTAAGGTATGGAAATATCCTCCGGCCTTCCGGTACCTGGCAGATTCCCAGTTTGACGATATCATCAGCGGGCATGTGGGTGATATCCTGCCCTTTGAATTCAACAGAGCCTTGTTTGGCAGGAACGATACCACTTGTAGTCATCAATGTGGTTGATTTCCCGGCACCATTCGCCCCGATCAGAGAAATAACCTCTCCTTCGGAAATCTCAAGGTTAATACCTTTGAGTGCATGAATGTTTCCATAAAATGTGTGTATGTCTTTTAATTTAAGCATCTTCAGACTCGTCTCCAAGATAGGCTTTGATTACGTCCGGATTAGATTTCACCTCTTCAGGCGTGCCTTCGGCAATTTTTTTTCCGTAATCCACAACATGAATGTTATCTGACAGGCTCATGACAAGCTTCATGTCATGTTCAATCAGTAAGATGGATAAATTTTCATTATCCCTCAGCCAGATGATTAAATCATCAAGTTCTTTTGTTTCTTGAGGATTCATGCCTGCGGCAGGTTCATCCAGGAGCAGCAAAAACGGGTCTGTGGCAAGGGCTCTTGCAATTTCAAGACGTCGCTGGGCACCATAGGGAAGGTTGACTGCCATTTCATTGACATATTGCTCAAGACCGATTTTTTCAAGGATTTTATAACTGTCGTTAACTGCTTTCTTCTCTTCATCCTTCTGGCTTGAAGGTCGAAGCATGGCGCTGAAGATTCCTGATTTCAGCCTGCAGTGTCTTCCGATCATGACATTCTCAAGAACTGTCATCCCTTCAAAAAGCCTGATATTCTGGAAGGTCCTTGCAAGGCCTCTTTCAGTCACAACATTGGTTTTAAGCCCCTTCAATTCCTGAGTCGATTTACCCGGAGGCGTTATTTCCATGCGGCCCTCACTGACCTCATAAATTCCGGTAATACAATTGAAAAATGTGGTTTTTCCTGCACCGTTGGGCCCGATAAGGGCAGCGATCTGTCCCTTTTCAACTGCAATGTTTACAGTGTCCAGCGCTTTTAGACCTCCAAAATTCATTGTGAGGTTCTTTACATTAAGTATAGGTTCCATAAATTTATTCTTTTACTTTTTTAAATTTATATATTTTACGGACACTTCGAATAAGCCCTTCCGGTTTAAATACCATTACGATGACCTGGAGTGCACCAAATACAAGCATCCGGTATTCGGCAACGGCTCTTAAGTATTCCGGCAGCAGTATCAGTACAAGGGCACCGGCGATAACACCAATGGCAGATCCCATCCCGCCGATAACAACAACGCACAGAATGGTAATGGACTCCCAGATTGTAAAGGACATGGGGTTAATAAATGAGGTTTTTGCAGCAAAAACAACACCCCCCAGGGCAGCCCAGGTTGCACCAAGGGTAAAAGCTGTCAGCTTGGTTTTGAACTTGTCAATGCCCATGGCCTGACAGGCAATTTCATCGTCCCTCAAGGCGATCCAGGCACGACCAATTCTTGAGTTTTCAAGCCGGTTGACAAAGAAAATGGTCATCAGCACCAATCCGATAACAATAAAATAAATATAAATGACGGAATCATGCTGCCCAAATTGATGACCGAAAAAGCTCGGTGCTGGAATATTGCCTATTCCCCGGGGTCCATTTGAAAAATCATCCCAGTTTTCAAGGACAATTCTGATGATTTCACCAAAACCCAAAGTAACAATGGCCAGATAATCGCCTCTCAGACGGAGTACGGGATACCCTAAAAGGGTTCCGGCTATGGCACCGAAGACTGCACTGATGGGCAGGACCACCCAGAAACTGATGCCAAAATGCAGGTTTAACAATGCATAGGTATAAGCCCCAACAGCATAAAAAGCAACATACCCGAGATCCAGGAGTCCTGCCAGTCCCACAACAATATTCAGGCCCAGCCCCAGCATCACATAGATCAGTGCTGAAATCAAGATACTGGTATGATACATGGAAAACACAAAGGGATAAAGAAGGAAAAATATTGCCAGTGCAGCTAAAAACGGTATTTTGAATTTTTCATTTTGAAGCAGTCTGTGAACAATGGGAATATCATCTTTGGTATCTGCTTTTTTTTTTTCTTCTTTCATCCGCAAAAGATAATTCCAGATAAGAGAGGCAAAAAAGCATACAATACCAACCCATAGAAGGTTGGGCCATCTGAAAATCACAGTATTAGTTATAGTGTTGACTTTTATGACCATGATAGGGAAGGTCAGCACCATGAACCATAAACCAATAAAAAATGATAGTTTGATTTCTTTTTTTGTAACCATAATCAACTTTCTAAATAATGTGGTTAAACTTTAGAGGTTTCATCTCTGCCAAGGATACCCGACGGTCTGAATATCAGAATAATCACAAGAATGCTAAAGGCAAAAACATCTTCATATTCACTCCAGAAATAACCGGTAAACATACTTTCTGAAATACCCAGTACAAGACTTCCCAAAACAGCACCGGGAATACTTCCGATCCCGCCTAAAACAGCTGCGATAAAAGCTTTAAGCCCTGCTAGAAATCCGATATAAAAGTTTATCTGGCCCACATGGCAGGCAATTAAAACACCGCCGATTGCAGCCGTGGCTGATCCGACAACAAAGGTCGTGGAAATAACCCGGTTCACGTTGATGCCCACAAGTGATGCCATGATTTTATCCTGGGCAGCCGCTCTCATGGCCTTGCCGATTTTGGTGAATTTAATGAGTATGCCTAAGAGAATCATGACAATGACAGTGGTGACAATGATTGTCATTTCAACGGAAGTAATAATGTGGCTAAAAGGTTCCCAGAATTTAAAATCAGGGATCAGACTTTCAAAGGGCATATATTCTGATGTCTGGGCTAGCATGACATAATTTTGTAAAAAAAGACTCATTCCAATGGCTGAAATAAGGGCTGAAAGCCTTGGTGCAGTTCTTAAGGGCATATAGGCGATTTTTTCAACGGTAAATCCATAGGCGCAGGAGTAAACAATGGCAAAAACAAAGGCAAGGATAACGATAACAGCAGAGTTCCATCCCCAAAGTCCTAAGACACTGGCAACAATAAGGGCAGTCATGGCACCGATCATATAGATTTCACCATGGGCAAAGTTGATCAACTGGATAATACCATAGACCATGGTATACCCAAGAGCGATCAAGGCATATATGCTTCCCCTTGTAAGGCCTCCTAAGAACAGCTCTAAAAAATAGACAGGGTCTGCAATGATCTCTTTGATGCCTAAAAATCCCAGTATCCCGACAACTGCCACACCCAATATAATTTTAAACAGACGCATGTTAATTAAATTATTATCTCCTAAATTTTGTTAAATTTAAGCAAAATTAATACATATAAAAACAGGAGCTGTAATACATGTTTTCTATTACGCTCCTGTTTTTATTTTAGATCAGATATTAATTAACCTGGGTATATTTTCCATTCTGAACCTGATAGACAGAAAAACCTGCGCCGATAACGTCGCCGTTTTTATCAAAACCGATGGGTCCTAAAGGAGAATCGATTTTAATTTCAAACATGGCAGCTCTCATTTTGTCATAATCTATTGAGCCTGCTTTTTCTGCAGCAGCAGCAAGAGCCTGAACACAGGCATACCCATTGAAGAAAAATGTTCCGGGAGCTTCGCCGTATTTTTTCTGATGTTTGACAACAAGTTCTTTATAAAGCGGATTGCTGGAAGTATCATTCGGGCCTGTTGCATAGACACCGTCAGAATATTTGCCTGCCAGTTGTACAAAGTTGTCACCGATGATACCATCAGCGCCAAAGAAAATCGTATTAACTTTTTTCTTTTTGAGCATACCAACAATTTTGGAAGCGTCTGAATGATAGCCGCCCCACATGGTGAGTTCGGCTTTAGATCTTTTGATTTTCTGTACAATGGCTGTATAATCAACTGCACCGGTTGTTACGCCTTCAAAAAGAACGACTTCAACGCCACCTAAGCTTTCAAAGTTTTTTCTGGCAAGTTCCATCTGGCCTTTACCATAATCGCCTTTGTCATGGATCAGGGCAACTGTTTTGACTTTCAGATTGTTTTTAACAAAAGAAGTCATCAGAGCAGCCTGGGCACCATCATAGGAAATGGTTCGAAAGAAGTTGGGATGTTCACCTTTAAGGGTCAAATCGTCATTGGTTGATGCCGGAGAGACAATCAAAAGTCCTGCATCTTTATAGATTTTGTTTGCAGCGATGGTGGCGCCGGAGCAGACATGGCCGACAATCATCTGTGCACCGTCTGATACCAGTTTGGTCGCCATGTTAACTGCCACCTCTGGTTTACATACATCATCACCGATTAATAATTCGATTTTTTTACCCAGAATACCACTTTTGGCATTTAGGTCTTCAATGGCAATCTCAACACCTCTTACAGCAGAAATTCCATAGGGTGCCAGGTCGCCGGAGATAACACCTCCAGATCCAAGTTTGATTGTGTCACCGGCAAAGCCAGGTGCCGTAATGCCAATCAATAAGACTAACGCAAGTGCCAAAGTTTTAAAAAAAGATTTCATTCTTTTACTCCCCTTTAGTTTGAATTACTGGTTTAGTACAGCATAATTGCAATTACAATTCTAAGTTTTGCAACTATAAAAAGAAGGTTCCCCATAGTCAAGCAAAAAAAGATAATAAGGATAAAAAAACATTTATAACATATTCAAAACTATAGAGATATTAAGCTTTTATCTTGTATATACAAGATAAAGCCACCGAATTTTATTTCCCGTATTTTGACCAGCTAAAATTTTCTAAAAGGACAGGTAATATATCGTAAAACTTTGTCTGATATGTGATTTTATATCCCAGAACCCTTTTTTTCTTAGATCTCAGGGTAGCAGCATCAGCGTAAGAAAGCAGTCCCTGTTCTTTTTTAAGTACTTTTTTTGATCAGTAAGCCATCAAGTCGGTTTCATTGGCCCTTCAGATGATTATAGTTTTTTTAAAGCGGTCTCCATTCTTTTTAACCCCTCCTCAAGCACAGATTTCGGGCATCCGAAATTCAGTCGTATAAATCCCTTTTGACCGAAAAAACTGCCATCGGAAAGTCCGACACCCGCCTATTCAAAGAAAAGAACGGGATCTTTAAGACCTGTATCCCTGACATCAATCCAGGCAAGATAGGTAGACTCAATGGGGGTAAGTTTACACCCCTGCATTTTATTGACACGGTCCTGGACAATATCCCGATTTTTTCTCAGGTAGATAATTAATTGGGAAAGCCATTCATTACATTCTTTATAGGCTGCTTTGGCGGCAAAAAGACCCAAAAGATTTACATTCGGTATCAGGCCTTTTAATCTGAATTTAAATTTATTTCTTAACCGTTCATTCGGGACGATAACAAAAGAACATCCGACATATTTTTCCCATTTCAACGAAGAGGTGCAGGTCCGGTCAATTATTTCATCAAAATTATATTTCATATATTCATCAGGCTCCTTTAAATCAGTTTAGTCTAATGTGAAAACCCTGGCCCTCAGGGCCAGGTCAGAGTGCAGAGGCTTTGCCATCTGTACGACTCATGTTACTCTATGATCGAGTTGTCCCCACAACTTAATGATCAAGGAG
>NZ_JAUWQB010000155.1 GCF_030611305.1 Desulfobacula sp. | reverse complement strand
CGAACAGATAAATCAACACCTTAGACGAAGAGCTTTTTGCCTCTCGTACCCAGTAATACAATTCCGGTTTTTTATAATATTCATTTAAATAGTGTCTGAACGAAAACCCCGAAATATAGTTTTTCAATTTTGTTTAGAGATTTCCAACTCGCTAAGATTGCTTTCTTTTTTAACTCAAAACTCAAAACCAAAAACTCAAAACCGTGCCTGAACGGGGTTTTCGTTCAGGCACTAAATAAAGAGGGTGCTGCCCTACAAACTGTTCACACAATCCACCTGAATTTACCATCATTACATCATCTGCATTTTCAATATCAAGCATACTCATTCCACTATGATAAAAAAATCTGGCAATTTAGTTTTAAATTAATTATAATAGCCTTTAAATAGTTTTTAAAATATAAATTTGGGGTTTAATAGATCGAAAAAGGTATATTATAATGGATCTTTATTCAATGACCGATACTGGCATTGGAGAAGAAATCGGCCATCGTATCAAAAGACTTCGGCTGCGTAAAAATATGACGCAGGTGGAATTATCCAAAGCCACAAAGCTTTCGCTGAATGCAATCAAATCACTGGAAGGTGGAAAAGGGAAATTGTCAAGCATCATAGGCATATTACGAGAGCTTCACGCGCTGGACAATTTAAATAATTTTATTCCGGATATTCAAATCAGCCCGTTGCAGCAGGCTCAAATGGGTAAGCAGAGAGAAAGAGCTTCAGGAAAACGAATTAAACCAGCAAAGGAAAATCAAAGCGATTGGTAAAAAAAGTCGATACTGCAGTTATTAAGCTATGGGGAAACACAGTCGGTGCTGTGACATGGCTGGAAAAGAACGGGTATGGAATTTTTGAATATGATCCTTCTTTTTTAAAAAAAGGCATGGATATTTCTCCTTTGCATATGGGGCTGGATGAGGCATTGAGGGGAGATGGTATTTTTAGCTTCCCGGGTTTGAACAGGAAAACCTTTATGGGGCTGCCGGGATTGCTTGCAGATGTTCTTCCTGACAAGTTCGGAAACGAGGTAATTAATTCATGGCTGGCAAGGGATGGTCGTTCAGCCGCTGATTTCAGCCCTATTGAACGTCTTTGTTATACCGAGAAACGCGGTATGGGTGCTCTGGAATTTCAACCGCCTGTCAGTAATGAGCTTGATCGTGCAGTTCCTGTGGAAATTGCCTCAATGGTAGAGCTTGTCCAGAAAATAATGCTGGAACGTTCACAGCTTGATGTTGATATTGGAAACGCAGAAAAAGAAAATTCAGAGGCAATTTTAGATATTTTGAGGGTTGGAACCTCTGCCGGCGGTGCAAGGCCCAAAGCAATTATTGCAATGAACAATGAAGGAAATATTATATCCGGCCAATCTGATGTCCCCAAAGGATATGAATACTGGCTGTTAAAATTTGACGGGGTTGATGATATTGAACTTGGAAAACCAATGGGCTACGGGCGAATAGAGTATGCATATTCTTTAATGGCAAAGGCTGCGGGGATTGATATGGCCGATTGCCGATTGCTTGAAGAAAACAGGAGAGCTCATTTTCTCACAAAAAGATTTGACCGGTGTAATGGAGTTAAACTGCATTTACAGTCTTTATGCGGACTGGCTCATTATGACTTTAATATGGCCGGAGCTTACAGCTACGAACAGGTTTTTTCCGTCATGCGGCAGCTTCGGCTGACAAAAGCAGAAGCCGTACAGTTTTATAAACGGATGGTATTCAACATCATCGGACGGAATCAGGATGATCATACAAAAAACATTGCATTTTTAATGTACCCCCAAGGGCAGTGGAAATTGTCACCGGCATTTGATGTCATGTATTCACATAACCCTGCCGGGAAATGGACCAATCAACATCAAATGACCATCAATGGCAAACGGGATGATTTCACTGTGGCGGATATGATTGACGTCGGCAGTTCCATTTCAATTTCAAGACCAGTTGAAATTATTGACGAGGTGCTTGATTCAATTGACAAATGGCCTGAATTTGCAAAAAAGGCAGGCGTGAACCCTGAGCAGAGAAAAAGAATTGCCGGATATCACAGGACAGGCCTCAAATATTCCGGGAGATTCCATATCTGAACAGGGATATGGTCATTTAGGAACGGGGATAACGGCTTGATCTTTATGAAAACATTTCGTCTTCGATTACATCAGGGTCTGAGGCGTTATACATAATGTAATCCCAAGGCCATCCTTATCTTGGCGGAATCACAGCCTTTATATTTAAGGCAAGTCTGCTGGTGGTACCCGATAGCACAATTTCTATATCACAGGGTGTCCCTACCGGAATTTTCAGGTCCACGTCATTTAAGCTGATAATCTACTAAATTCACAAAAATTGCTTGCTTATTCAATTTTCAATAAATTCAAAGCACGAAGCTCGAAATCCGACACGAAGTGAAGCATCAGCGCTCAACAAATACGAATGACCAAAATTCAAAATTTCAAACATGGTGGAGCGCCATAGATATTGCATAAGCGCCTGACATGTTTTGGTCATTTGATATTCGAAATTAGATAATGTATATCTCACATCTATCTCACATTCTCACACGATCTCACATCAAATAGAATATCTCACACGCGGCCCGCTTCCCTGCTTATAAATCAACCCCTTTTCCTCAAGCTGTTTTAGTCTCTTCAGGGCTGTATTCTGATGGACATTCAAATTCCTTGCTATCTCTTTGCTCCCTGAAGATGTGCCCTGTTTGTTGAGCAGACTCTTACAATAAAAACAACTTTATCTTCAAGGGTGGTTGTTTGGAAAAAGAGATTGGGGATGGGTGAAATTGAATCATATATGATACTCGACAACTTTTCTTCCAGGTCAAAGGGCTCCTCTTTTATGCCTGTTATAGTACGGTCATCATTTACACCAACATAGATATGTCCTCCGGAACCATTTGCAAAGGCAACCACTGTTTTCAGTAAATTTTGTCTGTTTTTTGGAATCTCTTTTTTTAAATTCCAGGGACTTGTCTTCGGGTTGTTTTAGGATTTTCTGTATTTTCATCTCAACCTTTTAATCTTTTCCACCTCTTTTTGGGCCTCACCCGCAAGAAAGCTCTCGGGTGCAAGCTCAATGACCTTATTGTAAGAATTAATTGCCTTTTTATATTCGCCTGACAAACTGTATGCCTTTGCCAGGTAGAAATATGATTCAGCAGAACGCGGATAATTTTTCACTGTTTTTTCAAGCATTGCCACAGCATCCGCTGCTCTTTCCATTGCCATATAGGTTCGGCCAAGACCCCGCAGGGCGATAATAAAATTTGGCTCCAGCTTAAGGGCGTCGAGATAATATTTTTCTGCAACCTCATATTCCTGCTTATTGTAATATGCCCACCCCAGGTTTGTAAGGGGAAAGTGGGGTGTAGCATATAAGATATCATCAACAATTTCCTTAAAACAGGCAATGGCCACATCCCATTCTTTTTTGGCAAGATAGGCGGTTCCCAGATTATTTTTAGCCGGCACATAATCCGGTTTTAATTTCACTGCTTTCTTAAAGTGTTTTACAGCAAGGTCCAGCCGATCCTTGGCCATATATGCAAGACCAAGGTCATTTTGAAGAATGGGATCTTTGGAGTATATCTTTTCTGCTTTTAGAAATTCCCTCAGCGCTGAAGAAAAATCCCTTTGCTGCATGTATGCTTCGCCGAGGTTTCTTGATGCTTCTTCCTGTTTCTTTAGCACTTCAATGTTTGCAGCGCAAGATGATAGACAAAAAATTAAAAACAAACTTAAAACAAGACGATTTGTTTTCATGCTTTTCTACTCCAAAATAAAAGGTGATTAGACTGAAGGCTATAGGCTGAAGGAAACAGATGATTCCTGAGAGTTATTCTCTATTATGTTTAGGACAAAATTTCCGGCCGCTTTAAGAAAATATTGACTTCCGGGAGTCTTTTCCCTAAAAGGCTTCAGCCTTCAGCC
>NZ_JAUWQB010000058.1 GCF_030611305.1 Desulfobacula sp. | reverse complement strand
CACACATTTAATAGATTGTCCCCTGTCAACGGAAAGGTTTACCGGAAACATGGTAAGCCACATGCAGGACAAAAGAACTCTGGGCATTATCAGAAGAACCTTGATCATTGGAAAACCAGATATCCTTCACCGGGATAAGCCCCAGGGTCACGATAAAGACAAAAACCATGATAGAGCTTAACAGGATCAAGGTATCGTAGTTGCTCAAAGTCAGACCCGGGTCATTCCGGCTTGGCTTAGTGGTCAGAGGAAATAATGGTGCTTAAAATTGATTTTTAGGACATTTCCCGGAATTCATCCATGGATCGGCCCCTGATGGCTTCAGCAATTTCAAACACATAATCATAAATATGAAGCCCTTTTGAGGATGCGATTATCTCACCGCTTTCAACCCCGATCTGCTCGGCACAATATTGTTTCATCATTTCAATGGCAGCAAGGTTGGCAGGGAACCCGCCAAATAAATCCCAGGACCTGAAATAGGGAAAAAAGTGGAGCTTTCCATCCTGAATTCTTGTATCAATGTGTCTAAGGCAGGGCGGATCAAGCAATACCATATCCGTGGGCTGGCCCACCTGTAGTATCATCTGGTTATTTCTGTGCCCCTTGTTTTTATAGGTCCAGATCATCAACTCCATTTGGTTCACAAAATATCTGTCGTCTTCCTCAATTAAAATATTCCTGTCTTCCCAGATCTCTTTTTCCTGGACCAGGATTTTTGTCAGTTTTTTATAATCCTCAGGCAGATATTCCACGTCACACTTACAAATCCGCTGTCCATATGTATAGGACTCTCCTTGTTTTTCCTCGCCGGTCATGAGATACGGCAGGTAATCATCCAGGTAACCCTCTTCCACAGGGTCAGGAAATCCCAGTGCCGGATTTACCTTGGGCAGCAGGGGAATACTTGACGGGTGGGTGATATGAATGGTGATAAAATCAAATTCAAGTCTTTTCTGGCCTTCAAAGGACCCGCGATTAATGGTAAAAGATCTGCCCTGCTCCACACACCTGTAAAGAGTTTGGAACCAGGCATCCGAAAGGCTTGTGGCTTTGATAAACAGCGGTTGTAACATTGATTGCTCCTTGTTTAATTTTATCCTGTTATTGAAGCTTAAAACATATACTGAAATCCAGATTGTGACAACTATAATCTGTCAAATATTAAGGTTCTGACCACAAAAAAAGTTGTAAAAAAAATTCTGGATATCATCCTGGTAGCAAAAATTTAATTTTTGTTTATTCAATTTTTATTATTGACAAAGAATTGAAATCGAATTAACATATGAACAAATGTTCAAATGAAGAGGTGTTAAATGGATATATGTGCTGAAAAATGTATTAACGAAAAAAAAGTGAGAGAGACTGTAAAAACCATTCCCCAACAGGAAGATATCAGTCAAATGGCGGACATTTTTAAGGCTTTGAGTGATCCCAGCCGGCTTAAAATCGTTCTTGCACTCTTAAACCAGGAGCATTGTGTGTGTGACATTGCCGTTATTTGTGACCAGACCGATTCTGCCATCTCCCATCAGCTTCGCATATTGAGGACAATGAAAATTGTAAAGAACCGCAGAGAAGGTAAAATCATTTACTACTCTATTGATGATGATCATGTCATCTCACTGATTCACATGAGTCTTAACCACGTCAGACATTGAGATTGAGGGTAGAGCCACCATGGCAGTTATATATGAAATTTTAAAAGAATCCTGGCATATTTATCTGGATGTTGCAATCTATATGCTGTTTGGCTTTTTTGTTGCAGGCATCCTGTACGTCTTTTTTAAAGCCGATAAAATAAAACAATATCTTGGAACAGGCAAAATAAAACCAGTCATTTTGGCTGCACTCTTCGGCATCCCTATCCCCTTATGCTCCTGCGGCGTTGTCCCGGTTGCCACAGGGCTCAAAAAGCAAGGAGCCAATGACGGGGCCGCCTTATCCTTTATGATTGCCACACCCGAATCCGGTGTGGATTCCATTGCCATCTCCTGGGCCATGCTGGACCCGATCATGACTGTAATTCGGCCCGTTGCAGGATTTATTACCGCAATTTCCACGGGAATTGCCCAAAACTTTTTTGGGAATGACGTCAGGCCTGATAAGCCGCGCATAAAAAAAGAGACCGGCGGCTGAGGCTGCGCATCAAACTGTTGTGCAGTTGCACAAAAAGATAATGAAACACTGTCTGTAAGACTGATGAACGGACTTAAATATGCCTATGGAGAATTGCTCACCGATATTTCAAAGCCCTTTATCATTGGAATTTTCATTGCCGGTATCATCACTTTCTTTTTCCCGGATGATCTGACACTCTGGGCCAATGACCACAGATTTTTATCCATGCTGGTTATGCTGATAACAGGAATTCCCATGTATGTCTGCGCCACATCCTCCACACCCATTGCCGCCGCCTTGATATTAAAGGGCCTGAACCCGGGTGCAGCGCTGGTATTTTTACTGGCCGGCCCTGCAACCAATGCTGCAACCATAAACATTGTCAAAAACATCTTCAGCACACGGACACTTGTCATATATCTGTCCATGATTTCCATTTGTTCCCTTGCCATGGGCTTTTTTGTTGACTTTGTGTATGACATATCAGGTGTGCAGGCAAGCGCGGTTGTGGGGCAGGCTTCTGAACTTTTCCCCGACAGTATCCAGCTGATTGCTGCCATCATACTCGCCGGACTCATCACCTTTAATATGGTATCAAATTTCAGGCAGCAGGCAGGGCATGCTCATTCCCATTAAACCCAAATAGTGCCCGAGTAAATATTAATCCGTCAGGACTCCACAAGTTTGTGGCTGTCCTGCCAGGTCAGGTCCAGTTCATATATACTTTTCAAATCCTTAATTTTTTTCAGGTTTTTTTCGCTGAAAGGAGCTTTGCCGTCAAAGGCATGCAGCATAATGCCTTCAATCAGGTTGCCAAGGGACATATCATGGTATTCAGCAAGTCCCTTGTACCAAGATAATATCAAGATATTTTTTATCAGTCCCAACAGATGCTTTACCTGAAACCAGCATTCGTGTATAGTAAGTAAAGATTGCATCGCCAGTGAACGAAACAAATCGTAAAACCCGTTCATTCATAAGGAGGATATCATGATCAAAGCCATAGATATCATGGAAACCAATATTATCAGTGTCACCCCGGATACAGAGATACCCAGGGCAGTAAAACTCCTTTTAAACAATCATATCAATGGTGTCCCTGTAGTAAATGATAAAGAAGAACTGGTGGGAATCCTCTGCCAGAGCGACCTGATCTTCCAGCAGAAAGAAATGCCCATTCCCCCGATTTTCACCATCCTTGACAGTATTATCCCCCTGTCATCGTCCAAAAAACTGGAAGACACTTTACAAAAAATATCAGCCGCAACCGTTAAACAGGCCATGATCAAAAACCCTGTTACCGTAGCTGCGGACACCCCTGTATCTGAAATTGCAACCCTTATGGTGGAAAAACATTTTCACACCATACCGGTGGTGGACGGCAAAAGACTTCTGGGTATTATCGGCAAAGAAGATGTTTTAAAGACCTTGATACCCAAAGAATAACCGAACATTGACACCGACATTTTCCATCCCCAATATCCGGTTGTTTATTGCCTTTAAAGTTTTTTTTAATTCAAGATTCTACTACCCGGTCTTTACCATTCTGTTCCTTGATTTCGGCCTGACCGTGGCCCAGTTTTCCATCCTCAATGCCGTCTGGGCTGCCACCATTGTCCTTGCTGAAGTTCCTTCAGGAGCGCTTGCCGATATCATCGGGAGAAAACGGCTGCTGGTTTTTGCGACATTCATCATGATTTTTGAAATTGGCATCATCAGTTTTATCCCTAAAACCGATCCTTCCATTATTTTCATTGTTTTCCTGGTCAACCGCGTTTTAAGCGGTCTTGCAGAAGCTGCTGCCAGCGGGGCTGATGAAGCTATTGCCTATGATTCCCTGGCTGCAAAAGGCGACCCTGACCAGTGGGGCAGAGTGCTGGAAGTCCTAATGCGATTTCAATCCATTGGATTTATTATTGCCATGAGTGTGGGAGCTGCCATTTATGATCCAAACCTGCTTGAAAAGATTTGCCAATTTTTCGGCTTTGCCATGACCTTTTCCCAGGAAACCACCATGCGGTTTCCCTTATACCTTACCTTTATCCTGGCAATTTGTGCATTTGTCACAACTCTGAGAATGAAAGATCCGGATTCCGGTCCGTCTGCATCTGATATAAAAACAGCACCGGTCCGGCAGGCTTTTGGTCTGACTCTCAAGGCAGGCCTCTGGATTTTCAAAACCCCTTTTGCCCTGTCAGTCATACTTTTCGGTATGCTGTTTGACGGCATTATCAGAATGACCATCACCCTTTCCAGCCAGTACTACAGGATGATCGAACTGCCTGAATCCACTTTCGGCATCATTGGATCACTCGTTGCCCTGTTCGGGCTTGTGATTCCCAAAATGGCAAAGAAAATCGCAGAAAATCATTCCCCCTCGCGTGCCATCTGGATCACAGCCGGGTTAACCCTTACAGGCCTTGCCACGATGAGTTTTTTCTGGCCTTACGCCGGATTAATACCTGCTTTGATCACTTTCAGCGCCATGTATTTCACCGGTTTTTTTGTCAGCTTTTATATCAACCAGATCACATCATCTGACCAGAGAGCGACTGTCTTAAGCTTTAAAGGCCTGGCCTATAATATTTCCTATGGTGTTTTAGGCATTCTATATGCCCTTCTTTTAAAAATCAAAAAACAAGGCATTCATTCAGGAGATGTTGAAAATGCAGTTTTTATGGACACCTTTTCCTGGTTCCCGATCACCTTTATTCTCTGGTTCTTTATATTATTGGCGATGTATTTACTGTGGCTGAAAAAACCGTCATCGCCTCCCCGATAAAGAAAACATGGCAAGAGGCTGAATACCCTTGCCATGGAGAAAATCGGAATGATTTTTTTTACTTATTTTTCCAGACAGGTTTTCTTTTCTCCTCAAAACCTGCAATACCTTCAAGGGTATCTTCTGTTTTCATCAAGGTTTTGAGAAAATAATTACTGACCAGATCAACACCCTGGAAAAAACTGGTTCCGATATGGCGTTTTACCGCCCGTTTATTGAGCCGGATAATCAGGGGGCTTGCCATGGTGATCTGTTTGACTGTCTTGTCAATTACTTCTTGAAAACCTTCCACCGATGCCACCTGGGATACAAATCCAAGGTCTTTGGATTCCTGTGCCGAATAATTCTGGCCGGTGGTAACGATTTCAATGGCTTTGGCAGGGCCTACAAGCTCGGGAAGCCTTAAAGCGGCATAAGGGGGGAAAAAACCAAGTTTAATTTCAGGTTGTCCGAATATGGCTTTTTCAGATGCAATCACAATATCACAGGCAATGGCAACTTCCATGCCGCCACCCAGGCATGCCCCGTTCACAGCGGCAATAATGGGGATATCAATCATATTTGTCAGTTCAAAAATCCGGTTAAAGGTTGCCACCATTGCATCTACATTATCCGGTTTATGGTCTCCCACTTCCACGCCAGCACAAAAGCTTCTGCCTTCACCCGTGATCACAACGCATTTGAGCTCATCATCTGCTGCGATCTTTTCAAGTTCTGTGTTGAGTTCATTCATCATAGGAATATCCAGGACATTGTGCTTGGGTCGATCAAGAATGATCCTGGCAACCTGACCATCGTTTTCAATTTTTATAAATTTAGATTCTGCCATATTGGCCTCCCGGTTATATGTTTTTTGTACAATGCTTTATCCTCTGATAATCCTCGGCGTAATCATATGATGCTGTGGGCAGATGGATTTTGGATTCTGGTATGAAGCGCCTGCAAAGGCTTTCAAGTAATCTCGAAGTGCGTTCATCTTAACCACTTCATCCACCATACCATATTTTGCACAATAGGCCGGTCTTGAATTATCATGGTATTCCTGAGCCAGCTTATTCATTTTTTCAATAATGGGTTCAAGGGGACGTCCGGCATCTTTTTCCTTAACAAGTCTTCTTGAAAAACTTGCAGCGGCGGCTGTTTCACCATGCATAACATAAATTTCAGTTGTACCTAACCCCAAGGTAAATGCGTTGTGGCGGTTGGCTGTGGGACCGCCCATAACATAATGGGCTGCTGCAGTTCCTTTTCTCAGGGTAATCAACATCATTGGTACGTCTGTCTGCTGGATAGAGTAGATCAAGGATTGTCCAAGACCGAGAAGTTCTGCCTTTTCAGCGATATCACCCACATCAATGCCGGATGTATCCTGAAACCAGATCACAGGAATTCTGTCACGGCCGCAAAGGGTGACAAATTCGTTCATTTTGATCAAACCCTGGCGATAAAGTTTACCACCGATTCCACCGTAATCCGCATACTCGGGATAATTTTCTCCCAGCCATCCCTGGTTATTGCCGATAATACCCACAAGATATCCGTCCATTTTGACAAGACCGGTATACACCTCGGGTCCGTAATCCGGTCTGAATTCCATGTGTTCACTGCCGTCAACAAGGCGGGCTATGATTTCTTTAAAATTATAAATCTGTTTCTGGTTATAGGGTATCAGACGATAAAGGTCTTCTACCGGAAACCTTGGCGCTTTTGGTTCGGCAACCCTGAAAAATTTGGGATTATAGGCCGGCATGTCCTTCATATAGTCTTTGAGCCCGTCAAGAACCCCTTTTTCTTCTTCATAGACATACCTGAAAAAACCGGTTTCATCATAGTGGATATCGACTGATCCCGGAGGTTTGGCCTTATATTCTTTTGCAGATGAAATAAGCTGTTCCGCACCTTCCAGATCAAAATATCCTTTGGGAGACATACCACTTAAGATTCCACCACCGCCCACGGCAATATTACAATTTTTGTGGGCAAAAAGAATGGTCGGGCTGATGCCCTGATATCCGCCGCCTGCCGGGTTTGTGCCATAGATGCCGGCCAGTATGGGAATTCCCTCCTGCTCAAGTTCGGCATGGCGGTAAAAGGTTGTGCCGCTTCCCCTTCTGTTGGCATAGAACTTTTCCTGTTCTGTGAGTTTTACCCCGCTGCAATTGACCAGCCAGACCAGAGGGATATTCAATCTTTTTGAAAGGTCGGTGGCTCTTAAAATGTTTTCAGGCTGTCCCGGAAGCCAGGCACCGGCCATAACCTTATTATCAAATCCTGCAACAACGCACCATTTGCCGGAGATCTTTGCCAGACCGTCAATGACATTTGTGGTCCCTTCAACATTATCTTCAGGGTTAAACAGGGTGTGAAGGGGATTCCACGTACCGGAATCAACTAGATATTCAAGTCGCTGCCAGACTGTCATAACACCCCGGGCATTAATTTTTTCCGTCGGCATTCCAGCGTTTTTCACTTTTTCGATTTCGACATCAATCCCGGCTTCCACCTCCTGGATATTTTCTACATTTTTTTCCGAACTTAATATTTGCCCTTTATTTAGCGCAACACCGAATTGTGCCATTTTTTCAAAATATTGCCTCATTCTCTACTCCCGATCAAAATAAATTATTATTTGAGATCAGTATCCCCTTAAAGGAGAACCAATCGCTTATCGTAAAAACCAACCTCACTTGACTTTAAGCTTTTCTTTAAGTATAGACCAAAACTGTCTTGTTTAAGAAAAAAAAAATTTCCGGCAAGAAAAGAACCACATATCGTTTGAATAAAGGAGGTAAAAATGAGCACAGAAATCTTAAGTCCCATGCCCGGTACAATTTCCCAGGTACATGTGAAAGAAGGGGACGATGTTATTGAGGGACAGGAGCTTTTGATCCTTGAAGCCATGAAAATGGAAAACCCCATTGTTTCAACAGCTGAAGGCAAGGTAAAACAAATCGCTGTAAAAGTGGATGACAAAGTCGCCACCAAACAGCTTCTTCTTGTTGTTGAGTAACCATCAATACCTTGCATAGCAGATTTTGTATCTGCAGAGAGTGCCATCATTTATGCTCTCTGCATGATATAAAATTGTTCATTATCTTCTTTGTATAACCCTTTATCCATTTGACTTATCCGGATTGAAACATCAGCCCCAGACAGTCTTTTCCATCCTGCTGTTTCCTATAAAAAAATACCTTTTTAATACCGCCCAAAGATGAAATAAATCCCCTTATTTGTCAAGCTATTTTTTAGCTATATTTTAACTTTTTTCTTGACAAGCCTATCAAATTTTAGTTTATTTAACAACTTATGTTATGATAGGAAAGATATGTTTTGATATATAAAATATTTTAGAGTAACCGTTTAGGAGGAACAATGGATTTTCAATTATCAACCGAGCTTAAAATGCTCCAGAAAGAAATCAGAAATTTTGCCAAAAAACAAATTGCGCCCTATGTGGATGAATGGGATGAAAAACACTACTTTCCCATTGATGAAGTCATGAGACCCCTTGGCGAACTGGGGTTTTTCGGAACCGTCATTCCTGAAGAATATGGTGGAGAAGACATGGGTTTTCTGGCTGCAATGATTATAACGGAAGAACTTGCCAAGGTCTCTTCTTCATTAAGGGTCCAGGTCAACATGCAGGTTTTGGGATGTGCCTATACCATCTTTAAATATGGAAATGAAGAAGTTAAAAAGAAATATGTGGAAAAACTCTGTACTGCCGAATATATCGGCGGATTCGGTATTACAGAGTCTGATGCGGGTTCAGATGTTATGGCCATGGCCTCAACTGCTGAAGACAAAGGGGACCACTGGCTATTAAACGGTTCCAAAACCTGGATTTCCAACGCCAATTTTGCAGACGCTCTCCTCTACTATGCTTATACAGATAAAGCCGCAGGATCAAAAGGGCTTTCCGCCTTTGTTATCGAGCCTAAAAACTTTGAAGGGATCAAGACATCCGGCCTTGACAAACTGGGTTCCCATTCCTCACCCACAGGAGAACTTTTCCTTGATAACGTAAAAGTGCCCAAGGAAAATATCCTGGGTAAACCCGGTGACGGTGCAAAGATAGTCTTCTCATCTTTGAACCAGACAAGACTGTCGGCTGCTGCCGGTGGTGTAGGGCTTGCCCAGGCCTGTCTTGACGTGTCCACCAAATATTGCAATGAAAGAAAACAATTTGGCAAAAAAATCGGTGAATTCCAGATGAACCAGGATATGATCGCCCAGATGACGGCTGAAATAGAAGCGGCCCGTCTTGTTGTCTACAAAGCTGCCTGGGAAAAAGATCAGGGAAAATTGAACAATGGTCGTGATGTGGCCATTGCAAAATATCTTGCCGGTGAAATAGCGACAAAATCTGCCAACTATGCCATGAAAATCCTGGGTGCCTATGGATACTCCATAGAATATCCGGTTGCCAGATACTACAGGGATGCCCCGACCTATTCCATGGTTGAAGGGTCTACAAATATCTGTAAATGGATCATTGCACTGGATCAGCTGGGTTTTAGAAAAGCCAACAGATAAATCAAAAATTTTGTGAGCAGTAATCCTTTTTTCGCTTTTGGGGTTATTGTTCACAGAATTTTACCAGGGAGGACAAGTTGGACCCAAAAGAAATTGCAAAAAAAACAGGTGAAACCGCAAAACTTTATTTTTCCACGGTTAAAGAAGAGGAAAAGCCATACAACCTGTGGAGACATTTTGACAAGGGCCTTGCAAAAGATATGTCTTTGTATATCACAGGCCAGATGTATGCCAGGGAAAAGATCCCCCATCAAACACGGCAGCTTGTTACAGTGGCGGCATTAACAGTTCTTTCAAAACCGGATGAGCTCAAGCTCCATACCCATGCAGCCCTGAATGTGGGATGCACAAAAGAAGAAATTGCAGAGGTGATTTTCCAGACCAGTATTTACGGGGGAGTGCCTGCTGCAAACACGGCCCTGACCGTTCTTAAGGAAGTTTTGGAAGAACGCGGGGAAGAGTAAACCTCATCTTAAAAAATGATTTTAGCATAAGGTTTTTCCCAGAAGAGTGTTCCAGATTCCGTCGGGGCATCGCCTTTCAATAATGTGAACATTCTTCCGGGATAATGAATCCAATACTTTTTTAGTTTCGGAATTCAAAAGCCCGGATAGAATAAACCATTTTTTCTCCAAAAGAAACGGGCTTTCGATCATATGACGCATCACATCATAATGGATATTGGCAACTAGAAGATCACAGGGAATGGACATTATCTCTTCCCCTTTTGCCTGGAAAGCAAGAATCCGGTCTTCAAATCCATTAAGCCGGATATTGTTCAGGGTTGTTTTAACGGCCAGATGATTGAAATCACAAGCCATCACGCGTTTGCAGTCCAGCGCAGCGGCCCCGAGGGACAAAAGCCCGGTTCCCGTACCAATATCAAGAACAGATTTTATCCTGTGATTTGTACACAATCGATGGATCAAATAAAGACAGTCTTCTGTTGTCTGGTGTCTGCCCGTCCCAAATACCACGCCCGGATCAAGCAGAATTTCCTTTATGGTTTGGTCATTTAAAGCAGGTTTATTCCATGGCGGATAAATACACAGATCATTCACATAATAGGGTTCGATCTTATCTCCATGCCATTGTTCTCCTGTCATTTCATATTTATCAACCAGGCTGATACCTTTATTCTTTTCAAGAATCTGTTCAACAACATCATCGCAAAAAGAAGAAAAGAAAAGGAAAGAAATCTCTTCTTCCACCCACGTTCCAAGAAAAGTTTCATTATTCTGAACTATCTTGTTAACCTGCGGGACTCCGTCAAAATAATAAATATAAAGATTATGATACGGATTGATCATTTTACAAAATTTAAATTTGACAATTGCACAATAATGAAAAATAATCTTTTTTAAATAAAAACTCAAGAAAGAGTTGATATCCATGAAATTCAAAAAAGTCATTGTCCAATTTGATGCTGGAAATTTGATCTTAGCCGAAGAGCTGATCTGTGACATTTTCTTTTCATTCAATCTCAAAGGCGTGGTGTGTGATATCCCTCTGGATGAACCGGATGAAGGATTTGGCACAAACACGCTGCCAAAGCCTGAAATCTGTTCGATTGCAGGGTTTCTTCCTCTGCTGAATTCGTCCGACATCATCCTTGAAAAAATAAGAGAAAAAGTCTCAATGCTGTCAAATTTAAATATTCAGGTTAACATCCAAACCGAAATCGTCGATGAAAAAGACTGGTCTGATGCCTGGAAGGTATATTTTGAAGTGACAAAGGTTACAGACAGGATCACAATAAAACCTGCATGGAAAGATTATGACGGGGGGAAAGATGAGATTATTATTCATCTTGACCCGGGGATGGCATTTGGCACCGGGACACACCCGAGTACTGCCATGTGCATTCAGATGATTGAAACATATCTTAAACCGGGTTCAACATTTCTGGATATTGGAACGGGTTCCGGAATTTTAATGATTGCGGCTGCCAAACTCGGTGCCCGGCGCATAACAGGCATTGATACTGATGAGGTCGCCATAAAGGTGGCCCAACAAAATCTTGTCAAAAACAATATTGATCCCGGCATATGCAAACTATTGTGTACAACTCTGGATAAAACAGACCGGGCACCATACAATTTTATTGCCGCCAATATTATTGCCCAGGTCATTGTCGATATCCTGCCTGCGATATCAATAAGAATGGCACCGGATACCATAACTATCCTCTCTGGCATTATCAAAGAGAGGCAAAACGATATACTTGCCGCCCTGGAAAAAAATAATCTTTTTATCATCCATGAAGAATATATGGATGAATGGGTCACCCTTGCAGTGAAAAAAAACCAGACATTGAATAATATTGACCTGGCATGATATACAGTTTAAACGCATAAAGCTGCACACTTATTCAACCATACTGGAACGGGAAGAATGAAAAATTTTGTATTATCAGATAAATATCTGAAAATAAAAACCATTGACTCCCACGCTGCCGGAGAGCCTTTCAGGGTGATCACTTCAGGGGTTCCAGCACCGGTCGGGGATACGATTCTTGAAAAAAGAAGATACGCAAAAAAACACCTGGACTCCATCCGGAAAATCCTCATGTTTGAACCCAGAGGTCACGCTGACATGTACGGGTGTTTTGTCACGGAACCTGTGACAGAAGATGCGGATTTCGGGATTCTTTTTATCCATAATGAAGGATTTTCCACTATGTGCGGGCATGGCATTATCGCCATCACGACGGTTGCGGTTGAGACAGGCTTTGTCAAGATCAAAACCCCCGGCCAGAAGATCAGGATAGATACGCCTGCTGGTCTTGTGACGGCCATACCCAATATGAACGGCGACCGTGTTGAGTCGGTAACATTTGAAAATGTGCCCTCTTTTGCACCGGAACTGGATGCGGTTGTTGAGGTCCCGAAACTTGGAAAAGTTACCTATGACCTGGGGTTTGGCGGTGCGTTTTATGCTTTTGTAAATGCCCGGGACCTTGGGCTTTCATGCACACCGGACTATTTCTCCGAACTTGTGGAAAAAGGCAGGATGATCAAAAATGCCATTATGGCTTCAAAAAAAATTATCCATCCATTTGAAGAAGACTTAAGCTTTTTATACGGGACGATCTTTGTGGACACTCCTGATCTTGAAAATGTTCATTCAAGGCATTGCTGCATCTTTGCCGAAGGGGAAGTTGACAGAAGCCCCACCGGAACCGGAGTGAGTGCAAGACTTGCCATTCTCAATAAAAGAAATGAAATAGACCCGGGAGAAGATATTGTGATTAACAGTATTATCAACACAAGTTTTACCGGCAAGATTGCAGGGCTGACACAGGTTGGAAATCACAAAGCTGTTCTCCCCAAAGTAACCGGCAGTGCATACATTACCGGCGTACATGAATTTTTAATTGACCCGGATGATCCCTTAAATCAAGGATTTATTCTAAGGTGACGTCGGTATTCATGAAAACCCTGCGACTTCACTGGAGGATTGAACTTGATTCCGACCCTGATCTTTTGCCTTATACAGAGCTGTATCTGCATATTGAATTAATTTTTCATGGAAAACCAAACCAATCGTGTCTTCTGATGTTGCTACGCCGAGGCTCAAGGTAACAACCCGGGCAGGCAATGATTTTTCATGTGTAATTCCCATTTCTTCAATGTGTAACCGTATCCTTTCAGCGACATGTATTGCTCCATCGGAGACTGTGTCTGGTAAAATAACAATAAATTCTTCGCCGCCATACCGCGCACAAAAATCCCCGGGCCTTTTAAGGGAATTTTTTATTCCTTGCGCAACTTTATTTAAGCAGATATCCCCATTACTATGACCGTAAGTGTCATTATACGCTTTAAAATTATCTATGTCGCACATTATAATTGATAGCGGATTCTGATTTCTTTGGCTCCGGCTAAATTCTCTTGCTATAGTTTCTGAAAAACTCCGGCGATTTGGAATCTCAGTTAACGTATCAAATAGAGATTGTCTTTTTATTATCTCATAGGCCCTGTTTAATTTTACTCCAAGAATAATAATGACGCATAAGCCTGCACCGCCTATCACCAAGTAAGCTAATAATAAAGACAACACGGGTATTTCCATAGCAAAAGGCAAGGTTACACTGATACCGCCTCGCACATCACCTACCTTGTAGCCCTGTTTGGCATGGCAGGTTAAACACGATTTTTTAGTCTTTAGAGGAGCCATGTAAAAAAAAGAAGTTATCGAACCTTGTTTTGTGAATATTCCCGCTTCCTTTACACCTTTTTCAAAATCCTTTAAAAATACTTCCTCTCTCTTTGTTGCCTTGTTTTGCGGGCGAATTGGTTTAAGACTGGTCATATGAAATTGAATGTCTTTCTCTTCAATACCAATTTCTGATATTTGCCTTGTCATAAAAGCAGGATTCACTTTAGTAAGCGTCAAGTTGTCATTGACATCAATCTCTCTCATTGCCACGTCAAGATATGGATTCGGTAACGTTTTTTCGGTAACAGGAACATACACTCCACCGTGACGAGCATTCCATAGGCGAGTAATTATCATCTGATTGAAAAAACTTCTTCCTGTTTCAAGTGCAATTCTTTCCTGTTCCTGTATCAATTGTCTGTAATTCCAAAAAAAAGATATGACAATTATCATTGTCCACATAAAACTTAACAATAATGTGATTCTTTTTATTTTCATAAGTTCCTCCGAATCATATTCTTTTTCTGCCGAGCCCCGCGTGAATCACCCGAGTCAAATACCTTTTATGTTTAGCTCTTTTTCAATATCATAGTCTTGCTAAAAAGCACGTTCGGCCCTTCAATATTAATAAACCCAGCATCCCTTGCTTTTCTGACTATTTTTTTAAACGCTGACTTTGATACATGAAATGGCGGCTCTACCATGAGAACTTGTCCGTCCGGTTTTAGTATTGTTTCTATCTCACTGAAAAACGCTTCCTTATTCGGAATTTCGTGAACCATATAAAACAATAGAACAAAATCAACATGCTCTGACACGCCTATTTTGTTTTTTCCGCACTGATGAAGTATGATTCGTTTTTCAAATTCTGTGCCTTTTATCTTATCTCTTACTTTTTGAAGCATCCCTTCCTGTAAATCAGCAGCAATAACTCGGCCGGATTTACCAACCATTTGAGCCATGTCAATAGAGAAGAAGCCCGGACCGCATCCCATGTCCAGAACTGTCATCCCCTCTTCAATATATGGACTCAATATTTTCTTAGGGTTTTGCAGCCACCTTCGAATGCTGCTATCAAGGTGGCCTGCTATTTCAACCGGGCATACGCGTTCTTTTTTATTGCCTGTTGACATGATGGCGGCTCATATGTGTTAGGTGTGTCCTTCTCGGTCTGCCTTGCACGAGAACTACTCCATCTCAGCCATGGCCTGCTCATAGCACTTCGGGCAATATGTATGGCTGAAGTCAACGTCCGTCTTGCTGGAAATGTAGGCCTCAACGTCGACCCACCTGGGAGGTTCAAGTTCTCCAGTGTCGTCATCTCTGATACGTTTGCAGACGCAGCAAATGGGCAAAATCCCTTCAAGCATCTTTATTCTCTTTACGGAATTCGACAGCCTCGTATTGAGAATCGCATAGAGAATTCCGATGAAGACGCCCAGAACCCCGAAGAAGATGATCATGGGTATATGCTGGCTCGAAAAGGCTATCTGCAAAGCCGTCCAATGAAAATGCCTGCCCGGGTCAGAATAATCCATGATGAACATGGCCGCCGGGTGCAGCAAGACAACACCCACGACGATGCCGACAATTCCAAAGAGTCTATAGCGCCGCCAGCTGTTTGTTCGTTCATCTACCATGTGCTTGTCTCCGAATATGAAGCTAACGTATAAGAATTCAGTCGCGTATAGTCATCCGCTGGAGCTTCTTGATACTCATTGAGCCTTTCCTTTGAAACAGCATACCGTTATTCTGCGGGAGGCAATCAATTTCTATAAAATGCATGTTTTCCTATTATTGGATACCAGGTTTTAGTGAAGATAACAAATTGATTTTATATTTATTATACTGCTGGTTTTACCAAATAGAATTTGAAATTACATTCTATCAAAAAAATACTCTCATAGCGTAATTGTTATTGACCCCGTTCTCTCCGAACCGTAACAGACTCACCGCCGATACCCCAATTGTCCGTTTCGATCTCATCAATTGTTACGACTGTAGTTGCTGGATTTTTCCCTAAAATTTTGGCCAGAAGATCGGTTACCCCTTTGATTAGCTCTGCCTTTTGCTCTGTACTAGCACCTTCCCTAGTAATTTTTATATTTACATATGGCATTATAACTCCCCTTATTCGTTAGCCGTTTTTGACTTACCTTGCTGTGGAATCACATGTTGATCCCTGTGTTGTAAAAGCTATTGCAGGACCAATGCTACATTAAAAAATACGGGTCAACATCCACAATCAGCCGGAGCCCTGACTTGGGAGTTATTTTCGGATGATCCATGAGAGATTTTACCAGGCCGTTAACCAGGGCTGAAGAAGGGCTTTTCACAAGAATCTGCCATCTGAACCGCGACGAAATTTTTTGAATGGGCGCCTCAATAGGCCCCAAAATCCGGATCATATTTTTGTGGTTTTCTTCATTTTCAAGCAATGCCTTTAAAACAGCTGCAACATTGGCTGCATAGACTTTTACCTTTACAAAGCTGGTTCCGGATATTTTCAATTGAATCATCCGGGAAAAAGGCGGATACAGCAATGCTTTTCTAAACGGTGCCTCGTTTTGAAAAAACTCAAGAAAATCCTGTTTTTTAGCCGCTTCAATAATAAAATGATCGGGATTATAGGTCTGCATAATCACTTTGCCTTTAGTGTCTCCTCTTCCTGCACGACCGGCCACCTGGGCAAGCAGCTGAAAGGTTCGCTCCCCTGCCCTGAAATCCGGAAGGCTCAGGGAAAGATCTGCGCAAACCACGCCAACCAGAGTGATGGCGGGAAAATCATGACCCTTGGCAAGCATCTGGGTTCCCACAATAATATCCACATTCCGGTTTCTGATGCTTTTTAAAATTTTTATGGTGGCGCCTTTCCGGGATGTAGAGTCCTGATCCATCCTGACAAGTCTGGCATCCGGGAACAGGTCTTTGAGCATGGATTCCACTTTTTCAGTGCCAAACCCCAATGGTTTGATTTTTGAAGACCCGCACTCCGGGCATTTGACGTTAGTGGGCCGGCCATACCCGCAAAGATGACATCGATATTCATTGTGGCCTTTATGAAGGGTCATGGTTATATCACAGTATTTGCAGGACAGGGATTTCCCGCAATCCCTGCAAACCGGGGAAGTTGCAAACCCCCGTCTGTTCAAAAAAATCAATGCCTGGTTCCCTTTATCAAGACAGGTTCTGATCTCTTTTGAGAGCTCCGGCGTTATGATCCTGTCATACCCCCGGACATCCTTATGTTTTTTCAGGTCCACAAGGGTTATCTCAGGCAAGGGATGCCGGTTGACACGTGTTTTAAGTTTTAATTCCTCAAAGCGTTTCATGACAACATTCTGATAGGATTGAAGAGATGGGGTTGCTGATCCCAGAATAACCGGGCAGCCATTCATTTTTCCGCGGACAACGGCAATATCCCTTGCATTGTATCTTAAACCTGTCTCCTGTTTGTAAGAGGTGTCATGTTCCTCATCCACAACAATGATCCCTATATTTTCAAACGGTGCAAAAACAGCAGATCTTGCCCCAATGACAATGCTCACCTTTTTTAGGGCAATTTTGCGCCACTGATCTATAAGTTCGCCTTTGGTTAATGAAGAATGAATGACGGCAATTTTCTCCCCAAACCTTGCCCTGAACCGTCTTTCCGTCTGGGAAATCAAAGATATTTCCGGCACAAGCACGATGGCGCTCTTCCCCTTTTCAACAACATCCCGGACCAGCCGCATATAAACTTCTGTCTTGCCAGAACCTGTTATACCGGACAAGAGATATGGGCTGAATCCCTGTCTAAAATTTTCCTGCACCCTTTTGACCACTGCCTCCTGTTCTAAGGTCAGCCTTGGCGGTGTATCAGGTTCTACAGGATCACCTAAAGGATCCCTGAAAACCTGGCGTTGAATAATCTTTATATATCCGGCCTGGGCCAACGGCTTTATCAAAGCAGGTGCCGTGGGAATATGTGCTTTTAATCCTGTCAGGGAGATCTCTTTTGCCTCTTTCACCAGTAAAAGAAGTTTTTTTCGTTTTTTTGACATGGGAATGATCGTTTTCGGTTCATCACCAGGAAGGATAAATTTCTCTTTTTTTATCTTAGCCCCATCTTTTTTTAATACGGCTGAAATGGTTATCAAATCTTCTTTTTCCATCCTGCGGACCAGGGCATTGATTGTGGTGTTCGCGCTGTTTTTTTCCAATTGTTTCAGGGTGCAGGACTGACGTTGCAATATAAATTCAATCACCTGCTCCTCTCCTGGTGTAAGCCTGCCCGCATTCAAACTATCCTGCCCGTGTTGTGTAACAAAAACGCAGGAGACATCATGGCGGTCAAGGCCGGAAGGAAGTGCTGCCTTAATCACATCTCCCAAGGGATGAATATAATAATCTGAAATCCACTTAAAAAACGATATTTCCGATTCCGGAAATAAGGGATAATCATCTAATACATCAAAGATCTTCTTTGCCGTAAATCCTCCACAGCTTTTCTGCCCGGAAAGGATATATCCGGTCACCCGTCTGTTTTTGAACGGGACCAGAACCCTCATTCCAGGGGAACAAAAATCCTGTAGGTGATCCGGAACCCTGTATGTGTAAGATTTCATTACGGGAAGGGATACTGCAACGGATATGTAAGGTGTTTGAATCATCTGCCCTATTGTGCATAAAAAAGAAAATAATTCAACATAAGACTTCCATTAAGACTTATTTACTTGACTAGCTTAAGTGATTTTAATAGTTTCCTAAGTGACATTTTCTGTCCAGGGAAACACTTAGAACAAAGGAGGCAGCATGACAGTATTTGTAGAGGATCATCCTCTTATAAAACATAAATTAGGATTAATGCGCCAAAAAAACATCAGCACAAAAGACTTCAGGGACCTGTCTTCGGAAGTTACAAGACTTTTGACCTATGAAGCCACAAAAGACCTTATCACAGAAAAAAAAGTGATCCAAGGATGGGCTGGAAAAGTTGAAGTTGAAAAAATAAAAGGTAAAAAAATTACCGTTGTTCCTATTTTACGAGCCGGGGTTGGAATGATGGATGGTGTATTTGATTTGATACCATCTGCCAAGGTCAGCGTAGTCGGATTCTACAGGAATGAAGAGACCTTAAAGCCGGTACAGTATTATGTCAAAACCGCCAGTTCCATGGAAAAGAGAACTGCTTTGATCCTCGACCCCATGCTGGCAACAGGGGGAACCCTTATAGCCACTATTGACCTGCTTAAAGAAGCTGGATGCAAAACCATCAAAGGTCTTTTTCTGGTGGCAGCACCCGAAGGGATTGCAAACGTAGAGCAAAAACACCCTGATGTGGATATTTATGTGGCCAGCGTTGATGAGTGTCTCAATGAAATCGGCTATATATTACCAGGCCTGGGAGATGCCGGTGATAAAATTTTTGGCACTAAATAAAATTATTAATAAAAAAAAAGGTAAAAAACAAAATGTCCGATTCAAATCTTGCTCCAACCGACTACAATTTTCAGGTAAAAGACTGTTTTTTAGGCGCCCAAATGTTATTTGTCGCATTTGGTGCTTTGGTTTTAGTACCGCTTTTGACCGGCCTTGACCCGAATGTTGCACTTTTCACAGCAGGTCTTGGAACCCTGGTGTTCCAAATCATTACCAGGGGTAAAGTCCCTATCTTTTTAGCTTCCTCATTTGCTTTTATTGCCCCCATTATCTATGGTGTGAAAACCTGGGGAATCCCCGGAACCATGTGCGGCCTTGCTGCTGCAGGTGTTTTGTACATGCTGCTGAGCCTCCTGGTACGAATACAGGGCAACGATATCATTAAAAGGGTGCTTCCACCGGTTGTAACAGGCCCTGTCATTATGGTGATCGGGCTGATTCTTGCCCCTGTTGCCGTATACATGGCCATGGGAAAAACCGGTGATGGTGCCATTGTGCTCTATCCCCAGGCAAAAGCCATGACTATCAGCCTCCTTGCCCTTGCCACAACCATCCTTGTCTCCATTCTCGGGAAAGGCGTTTTCAAACTGATTCCGATTCTCTGCGGTATTGTCGTGGGATATATTATTGCCCTGATTTTCGGGTTTGTTGACTTTTCCGGCATCGCTAAAGCATCCTGGTTTGCTGTCCCCAATTTTGTAATGCCGGAATGGAATCTTCAGGCCATATTTTTTATTGTCCCCATTGCCATTGCACCTGCGATTGAACACTTTGGCGATGTGGTTGCCATCGGCGGTGTTACAGGCAAAGATTACCTGAAAGACCCGGGTATCCAAAACACCATGCTGGGTGATGGCGTGGCAACTTCCCTTGCATCATTTTTGGGTGGACCGCCCAATACCACTTATTCAGAAGTCACCGGTGCTGTTGCCCTGACAAAAGTATTCAACCCCGCCATCATGACCTGGGCAGCCATTGCAGCTATTCTTCTGGCCTTTGTCGGCAAACTGGGCGCAATTCTTCAAACCATACCGGTTCCGGTCATGGGAGGGATTATGCTGCTTCTTTTCGGTGCCATCATGGTTATCGGGTTGAACACCCTGGTGAGATCCGGAGATGATCTTATGGAAGCAAGAAACTTATCCATTGTTGCCCTGATCCTGATTTTCGGTATTGGCGGGATGAGTTTTTCAGCCGGCCAGTTCCAGCTTCAAGGTATCGGCCTTGCCGGTATCCTGGGCGTTGTTTTAAATCTTGTTCTGCCCCACGGGAAAAAAGAGTAAGATAGACGCTTGTTCTTTAAACCCCGCTGGAAAATGACCTGTCATATTCCAGCGGGGTTTTTTATTTCAGATCGATAGCACTGCCCAGGACACAATAATATATCTTAAAAATTTACCCATGCTTACCAGCAGAAGAAATAAACCAAAATGAATTTTCAATATTCCTGCAGCAACCGTCAACGGATCACCAATGATGGGAACCCATGCAAACAAAAGGCTGAAAACCCCGTATCTTTTAAACCGGTGTTCCGCCTTCTCAATTTCCAAGGTTGCTATACTAAAAACCTTATGAAGAACTATCCGGCTTCCCAAAACCCCTAAACCATAGTTGACGACAGCGCCAAGCACATTGCCGGATGTCGCGGCAAAAACCGTCACATACGGACTATAATCATGGGCTAACAGATATCCCAAAACCACCTCAGAACTGAAGGGAAGAATGGTTGCGGCCAGGAATGAGGCCAGGAACAGCCCCCAATAGCTGTATTCAGCTAAGATCTCCATCTGCTCTATTCAAACAACTTAAACAATGCCTGGGTTCCGTTATTTTCATATCCCATTTTGACCATTTTTTTATACAGTGACAGGGTAAGATCAAGCCCCGGGGTTTCAAGGCCCAGGCGGCTTGATGACGCGCTGGCAATATTCATATCCTTTATAAAATGCTTGATATAAAATCCAGGTTCAATATTACCCGCAATCATTCTGGGGCCTAGATTGTTCAATGACCATGATCCTGCCGCACCCTGTCCAATGCTTTTAAGCACGGTCTCCGGATCAAGGCCTGATTTTTTTGCATAGGCAAGTGACTCACAGATCCCTATCATTCCGGCTGCAATGGCAATCTGGTTGGCCATTTTGGTGTGCTGTCCAGATCCTGGTTTTCCCTGGAGCACAATATTTTTACCCATCACTTCAAACAGCGGGAAGGCTTTATCAAAAGTCTTTTTACCCCCGCCAACCATAATGGTAAGCGTGGCATTTTGAGCGCCCAGATCGCCGCCTGACACCGGTGCATCAAGAGATTCAATGCCTTTTATTTTTGCCTTTTCGTCAATTTTAACAGCAAGATCAGGGCTGGATGTGGTCATATCAATCACAACGGTCCCTTTTTTTGCATGGTTTAAGATACCCTTTTCACCCAGATATACTTCTTCAACATCAGCGGGGAACCCGACAATGGTAATGATCACATCACATTTTATACTCACCTCACTTACGGTATCTTCCCACACAGCACCATTTGAAATAATATGGTCAGCCTTATTCTTTGTACGGGTATAAATATGCAATTCATATCCGGCACCCAAAATATGTCCGGCCATGCTTTGGCCCATGACCCCTAATCCGATAAATCCGACAATGGTTTTCCCAGGTTCCATACGCATATTCCTCAAATCTCCATAAAATTAGTTTTTGCCCTTGCAAGCAGGCGGGGTTCTGACGACGTGCTGTGATAACTGAATTATTTTCTTTTTTGTGCTTTTTTACAATTAAACCCAACTGATGATCTTCGATTTTATCTAACAACATCTCGTATGTTTCAACAGGTATAAGATATGTGTTAAAGCCAATAAATTGAAATACGGCTCAGTGCCCCCCGGTCAACTTGAGCGTTTTGTTAACCCTTGTGCATGTTGATTATGGTAAAGTGCTTTTTTTAAAGTTTTTAAACAAAAACTATTTAAACTTTCATCTGCCTGTAAAGCACGTATTGCAAGGGATTTATGTAAATCTTTTCCGGGACGAAGTAGAAATTTGCCAGAATATTTTTTCCCAGTGGTTTCAAGGGGAAGAGCTTTGCCATCTTCTTCATATAAAGCTATATTTTCTTCTACAATTTCACATAGCTCTTTGTAAACCTCTGCCTCATTATTGCCATGGCAACCTCCGTACATCAGATTTGGGCAGGAGCCTACATAGCATTGATCTTCTTCAGACCATTCAACAATTTTTAGATAACGATCGGAATTTTTCATTTTTTTGACTCCTCAATTGCTTTTTGAACATCCTGTTCTTGATAGTGCAAAGCATCAGTTCCAATTTTACCTGAAATAGTAACAGGTTTTGGCACTTTCGGATGAACAAAATTTCGATGGCTCCCGTTACCTCCACGATTAATAAATCCAGCTTTTTCAAGTTCTTTAATAAGTTGTTTTATCTTTCGTGGCATACTACACAGTATCATTTTGATACCACTGAATCAACCTTTTGTTTCTGCTATAGTATAGAATATTAAGGAGAGGGTTCGACTAAATCAGCGGTGCGGCATTTTGCGTCCGCTGAATTTTATTGTGTACGCCCGGCACGGGCGTGAACTTATGGGGTGAAAGTCCCCTATACGTGAGTCCTGTTAACATGTGTTTTGTTAACACAAGTATTAGCCGAAAACAAGGGCGGAACCGCGAGGGACCGTCCGAAGGAAGTTGGAGTGCA
>NZ_JAUWQB010000117.1 GCF_030611305.1 Desulfobacula sp. | reverse complement strand
GAAAAATATTTTTCTCATTTTCTCAGCTGTTTCTTTATCTAAAGGTTTGTTAAATCCAACTATTCCTCCAAAAGCTGATTTTGGGTCACAGGATAGGGCTTTTTCAAATGCCTCTTTTTGTGAATTTGATATTGCAGCTCCACATGGGTTTTGGTGTTTTACAATTATTGAAAAATTCTCATTTTTATCAAAATTATTTATGACTTCATACACCATGGAAAGATCAAGTATATTGTTAAAGGAAAGTTTTTTGCCCTGTAACTGTTTAAAGTTAAATAGAGGGGAATTTTTATCTCTTATGTATAGAGAAGCTTTCTGATGAGGATTCTCGCCATATCTTAAATCAAGGTATCTCCTGCCTGATATATTTATAAAATCCGGTTCTTTTTGGCTATCTTTCATAAGGTAGTCTGCGATCAGGGAATCGTAAAAAGATGTGTATGAAAAAGCTTTTTGAGCCAATTCTTTTCTTTTTTCAATATTTATGTCTCCGTTTATTACAAGGTTTTCAACAACAGGGAGATAATCTTTTTTGTCAACAATAACTATAGTATTCTTGAAATTTTTTGCAGCTGCTCTAACCATTGAAGGTCCGCCAATATCTATATTTTCTATCATAAAGTCAAGCCCTTTTTCTTTTTTATCAAGAGCATCTTCAAAAGGGTAGAAATTAACTATTACAAGGTCAATTTTAAAAGCTTTTATCTTTTCTAATTGCTCAATATGTTCTTTGTTCTTTTTTGCAAGAATAGGTCCAAAGATCAAAGGGTGAAGTGTTTTAACCCTTCCATCAAGGATTTCTGGAAATTTTGTTATATCAGCTACTTCAATAACCTTTATATTATTTTCTTCTAAATATTTAGCAGTTCCTCCTGTTGATATTATCTTCCATCCATTATCCTGTAATTTTTTAGCAATTATTTCTATATTATATTTATGATATACGCTGATTAGAGCCCTCTTTAGAAGCTTTTCTTTTATTTGCATGTTTACTCCTTTTCTTGTACATGGTATTTAAGTAAAGTCAATTAACATTATTTCACTTAAATATGCTTTTTTCAAGTATGATGGTAAAATTAGCAGAGTCAACTTTACGCATTTCAATGTTTCAAAAGTGTGGACGCGACTCTATAATTTTAGGATTTATGTGAATTATTCAATCTGGTTGTATATAACATCCGCAGTTTGTGTGTGTATAATGACAAAATATAACTTAATTTCACCTTTGTTATCCAAAGAAACTTTTATTTTGCAAGAAAAATAGACGTGTGTTGTTATACTAAATAGATGATAATATCTGTTATTTATATGAGATCAAACCAGTCATTAAAAAAATAAGGAGGATTAAGTGAAAGTGAAAATTTGGTCAATTTTTTTGGGTTTATTGTTTATTTTATTTTTTTCCAGCTCTGCATTTACTCAGGAGAGGAAAAATCAGGTTACAATTATTGCAGGATTAAATTATATTTTTGAGTATGGCTCTGAGGCTGATTATATGGCTATGGGAAATGATTTCCCTGTTACTTCATCGCACAATACACCAACATTTGGTATCTCATATACAAGATTTTTCTCAAAAAAGATTGGGTTTGAAGTTGATTTTAGATATCTACTTAGTTCAAAGGTAACACTTATTGATCCATCTGATAATGATGAGATAGAGATTTAACTGTGTGTTCAACAAAAATGACAGGAGGTGCTTAATGTTAAAAAATATATTATTTATTGTGATTTTTATAATTACTGTTATTTTGAATGCAGCAACTAAATCAATCAAACCAAGGAGATAAGGAAAAAGATGAATTATAAAAAAGTTTTATTAGTCTTAATAACTTTATTTTCAGGAATGATTATATTCAATTTGAAGTTTAACGAAACAGTCTCAGGGTCTATTAAAACGATTAAACAAGAATCATTACATGATTTTTTATATTCTCCTTTTGGGTTTCATCCGGCCATACCTTATGAAGATGCAAACTACATTGGCATCAAATGGACACGTGGCGGGAGTGCTCCTTATGTATTTTGGTCATTGGTAGATCCCGACATGACAGGAAATCCTGGCAAATTTCAATGGAAAGGGGAAGCAATAGATTCGGATGGCAGCAAGAAAAGTTTTAACTATGACAATCTTATACTGGCAAATGAGGCAGGATTATGTCAACTCCACAATATTGGTATACAGCCTCATCATCAAGGTAATTATGTAAAACCAGGATCATGGCTTCCGTTAGATAAAGAGGCTTACAGGACTTTTGTGAGGGAAACCGTAAAGAGATATTCTTTTGTCCATTATTGGCAGATTGGAAATGAGCCTGTAGCAAATATTCGGAAATCTGATTATGGAAGATTTCTTTTAATATCATATGAAGCTGTAAAGGAAGGTAATCCTGCGGCAAAGGTGCTCATAGGCGGGGTTGGTGGTATGAGTATGCCACATACAAGCACTGAATATATATCTAATTTTAATGATCGTATTCTTCCACTCTTATATGATGTGGCAGAGCAAAATAAAAGAGTATTTGATATTTTTGATTATCATTGGTATGGTAATGCAACAGGTGATTATAAGATAAGCAAGGATATTTATAATTATATTTCACATAAGATCAGTGAATTGGGAATTCCAACTCCTGAAGGCTACTGGATAACAGAGATGGGAACATACAGCGGCGATCCTGTTTCAATATATGCCGGCGAGGATTTTCCTTATCAAAGTGAAAAACAACAGGCAATAGATTTGGTAAAAAGAAATGTATATCCGCTTTCCTTTGGAGTCAAGAAAATTTTTATGGCTTTTGGTCTTATGGAAGGATTTAAGCATGATAACGGTTACTTTGACCACACAGGCTTGATCTATGATGGGCACGACTCAAACGACCTTGGACAGGGTGTCAGGAAGCTTGGTTACTATACTTACAAATTGATGGTGGAAAAATTAGAAGGCTCTGACTGGGGTAATATTGAGATAATTCAAGAATCATACAATGTTTATGCTTACAAATTTATTAAAAAAGATTCTGACGAGCCCGTATGGGTTGTATGGTGGGACTATTTTGACGATATGGGAAGCAGTAAAACAATTTCGTTGGATATTGACAATATCAATTCAGTTAAAATAACTGAAGCAGTCCCGGATGCAGAATCCGGAAAGGATTTAGATGAAAATGATTATCCGAATTTCTTCAATACAGAGACAAAAGCAGCGAACAATGGCGAAATTACGATAATTCTTGGGAAAAGTCCTGTTTTCATCAAAGAAATAGAGAGTAAACAGATAAGACCCAGGAGGTAGTTTTTTAATAAAAAAGGAGTTAAAAGAGAATAACTCTGCATGAATTATTTCCCTTGACATATATAGTGTTTTCTGATACAATACACACTATAAGATTAAGAAAGGAAGTATGGAGGGGAGAATGAGGAATAGAAAGTTTCTTTTAATAGCTATGCCAATTATATTTGTTTGTGTTGTTCTGTTTTCTGCATTATATGATGTTTCAATAAATAATTACAATAATTTAAAAAAAATTAGTTCTCTTCAAACCAAATTGGATAAAGCTGATAAAGAGCTGGAAATATCAAGAAAGGTATTGAACAGGGTTGATATATTAAGATATCAGGATGAGGTTATCAGAAAGAAATATCCTGTTTTTGCAAAAATTGTTGAAACTGTATATACAAAAAGTAAGGAATACAATTTTGATCCGAATTTAATTATGGGGTTAATCCAAATTGAGAGTAATTTTAAGCCTGACGCAATTTCATCTCGTGGAGCATATGGATTGATGCAGGTAAACTATAGTGTGTGGAAAAATGAGCTCAAGATAGACCCAAAGCGAATTTTTGAAATAGATTACAATATAGAATTGGGTTTAAAAATACTTAAACAGTATTATAAAATTGCATGTGGTGATATATTGAGAACTTTGCATTTATATAATAATGGATTTTTATATAATAATGAAAAATATAAGTATAAAGTAATAAACACTGTATTTCTTTAATTTCTCAATAAATTGACAATTCTAATCCTGGGAGAAAAATCTGGAATTAAGAAGTAAAATATGAAAACAATTGCCTTAATTACAGATTTTGGGAATAAAGATTACTTTGTTGGTGTACTAAAGGGAGTAATTAAAAAGATCAATCCTGAAGTAGAAATATTAGATATTTCTAATGATATACCATCTTACAATATTTTATCAGCATCCTTTGTTATTGAAAAAAGTTTCAAGTATTTCCCGGCTGAGACAATCTTTTTAGTTATCGTAGACCCTGGTGTTGGAAGTGAAAGGAAGATTCTTCTTGTTACGTATAATAATTATTATTTTATTGCTCCTGATAATGGTGTATTAACACCAATTTTAGAAAAAAAGGATAAGATTGTAAGAATTATTGATAATAAAAGATATTTTTTAATTAATGGTTATTCAACTTTTGAGGCAAGGGATAAAATGGCACCTGTTGCTGCGTATATTTCAGCAGGAGTTGATATTGAAGAAATAACAACAAAAACCTCAGAGTATGTATTGAATTCAGACTATTTTCCAAAGAAATCAATAGATTCAATTAAGGGTAGAATTATTTATATAGATAAATTTGGGAACATTATAACAAATATCACAAAAGATCTTCTTTTTGATGCTCAAAAAGAATCAGGATTTTCAAAATTTATGTTAGAAATAGACAAAAGGGAGATTAAAACATTTAAAAGGTCCTATTCTGATGGCTTTGAAGAACCATTTATGCTGATAGGCAGTCATGGTAATCTTGAGATTGCAATGAATAAAAACTCTGCAGCCAATAGTATTAATGCAAATTTAAATCAAAAATTTGTCATTAAATTTTATTTATAATTTTTACTCATCACTCTTCACTATTTTTGCTGATTGCTGAAAGCTGAACGCTTCTTCCACTTGCACATGCACTTCCACTAAATATAATGAAAGAGCTGATGAACAAGAATCAATACTTCAAAAGATCGTCCCTCTTATTCCTTATTCTCTTATTGTATTACTTATTATTCGCATCAAGCATTCTTTTGTGCAATCGCTCTGCTCGCAGGCAGAAGGCTTCGAGTTTTGCAGTTATCAATTGGGGGAAGGGGGAGCCGTCGCTTTCGATAGCAAGAAAAGGCAGGTCTTCGACCTCTGTCAGGACTGAACGAAGCCATTTATTTTTCGGGTCCGTTTTCAGCTTTCCTTCCTTTGTCATTGTTTCGTTTAAAATTGCTTCAGAAAGTCGATTTGGCATGCAACCAAAAGGTCCGATGGCGATCACACCACAGGAATGGGTAGCTATATCCGACAGGGAGCTTCCAACTGTAAGTATGGCTTCACCGGTCAGGTTCGGGGATATGTATGGTTTACCATTATTAATTATTGATGTGGCGTTGATCGGCTGAGAGTCAACTAATCCGGATCTGGATAATAAAGACTTTATACGTTTTTCATCCCTTGCCATGAACTTTTTTCTTACAAAGAACCACAGCTTCTCCGTTATTGACATTTGATAGTCGGAAAGCCCATTTTCTAAAAGGTAATCGGAATAATGAATCCATTCAACAATTGGTGAGCAAATTGTGGCAAACCCTTTTTCTGCAAGTCGTTCGGTTATAAATTGGCGAGATAGAGAGTCTCTTCTAACAAATATTTCACCGGTCAGGAGGATCGTGGGAATCTCCTTTGGTGAACGCTTCATGGGGATTTTGCCGAGGATATCGGCTGCCCTGGCAAGTTGTTTTTTTAGAGGTGGAAAAGTTCCTTTTTCGAGTTCATGGGCTATTAAACACAACTCATCGTCAAATATCCTTATTGCCGTATCTGTGTCACTTGAATTTGTCAGGATCATTGAACGGATGTCTTCCATTACGTCCGATATAGTGAGTGCCCACCATGCTTTTCTTTCGTAACCATTGTCCATTCCCATATATGAGTTTTCCGATGACAGAGAGAGGAGTGCAACATCCGGAATCTCAAGTCTTTTTATCAGATCTTCCATAAAGACCGCATACTGGCCAAACCGGCAGGGGCCAGAACCTGTAGCCATGAAATAAACCAAAACTTCATCGTCTTTTTTTCCATTGTTGATATAGTTAATCAGGATTCCTGTTGTAAGTATCAGCGGGAGGCACTCCTTGCATGAAGTGTTCCCCCTGCCGATTTTTAATATTGTTTCATCTGCAGGCATATGTCCCTTTGCATTGATACCGATTCCGTGAAATACTGGTTCCATTAATTGTGTGGCAATTTTGCCCATGGAAGGAAGGAGCAATGTTACACGAGGATCTGTAAGGGGTCTGGAATCGCCGGAGGATGTGATTACTTTTGCAGTACCATTATCAAGCACCATCCGTGCCGGGCTGAATATTTTCTTTTTTGCATGGATCTGTTTGCCGGCTTCAAGCTGTCTGTATGCAGTGATAATATCAAGAAACGCTTCGATTCTGGTTTCCAGACCGGCGTCAGCCGTGTGGCTGTCCAGCTCGAGGGTCAGCGATGGTTTTTGACCCATAAGACTCCTGAAATATCCGACTATGAATGAATCAGGCCCGCAGGAAAAGTTTGTTATATAAGTTCCAAACAGTTGAGGATGCCTTTTAACGGTTCTGGCCGCCTTTAATATAAGCTGGCCCATTCCCCAGTACATATGACGCTTTGTTTTCTCATCATCAAATGTAAGAAAATCAAACGGCATTACCAGAATGCCCCTTGATGCAAGCTTGCCTGGAATACCCATATGTGCTTCTTTAACAAATCCATTATAAGACCTGGCAAATATCACCACCGCTGTCCTGTCCGGATCTTTTTCCAGCTCTTCAATGGCTTTGTTCCCGATCTTTTTCATTTCGGCCATGCATTCTGTCTGTTTCTTTATGGCCTTTTGAAAAGCCTTTTTGGCCTCTTTTCTACTAACACCCATCTTTATACCGGTTTCGACTAAAGGCTTCTCTGCCGTTTCCAGCCCTTCTGTCAAATCAAGCAGCGGGGTCAATACTTTTGTGCCCCTGGCTTTCAGTTCATCAAGTTTTTCTCTGAATGTAGCCCTGAGAAAAAAGGTTTCACCCTGCACAAAAGGACAAACCTGTGAGCTTGTGCAACCGTTTTGGGCTGGAACAGCTTTAAAGTGCGGCAAAAATATGAACTCCGGAGGATTTTCTATATAAATAAGGGAATGGAAAAAACCGTGAGTAAGTTCTGCAGAATAGCAAAAAGCCGCCTCTTTCTGATCCATTCCTTCTTTAGAAGGGAACTCAGGCACAACCGGCTCAAACCCCAGTTCAGTGAAAAATGTGGAGTAAAGGGGGTAAAAAGTGTTAACAAGGAAACTCCTGTTTATCCCGACCTTTCCCCTGTAAATTTTGTCTGTTTTTTCCGGTAGTTTTGCGCCATATTTCTCAAATATGAGTTGCTGCCTTATACGGACAAGATCAAGCTTTTCAATGTTGTAGCTTACATTATGTAGCAGATTGTAATACCGGTTGCAGGCACCGCCAAAAGGATATTTCTTTTCTTCAAGTTCGATCATCGCTATTTCACAGCGCCGGTCACATTTTTCCTTTCCGCCTTTGCATATAAACGATTTTCCGTATTTCACGTCACGGTTAAGCAGAGCATTTAGGTCAACGATCTTCTTTTCCATTAATCCTGTTTCAATTCTTTTTTTGACCTCAAGGGCAACACCAAAAGCGCCCATAAGCCCCGGTTCAGGAGGAACAACTATCGGCTTGCCCACAAGCGCGGCCATAGCAAAGGGAACCGCCCTGTTATAGCAGACACCTCCCTGCATAAACACCTTCTCACCCACCGGCTTATTTCCCTTGACCCTGTTTGAATAGTTCATGCAGATGGAATACACCAGACCCGCAAGAATATCCTCGTGCTTCACACCTTCGTGAATTGCATTCTTTATATCGGAAGCGATAAATGCAGCGCACTGATCATTAAAATTAGGCGGATTCTTGCCTTTAAAAGCAATGTCGGCAATATCCTCCATTTTCACTCCCAGGGTCTCGTGTGCGGACTCTTCCAGAAAAGAGCCTGTGCCGGCAGAACAAGCTTCGTTCATCGCATAATCGGATGGTACGGAATTTGTAATATATGTATATTTTGCATCCTGTCCGCCTATCTCAAATATTGTGTCCACCCTGGAATCGAAATATACTGCCGCAGTCGCGTGGGCAATTATCTCGTTGATAACCCCTTTTGTAAGCGCGTGAAGACCGGCTATCTGGCGGCCCGAGCCGGTGACGCCCAGCCCTGTTATACTTATCTCATCAGGATTTACCTTTTCACTTATCTGGCCAAGAATAGAATCATAACACTTACGGGAAGCTCCAACAGGGTCGCCGTCAGTACGCAGGTAAATAGACGCAAGGATTGCATCGTCTTTGATACGCAAAAGAATTGCTTTTGTTGTTGTTGAACCGACGTCAAGCCCTAATATGCATTCATCCCCCTGCCGGACATCCTCCATTGCGACAGTTTTGAATTCAACCATTTCTTTAAAATCGATAA
>NZ_JAUWQB010000008.1 GCF_030611305.1 Desulfobacula sp. | reverse complement strand
ACAATAAAATTAATCTATGGGTCACTACATTGACGAGCAAAAAAATAAATATAATAAATACAGTGCGTTATATTTTCAACCCCATGGTTTTTTGATAAAATTAGCCTTGATTTTTAAAAAAATGACGAACTTGGGTTAGGTTATTTTATTCTGTCTTTGTATTCCTTCAGGACAAGTTTTCCCGGGAACTTCGGGTTTGCCATATATTGACCCAGGTTATCCAGAAAGGTTTTAACAAGAGCTTCAAACACCTCATCTTTTTCTTTAGCCATGATAAAATTCCGCTCGATCCTGTATTCATAGATCACAGTATCACCCAGTGTTGCCAGTATATCTTCAAATTTAAAATCAGCTATTGCGTCGTTCAAAAACAATTGCTTTTCAATCTTGATTTCAATATTTGCCTTCATGATCACCACATAGGCATCTGCGCTAATCTTTCTGGATATATCCGAAATGACAAGTGTCTGGTGATTTTCCAGTTCAATCTTTTTATATATCATGTTTTCCATTATTTTCCTGCTGTTCTTAAGTGTAACCGATTCAAATTGGGTTAAAACAATTCCAACTGCTTTTCTTTTTCCCTTACTTTCAGATGGACAAGACTTTTCTCAACCTGTGTCAGCCTTTTTTCAATATCCTCAATAAAACAAGATCGTTGCCTTTTTTTTCTGGTGCCATATATGCTTCTTTTTTTTGCATAAGTCAAACAAAGAATATCCATGGCCCTTGTCATGGCAACATAGAACAGGCGACGTTCTTCTTCAAGATCATCTACGTTTTCACCATCCTTTGCAAAGGGGATAAGCCCCTGTTCACATCCTGCAACAAATACGACAGGAAATTCAAGCCCTTTGGCCGCATGCATGGTCATCAAAGACACTTTTTCCACATTAAACTCCAGGGTATCTGTATCCTGATTTAAGACAAGCGCATTAAGAAAATTTTTCAAATCATTGTGCAGCCTTGCAATGGATAAAAGCTTTTCAAAAGCCTGCTCTGCTTTGTCATTGCCTTTAATCCTTTTATCTAAATCTTCTTTTTTGCACAAAAATTTTAACCATGTCTCAGTGTCACAATCTTTAAGCTCATCCGGAAAGTCTGCACTTTCAACCATAATTCTGCAAAGATTGATCAATTGTTTTATACCATCTATTTCAAATAATTTCTTTTTATCTGCTGTCTGAAAAGGGATACCCTCTTTTTCAAACACGCTGATAAAGGTCTCGCACTGTCTGCCGGTTCGATAAAGAATGGCAAAATCTGCAAAAGAATACTCTTTTTGTTCGTCCGGATCTGTTTTGCCGGCATCCATTGAAAAAAAGGAGGTTCCACCCACGAGCTTTTCAATCATCTTGCCAATGGCCACGGCCTCTGCTCGTTCTGTAGCTGTCTCCTTGATGATCAATTTTTTGGTGCTTTCCACATCTGAAAAAACCTTGAGTTGCTTTTCATTCTCCAAAGATTTGCTGATCATTTGAAAAGAGGCGTCAAGAATAGTCTGCACGGACCTGTAGTTTTTAGTCAGTATAATCTTTTCACATCCCGGAAAATCAAGGGCAAATCGTTTGAAATATTTATTGTCCGACCCCCTGAACCCGTAAATTGATTGATCAGGATCACCAATCACAACAATATGATTATCCTTTGAAATAAGCTTTGCAAGCTCATACTGACCAAAATTCAAGTCCTGGTATTCATCAATAAAAATATAGTGATACGTTTTTTGAACTTTTGACAAAATTTCTTGATCATCAGTCAGCATCTTGACCGTCATGAAAATCAGGTCTTCAAAATCTACCACATTCTGTTCGTTACAAAGAGCTTGATAGGTTTGATATACCTCTTTAAAGGCGTCTCTATCTTCATCAGCCATGAGTTTTTTAAAATCATCATCAGGGCCCAGTAAATTCTGCTTGCACAGGCAAATCATTTGATCTTTTCTTTTTGCCGCCCTTATTTTGGCATTTCCCCCCATGGCTTCCCTGACCAACGAAAGTCGTACCGGATCATCGGCAATGGCAGCATTAAAGCCTTTGTATTCTTTTAAAAGCCTTAAACAAAAAGAATGGAAGGTCGCTGCCGGCACAGGCGTTTTTGTTTCAGGTACATATTTGTCTATTCGCTGTTCAAGTTCTTTTGCCGCCTTGTTGGTAAACGTCAGGGCAAGAATGTTGCCCGGATCAATATCTTTCTTCGATACAAGATGGGCAATTTTAGCCGTCAATGTTCTTGTTTTTCCTGTACCGGGCCCGGCCTGGATTACCATTGCACCGGCAGTTGATTCAACCGCTTTCTTTTGTTTGGAATTCAGACCGGTTAAAAGATCCCGGGTTTTAACAGTCTGCTTTATTTTCTGATTCTTTTTTATTTTCTTTTTTTTAAAATCCGGGTTTATAACAGCTTTCTTTGCCCTTGTTTTAACTCTTTTCCCGGGCAGGTCAAACAGGAGGTGTTTCTCTCCTTTCAGCCGTTCTTTTTCCTGCCTTGAAAAAAGAGTCACTTTCCCATATTCGCCATCATACCCCGGGTCAATGCTGATATCCCCTGTTCGCATCTTCATGATGGCTTCTGCCAGCAGAGGTACATTGGCGGTTTCTATTTTTTCGGCAGATTTGTCCAAAAGAATCCCAAGCTCCGGCCCCAGGGTTTCGATGGCCCTGTTATAATAGCCTGCCACTTTCTTGGTTTTGGGTCCCACCTCAAAAATTTCAGAGAGGATATCGGCAAGGGAAACAATGCTTTTGAATCCGTGCCGGTTTTCTGGCTTATACCCTTCCGGCCTTGTGGCAAGCTCCTGAACCCTGTTCAGCACTCCATAGGTCACTTTACGCCCGCACTCGGGGCAGATGCCGTCAATTTGAGCAGTAGTGGCAGGATTGAGACAGATATTACATTTCCTGTGGCCGTCATAATGGTATTTGCCCTGATGGGGGTACATGTCCAGTGTGCCCTGATATTTTTCAAGGTCATTTTTTTCAAGGGCCTGGCGGATATGGAAAAAACTCAAGTCGGTATTAAACACAGAAGCATTCCTTCCTATGTACCCGGGTGAATGGGCATCGGAATTAGACATCAGCCTGACATTATCCAGATCTTCAATACGCCAGTTCATGGGAGGATCGGAAGACAATCCTGTTTCAACGGCAAAGATATGCTCCTTTAATGAACCAAAACACTCTTCAATGGAATCAAACCCTGATTTTGATCCGAACATGGAAAACCAGGGTGTCCAGATATGGGCCGGCACAAAAAAACCTTTATCATTGATATCCAGCATAATGGAAAGCAGATCTGCTGCATCAAGCCCCAGTATCGGCCGGCCGTCGGATTTGATGTTTCCAATGGAATCAAGTTTGGCATTAAATTTTTTTACACTCTCAATATCAGGAAAATAAACCAGGTTATGATTTTTTCTCACCCGGTCATCTTTCTTATAAATATTACTGATTTCCGTCTGCAGGATAAACCGGACAGGGTTCCTGCAGTTTTCGGGAATAGTTTTATCGATATCCTTTGCAATCTGCCTTTTCAGGGAAAACAATCCCGGCTCTGCCTCTTCAAGTTTGGACTCAATATCACTGATCCAGGCAGGATAGGTAAAATCCCCGGTTCCGAGAACCTGTACTCCTTTAATTTGTGCAGCATAATAAAGGTTTTCAAAATCAAGATTCCTGGCTGTAGCCCTTGAATACTTCGAATGAATGTGAAGGTCAGCAATAAATTTCATTTTTTTATCCGATTTAATGATTAAAATTTCTATACAGATTCAATAATTTACATGATTTCCTCTTAATTTAAAAGCAGGATTCTGCTAAAGAATAATAATCAACCCCGACAATAAAAATGAAAGGGCTCGCAATGAACATTATTCAGGGTAAAAATATTTATCAATTAAAGAGAGTACATTATGCCCATATTTGACCCGCAGTCACAAGCCTTGATCCAAAATTGGGATCAAACCATAAAAAATCAAGTCAAAATTAAGCGGCTTACCACAACCCATGCCGAAGACAATCAATTTATAAATTTTGCCAATCAGTTGTCGGGCATGACATCCAGGCTGGTCATCAACGCCGAAAAAAGTGAAAAAGATCTGCCCGGATTACTTTTAAAAGAAAATGTTTTTTATTCAGCGCTTCCCCTTGGAAAAGAGCTTGAACCCTTTCTTGAAGCCCTGTCACAAATAAATGGCAAGCATAATATGCTTTCCGAGCCCATCCGGCAAACCCTTGATAAAATAGACATCCCGGTCCGGTTAAAACTCTATATTGCCCTGGAGTGCCCCCATTGCCCCAATGTGGTCAGAACGGTCATACCCCTGGCACTCAATTGCAACAACATAAACCTTCATATCCTTGACGGCAGTCTGTTTCCCGAAACCGCACAAAAAGATGGTGTCCTGTCAGCGCCATGTCTGATCCTTGATGATGATTTTCGATGGACTGGAAGTGTTTCCGCAGACGAAATTGTAAAAATAATTACCAGCCGTGACCCGTCACAGTTGAGCGCTGGAACATTAAAGACAATCCTTGAACAGGGGGATGCTTCCTGGGTAGCCCGGCAGATGATTGAGAAGGGAAAAATCTTTGATGCCTTTATCAAACTTTTGCTCCATGAAACATGGTCAGTGCGGCTGGGAGCCATGGTTGTTGTAGAAGAACTTGCCGAAACTGACCCGGAACTTGCGGCAAGGCTTTGCCCCACCCTGATCGACCTGTTTGACGGAAAAGATATTCCCATACAAGGAGATATCCTCTATGCACTGGGCGAAGCAGGCGATGCTAAAACAAAAGAATGGCTCGAAAAAAAGCTTCCCAGACTTGTACATCAGGACCTTATTGATGCTGCAACAGAAGCCCTGGACAGTTTGAAGTCAAAAAATAAATAGGATAACCTCAGACAATAGATATTTATTCATTATTTTCTTTTACTTCTTTAATTATTTTATAGGATATATCAATCACTTCTGATTGTGGCCAGCATGGTTTCCTATGTGTTTTTTTATGGCTGAAACTACAGATTCAGCGGCTTTGATAAGTATGGACCTGGGACAGGCAATGTTAAATCTTTCAAATCCAGCCCCGTTTTCACCAAACCAATTCCCATGATCCAATGCAACATTGGCATCTTCTTCCAATATCCGGGTCATTTTATTGCAGTCCAATCCAAGGTTCCGAAAATCCACCCAGACCAGATAAGTTCCTTGAAGATCATAGACCTTTGCACCGGGCAACCGGGTTTCAATATAAGTTTTTAAATACATGAAATTATCATGCAGATAGATAATAAGATCCTCCAACCAGGGTTCAGCCCCATTAAAGGCTGCAGCCGCACTAATGGCGCCAAAAAGAGTTCCGCCAATTGAATTGGCAAATCCAAGATTTTCAATTTGGCTTGAAAGCTCCTGCCTTAAACCCGCGTTGGGTATAATAATACTTGACTGGTGCAAACCTGCTAAATTGAAAGTTTTACTGGCGGCAAGCCCTGTTATGGAATTTTGGGCAAATGCTTCTGAAATAGTCGGAAAACAGGTATGTTTGAATCCAGGCATAATTAAATCACAATGGATTTCATCTGAAATAATGAGAATGTTATTTTTGATACAGATATTTCCGAATTTTTCGAGTTCTTCCCTGGTCCAGACTCGCCCAACAGGGTTATGCGGGCTACAGAGAATTGCCATTTTAGCCCTTGGATCTCTAGCCTTTTTTTCTAAATCTGCAAAATCCATGTGATAATGATCGCCAACAATTTGCAAAGGATTGTCTAAAATCCTGCGGCCATTGTTTTGAATGGCTCTGGCAAAGGGATAATACACAGGGGTTTGTATGAGGACCTTATCTCCTGGTTTGGAAAATCGTTGAACAATATAATTTATGGCAGGAACGATTCCCGGAGTTGTTATAATCCATTTTTCATCAATTTCCCACTGGTGCCTTCGTTGGTACCAGGAAATCAGTGCCGGGAAATATGAGGGGTCAACCAGGCTATATCCATAGATCTGATGCTCCAAACGTTTTTCCATGGCTTTTCTAACCACGGTTGGGCATTTAAAATCCATATCTGCAACCCATAATGGGAGAAGATTCTCTTTTCCTTTTCCAAATATTGCCGATAAAACACCTGGTTCCCATTTCATGGAAGCCGTGCCTTCTCGATCAACAATTTCATCAAAATCCCAGTCTTTAGGCATTGATTTATTCCCCATTATCTAAATTTAAGTTAACTTTCATTTTTGGATTAATGGCATAACCAAATAAACAGGGCATGTCAAATGCAAAAAATTTCAAGTTGTGGATTAAGCGCAATTTATAACACGCTATTTTCTAACCATTTTTTTGATTAAATTCATGGTATCCGATCATTTAGCCAAAATGCCAGGATTGGCATTTTGGCTAAATGTCTATTTTTTAAAAAAGTTTTAAAGTTCCATAGATTTGCGAAACCCATAGTCTCTTGACAAAAAGCAAGTTCCTATCTAATCTAATTTTTTATCGGCGTACAACACAGGACCTGCAGGACCAGGGGAAAAACATGTCTTTTACAAACCATGAACTGCAACTTGCCAATGACTTTGTCCAGACCACTGGCTGCAATATTTTTTTGACAGGGAAAGCCGGCACCGGCAAAACAACCTTTCTCCACAGTCTGCAAAAGAACATGGCAAAGCGGATGATTATCACAGCTCCAACGGGTGTTGCAGCTATCAACGCTGGTGGGGTCACGCTTCATTCTTTTTTTCAACTGCCTTTTGGCCCATTTGTGCCGGGAAGCGAGACCTATGAGAGCAATAAGCATCGCCAGTTCAGGTTCAGTAAAGAAAAAAAGCAGATTATACAAAGCCTTGATCTGCTGGTAATTGATGAAATAAGTATGGTAAGAGCCGATTTGCTCGATGCAGTGGATGCAGCACTGCGCCGCCATCGCCGCAATAATCAGCCCTTTGGCGGAGTGCAGCTGCTCATGATAGGTGACCTGCATCAGCTTTCTCCAGTGGCAAAGCGCGATGACTGGCAACTTATAAAGCAATATTATGAATCCGTTTATTTTTTCAGCAGTAATGCGCTTGATCTTAGTGAATTGGTTACAATTGAGTTGAAACATATTTATCGTCAGTCAGATGCGGGTTTTATCAAGCTGCTTAACCGGGTGCGCGATAACCGGCTTGATGAATCCACCCTGAAGAATCTTAATCAGCGTTACATTCCGGATTTTACGCCAGGCAGAAACCAGGGCTATATTACCCTGACCACCCACAATCGCAACGCAAATTCCATGAATCAGTCCAGGCTTGATGCTTTAAGCAAAAAAGAGCACCATTTTAAAGCTCAAATTTCCGGAGATTTCCCAGAGCATATCTTTCCCACCCAGGCCTTTCTAAAGCTTAAAGAGGGGTCACAGGTGATGTTTGTGCGCAATGACCAATCTTCTGAAAAACTCTATTTCAATGGTAAAATAGGCAGGGTAATCAAAATTTCAGATAAGTATATCTATGTTATCTGCCCCGGAGATCCCAAGGAAATCGTGGTGGAACCGGTGATTTGGGAAAATATCAAATATACATTTAACGATGAAAACAAGGAAATTGAAGAGGACATCCTCGGTAAATTTACGCAATACCCTTTAAAACTTGCATGGGCCATAACCATACACAAAAGCCAGGGGCTGACCTTTGATAAAGCCATTATCGATGCCAGGGCAGCATTTGCCCATGGTCAGGTTTACGTGGCCTTAAGCCGCTGTAAAACCTTAGAAGGTATCGTACTCAGCTCTCCCCTCTCATCCAATGGAATAGAAACAGACCAGGCAATAAATAATTTCAGCAACGCCACCAGTCAAAACCAGCCGTCTGAAAACCGCCTTAACGCTGATAGAATAAAATATCAGCAGCAGCTATTGCTTGATTGTTTTGATTTTCAACCATTGCACAACCGTTTGGGCTATCTTGTCCGTCTTTTGCTGGGTAACGCCAGACTATTGCAGGTTTCAGGCATTGCAGATATTTCTCAGCTGGAAAAAATAGTCACAAAAGATATCTTTGTTGTCAGTGAAAATTTTAAGCGACAATTAAACACAATTTTTGCAGATGGCAACCTGCCCGAATCAGATGCGGTTATTTTGGAACGGATCAGCAAAGCGTCTCTATGGTTTCAGGAAAAATTTGCCGTGATTTTTGGAGAATCTATTCAAAAATTACATATAGAAACAGACAACACCGAACTTCGTAAAAAGATTAACAATGCCCTGAATAATCTTAAAAATGAAATTGCAGTGAAAGTAGCTGGCGTACAAAGCTGCGAAAAAGTATTTTCACCCTCGGGTTATCTGCGTGCCGTTGCAAATGCCCAGATTGACTTTATCCCTGAAAAAAGAAAAAAGAGACCGCTCCCGGATTATGGTGAATCAGATATTGAGCATCCAGAGTTATTCCAGGCCCTGAAAGACTGGCGATCCAGCACGGCCAAAGAGAAAGGGCTTGCCCATTTTCAGATTTTACACCAACGGGTATTGATTCAGATTGTGGTATGCCTGCCGGAAAATACGGCTGTTTTAAAGAAAATAAGTGGCGTGGGCAAAAAAACCATTGAAAACTATGGAGAAGAACTTGTGGAACTGGTTTTAGCCTATCGCAAAAAACACGGGATAAACAAAATTGTACTGCCAGTGCCTAAAAAACTTTCAAAAAAAAGTACCCCGGCAAAAAAAAAGACGTCACCTTCCGACACAAAACAGACAAGTTTTGATATGTTCAATAAGGGATTAACGATTGCTCAGATTGCAAAAGAAAGAGGGCTGGCAACTTCTACCATTGAAACGCATCTGAGTTTTTTTGTGGAAAAAGGCACCTTAGATATAAACAAATTGCTTTCTCCTGAAAAACAAGAGGCCATTGAAAAGGAACTGGCTATTGATCACAATAATTCTCTCACCGAAGTAAAAAGTACTCTGGGAGGTGACTATACCTATGGTGAAATCCGAATGATGATAGCCCTTCAAAAATATCTGGCCTCAAAATAGCTTAATGGCTTAGCCGTGAACTGACTAACCGGTTAATACTTACACCCGACTCAGCCGCTTGGATTGCCAGGCTGCGGTGAACTTCCGGAGGTATGCGAACCATAAATTTACCACTATAATTTTTGTGCGCAATTGGCTGTGGAATTTTTTCACTATTTTCTTTCATATCTTTAATTATTTCAGCTACGCAGCTACGATATTACGTATACCTTTTAAAGCTGATTCCTGAGCTTTGGAAACCCAGCTCAGGCTAGGAAATTCTGTACATAGACCAACATACTCATTGTCTTCTTCTGACCAGGTAACTCTGTATGTATAATGATCATTTTTTGATGGCATTTTCCACCTCCAGTCTTTCTACGGCGTTAAGCACCTGTTTAACCTGGTATGCTTTAGCTTTACCTTTGTTGTTTTGGATATTAACTCGTGGGTCACCTTGCCAAGGAGTTTTGTAAATTCTATGGCTGCTCCCTGACTGCCGCTCTTTACCAAAATAATGTTCACAGACTTTGCAGTAGATTAGCCTCAAAATCTACAACCAAACAAGCCTCCAGCCAGCTTCTTCAAGCAATTTGTTGATTTTTATTCTGGCTGTTGCTTCATTTTCTGCCATTCAGATCTCTGTTCCTTTGGTTTGATTTGGTGTTGGCTTAACGTTATAATACCCGGTGTAGCCCCTGTAGTTAAAGCTCTCTGGGCTCTGTAAGCAGTTGAATCCCTCTCAGTATTTCCTTGATTATTTCGTTGGTTACTTTCCCTATTTTTTCACAAAGGTCGTTTTTATCTACGGTATAAATTTGAGTAATATTCACAATACTCTTTTTGGGAAGACCTGCTTCACCTTTGTCTAAAACGACATTGCCCGGAAATAAGCCTCGTTTTAAATTGGAATTCAGTGAACACATCACAACAGTATCGATTTTGCTCGAATTAAAGAGATTGTTTTGGACAACAATATGTGGATGTCTATATCCTGGTTCTGAGCCGCCTGGTTCACCAAGGGCTACCCAATATATTTCACCTTGTTCAATTACCATGACTCGCTCTCAAGATTTTTAGCTTGTTTCTGACGCATCTTGCTATGGACTTTAATTTCATCAGAATCCGAAAAATCACTAAATGCCTTGTTAATTTGAGAAAGTAAATTTTGGGTCTCATTTTTTTTAATATACTCTTGAACTGCCATCACAAACAATTTGCTCCTTGAGATATTCATTTCCCCGGCTAACCTATTTACTTCTTTAAATAATTCTTCTTGCATTGATATAGCTGTTTTTACGCTGGTTACCATGACAAGCCTCCCTGGTACGTATGTTGTTATGCTATCAGTATGGTCTTTTGTTATACCGATGTCAATACTATTTTTTATCAATACTATCGTTTGACCGCTACCGGGCTATGTTAAAACAAAGTCCAATTTCATTGACAATTCTATAATTAATAGCATATTTTTGTTTATACATACTCAATTTTAAAAACACTTGAATGACCACACCAAATAAAGGGAGCGTCACAAATGAAAGTTACCAATTATAAAGATGTACTGCCGGTTATCATGGACAATGAGATGGTTAAAAACGTGGCTGGCAGAGTGATGATCGGAAAAGAAGACGGAGCAAAAAAATTTTGCATGAGATTATTTGAAATGGGTAAGGACGGTCATACTCCAAAGCACACCCACGACTGGGAGCATGAAATTTTCGTCCATTCAGGCAATGGAGAAGTATTGATCGAGAATAAATGGTATCCGGTTTCAGAAGGTTCCGCCATATTTGTTCCGCCAAATATCGAGCACCAGTTCAGGAATACATCTGACAAGACGTTTACATTTGTCTGTCTGATTCCGTCAGGAGCGCCTGAATTATAATGGACTTACGATCCTGTGTAGGAAAAAATGGTCAATTTATTGTGGGAGTTCACAAGCCCCGTTTTGAAATAAAAAACTTAAGAGACCATGACTATTTTGCATCTCTTGGGCAGCTTGAAGACGGCACAATGATTGACAACAACGTTAATTTTCCCAAAGGCGATCTTTATGAACCCAATGCAGACACCATCTATGAAATTGCCAACCCGTTTCCTTTCCGGGGCACCACTTATATTAACTCTGCATGGGCTGACATAAAAGCTGCCCATCCTGAAAAAATCCGTATTTCATCGCCTGAACCCTGCTCTCTGCTTCAAAATTTTGAACGATCCCGCGGGGATAAAAGCACGGGGATAAAAGATAAAACAGCTCTTCTGGACATCCTGCCCCACCCATTGCTCATTGCACTTGCTCAAGCCTCTACAGATCCCGAAGAACTGATGATTCTGGCTAAAAAATCATGCAAAATTCTTTTTGATCCCAAGGACCAGATCCTCGTGGGAATCGGATATAAAAAGAACCGTCACAATGCGATCATCCCGGACATTTATGACCATGAACTCTTTGAAGTGCTTGTGAACAACCGGCATCTTCCGGATGACTACAAAAATACCCTGGTATTGAAACCGGGTGTTCAGGGGAACAATGAAATCACCGGGGAATATCTTTCTGAAGATGGAAACACCCATGTCTTTGAATATTTAAGACGAAATTCTTATATCCCCTGGGGACATTTTGCATCCAATATGGCAAACGATACCATCCGGTACAGCACTCAGGATCTTTGTCTTGAAGATATGAAAGGAATCCGTCATTTATACTACCAGCGTACATTTATAAGACTTGCGTCAGGACTTGGCATTTCCCTGCCTGACAAAAGAGAGTGCCTTACTCAAAGCGGGCTTGAAAATCTCAGGGATAGAATACAGATAAAACTTAAACAAAATACCGGGCCTTCCCTGGAATTTGATAATACCCTGTGGGGGTGGAACTTTGGATATGGATATGCCCAGTCCGGCCACAGGCTGCATGCTTCCCATCAAATGGTCCACCAGCAGAACGCCATGACCCCGAAGCATGTTCAAACCTGTTCAGGCCAAAAGATACTTTCATTTTCCTGTGGTGACCTGATCGGTGATTTTACCAGGCAATACAGGGAAGCTACAGGGGAAAACTTTTTTGATAACTATTTGACTGCCATCAAAAACAATACAAGAATTGATGAAAACAAAGTCGGGGAATCATCCTTGATCCTGATGGAAGATGATCATATCATTTTATTTGTACCAAAGGCGCAAATCTCAGAGTGGGAACTACAGCTCATGCCCAAAACCGGCTGCGGCAATATTATAGAAGCAGATATAAAAATGCGGCAATCCCTGGACAGGGGTATTCTAACCGCTGTAAAAACCCTTGAATCCCTTGGTGCCCAACTTGTGACCTCTATTGAATTCTCAAAGCGGTTTGATTCAACCGAGACAGATCAGCACCTGTTATATTCATTCATCCCAAGGCTTCCCTATGCACCGGACACTTTTTCCGAAGCCCAGTTAAGATGGATCAGCGGATGTTATCCCGAGGATTTTGCCCATGCGTGTCGTATGGCAATAAAAACCCTTATAAACTAAGGAATACAAAATGATTCTGCATGATTTTATTTATGCATGGGATGGGAAAAGCACTTCAGGGGAAAAACCCATCTCATGGTGGCCGGGATCATACCACGTGAAAATTGTAAAGCTTGCAACAGACAAAAAAAATATCAGCTATCTCATTCCCATAGCCGTCATTCTTAAAAATGCCGGGGCCCGAGCGACCATGAATACGTCCTTAAGACACTATATCCATACTTTTGCACAAAAAATATCAAAAGAATATGATATTGATATTGAGAACACTTTGTGGATTGAACTGGATGACACAATCCGGGTGACCCGGCTGCACCCGGATACAAAGCTGCTTTCCGCAACGCTTTATTCCATATCCTGGCGGCCCATCAGGCCCAACGAGCTTGCAATGATCAAACCCTATATTACTGATATGTAAAAAAAGGCCGGTTGAAAAATTGAACCGGCCTTTTGGTTTTATCCTGCTAAAAAATCAAGGGAAACTAAACCACACCTTGATCCATCATTGAATCCGCCACTTTAATAAATCCGGCAATATTGGCACCATTGACATAGTTGCCAGGCGTTCCATATTCTTGTGAAGCAGAAAGACATGCCGCATGAATGTTTTTCATGATGCCCATGAGCTTGGCTTCTACTTCTTTACGGGGCCATTTGATTTTCATTGCATTCTGGGACATTTCAAGCCCTGATACGGCAACACCGCCGGCATTGGCAGCCTTGCCCGGTGCATAGAGAATTTTATTGTCAAGAAAGATATCAACACCTTCCGGCGTGGTCGGCATGTTCGCTCCCTCGCTGACCACATACACGCCGTTATTTATCAGGTTCTGGGCATCTTTGGCATTAATTTCATTCTGGGTGGCACTTGGGAAAGCGCAGTCTGCTTTATTGTCCCAAAGCGGATTGTGATCAGATCCGGCATCCCGGGCTGTATACACGGATTCCGGATATTTTTCCGCATACTCTTTAATTCTGCCGCGTTTTACAGTTTTCAGGTACATGACATACTGGAGCTTGGCTTCATCAATCCCTTTTTCATCATAAATATACCCGGAAGTATCAGAAAGTGCGACAACCTTTGCTCCCATCTGATTTAATTTTTCAACAGTATACTGGGCAACATTACCGGAACCTGATACCAGGCAGACTTTGCCCGTAATGCTTTCTTTCCGGGTTGCCAGCATTTCCTCGGCAAAAAAGACTGCACCATATCCGGTTGCCTCCGGCCTTATCAGACTTCCGCCCCAGTTAAGACCTTTTCCCGTCATCGTGCTCGTAAATTCATTTCTCAATTTTTTACACATACCGAAAAGGTATCCGATCTCTCTTCCGCCGACACCAATGTCCCCTGCAGGAATATCTGTATCAGGGCCTAAATGACGGAAAAGTTCGGACATGAAACTCTGGCAGAATCTCATGACTTCATTATCTGATCTGCCCATGGGATCAAAGTCTGATCCACCTTTTCCACCGCCAAGGGGGAGAGTTGTCAATGCATTTTTAAATGTCTGTTCAAAGGCAAGAAATTTCATGATGGAAAGGTTGACGGAATGATGGAAACGAAGACCGCCTTTGTAAGGCCCAATGGCAGAATTCATCTCGACTCTGAAGCCTCTATTGACTCGAACCATACCCTGATCATCCACCCAGGGAACCCTGAACTGGATCATGCGTTCCGGCTCTACGATTCTCTCCATAATCCTTGCATGCCGGTATTCCGGATTCTGATCCAGAACGGGTTTTACCGATTCGGCAACTTCTCTTACTGCCTGGTGGAATTCTTTTTCAAAGGGATCTCTTGCAATAACAATATCCATTATTGTCTTCATTTTCTTTCTCCTGTTTAAAATCAATTCTAGTATATTTCACAATTTTATAAGCTATACTCTGCTATATCTATCGTCAACCAGAATCTATTTTTTTAAAAAAAAACATTGTTTTCCAATAGTTGAGTACACTTAAGCTTCTATTTTTATTCATATTCTTTCTCCGAACCCTTTATTGACTTCAAGTTTAAACAAAGATAAAGTATGCTCCTTTATGACAGAAATTTTTAGAGCAGATAAAAATGAAAAATGATCAATCTATCAAGCAGATAGCACTGGCAGTTCCTGAAACTGTCGTGGAACTAAAAAAGTGCCCCTCCATGGGATTTGTTTTTCTCAAAGCATTTTTGATTTCTCCTTTTCGCTCCAATACGATTAAAGATAACGTTATTGTTAAAAAAACCCGAATTATTTTAAAAAATTATTTGCCGGATAAAGAGCTGATTACGAATTACAGAACCGTCTGCGGCTTTTCAGAAGACAGACCCGATATCATCCCCATATCCTATTTGCAAACACTCTTTATTGGCCTTCTGGGCAAATTTATTACATCTTCTTTTTTTCCCATTAATCCATTGGGGCTGATCCAGATATTTCAATCTTTTGAGCAGAAAAGATCTGTGGCAACCCATGAAACCCTTGATCTTGCCTGCACACTTGAAAGTATTAAAAAAACCGAGAAAGGGCTTGAAACCGGTTTTACTCTGGAAGTCATATCCGGCGGTCAGGTTGTCTGGCAGGGCACCTCAACCTTTTTTACCAAAAGTCATGTAAAAAAAAAAGGGGTACAAAAAAAAGACGAAACCATTTTAACAAAAAAAGAGACCTTCTTTGTGCCGGCTGATACCGGCAGAAAATATGCAGTAGTCTCAGGGGATTACAATCCCCATCATCTCTACACTCTTCTGGCAAAACTTTTTGGATTCAAAAAAGCCATTGCCCACGGCATGTGGAGTCTTGCACGGGTTATTGCAAGCCTTGACAGGGAATTTGGTATTCGCGATTCTGCCACCATTGAAGCAGCATTCAAGCTGCCGATTTTCATGCCGGCAACAGCTGCTTTAGGGTATGAACGTCAAAACGATACAGAAAACAACCCGGCCATTATTATTTTTGAACTTCGGGATGAACAAAAAGGCATTCCCCATCTAAAGGGAAGGCTTTTTAACAAATATCAAGGCTAATCGCTATGCTGGGTTCCATATTATCACTTTTATCGGCCTTTTTTTGGGCCAGTGCTGTGATCATGTTCAAAAAAAGTGGTGAAGTATTTTCCCCTATTTCTCTGAATATCTATAAAAGTTTTGTAGCATTGATCCTGGTCTCCCTGACCATGGTAATCCTGGATATCCCGTTTTTCCCGGACAAGCCCATCAATGACTGGCTGCTGCTGGCAGTATCAGGCTTTCTAGGGATTACCCTGGCAGATCTTTTCTTTTTCATCGCCTTAAACCGTCTTGGTGCCGGCCTTGTTGCCATTGTGGAATGCCTCTATCTTCCCAGCGTGATCTTTTTTTCTTTTATCCTGCTGGGAGAAAAGTTAAGTGCCGGTGCCATTATCGGCGGCCTCCTGGTACTTACAGCCGTTCTTGTGGGCTCAATGAAAAGAAAAAAGGCGCCCGGTGAAACCCCGGGAAACAAAAGCCCGTTATCCGGCATTATTATTGGCTGTCTTTCCATGTTCTTTCTGGCTGCCGGCATTGTGATGATAAAAGAGCTGTTGGAACGGACCGATGTCTTCTGGGCAACCCTTGTCCGGGTAACGGCAGCAACGGTATCCCTGTTGGTCCTTATCTTATTCCACCCCAAACGGAAACAATACTTCAGGGAACTCAAATTTTCAAAGGCCTGGTTCATTGCCCTTCCCGCCTCTATTACGGGAAATTATCTGGCACTGCTCTGCTGGGTGGCAGGAATGAAATATACAACCGCATCCCGGGCAGCTATTCTGAACCAGATGTCCACGATTTTCATCTTCATCCTGGCCGCTGTTTTCCTGAAGGAAAAAATCACCGTGAACAAAACCATTGCCATACTTCTGGCACTAACCGGCGCCTGCCTGACCATTTTCAGTTAATTGCTTTCGACCTGCTGAAAAATGATGGTTTTTTATTGGTTGACAAAAAAAGGGGCGCCGAGGTATAACCTTTTGCCAGGTATAAAGGTGCTGGGGTTTTTCATGGTTCAAACCCCAAGGTAAAAGGAAAGACGGTGCAAGTCCGTCACATGCCAGCCATTGCCGTGATCGGGGACGAAAACTGCACTAGGTCACTCTTTTAAAAAGGGGAAGACGCAGTGATTAGGATGATCCGTAAGTCGGAAAGCCTGCCTTAATGCAAAATTTTAGGATTCTCTGCTGGAACAAGATCCTGTTGAATAGGAATATTTTTATTCAAGAGGTATTATATTATGTCCCAGACATCAAACAGGGAATTTGGCGCAATTATCACCCGCCTCATCCAGAAAGAAAATCTCACCAGAAATGAAGCAAAAAAAAGCTTTGCATCTGTTTTAAACAATGACATCACAGACATGCAGCAAGGCGCTTTTTTGGCAGCCCTGACAGCCAAGGGAGAAACAAAAAAAGAAGTTGCAGGCTCATGGGAAGCTATCTATGATCTTGACACCACAAAGGTGAACTTAAAAAGTGAAATCAAAACCGTTGATAACAGCGGCACTGGTATGGACACCTTTAAAACATTCAACATCAGTACGGCAGCCTCCATTATTGCCGCTGCAGGCGGTATCCCCATGGCAAGGCACGGTGCCCGGGCCATTACCTCTGTTTGCGGAACCGTGGATATGGCAGAGGCCCTGGGCGTTGATGTGGAATGTACTGCAGACCTTGTTGTCAAAAGCATTGAAACCGCCGGTCTTGGCCTTTTCAACGGTATGAGCCCCCATATTCACCCCATGGCCTTAGGCCGCATCCTGTCCCAGATTTATTTCGGGTCAACCCTTAATATTGCGGCATCTTTAGCCAACCCTGCCCTTCCTTCCATCGGAGTTAGAGGCGTTTATTCAAAAAAGGTAATCCTGCCCGTGGCAAATGTCATGGAAGAAATCGGCTACAAAAGTGCCATTGTCTTGCACGGTTCTATTGATGAATCAAACAAGGGCATGGATGAAGCCTCGGTCTGCGGAATCACCCATTGTGCGCGAATCTCTGAAAAGGATGGGATCAATGAATTTACCATTGACCCGAAAAAACTTGGCCTTTCAGTGAAGAATGGTAAGGATCTGTCGCCTGAAAAAGATATCGAGACAGAATCAAAACGGTTTGCCGCCCTTTTAAACAACAGAGAAAACAGCGCCAGAAAAGATGCCGCGCTGCTCAATGCAGGATTGATTTTCCTGGCAGCAGATCGGGCGACAAACCTTGAAGACGGGATTGAGCAGGCCGCAAAACTCCTGGAAAAAGGTACAGCCTTTCAAACCCTTGAAAAATGGGTAGAAGCACAGAACACAGACCCGGAAATGGGCTTAAAAAAACTTCACAGTTTAGTACAATAAAACAGGTGGCATAAAATGGAACTTCTTATTTTAAAGTCTGACCGGGAGTATATCCGGTTCAAGGATGACAATTATCTGCTTGTCAGGCTTGAAAAAGCCAGCGTATTCCCCTTTGACCAGATGGATGTGGTGCAACAGCATGAATCCCGCCTAAAAGAAAAAGAATTTTGCAATATCAGCATTAAAAAACTCGTTATTACGGAAGAGGATCTATAAAAATGAAAATGGTATTAACAGGCCTTAGAAAACTTGAAATAAGACCAGATCTAAAAACAGACAAAATTGAACCGGGATTTGTAAAAACAGACGTCCTTTGCTGCGCCATCTGTAGAACTGACGCCAAGATGTGGGAACAGGGCCACAAGGATCTTGTATTTCCAAGAGTTCTGGGCCATGAAATGGTGGTCAAAGATCAAACCGGCCAAAATTATATTGTCTGGCCCGGGAAAAGCTGCGGTGTCTGCAAGTTTTGCGAAAATGGCCGGGAAAACCTCTGTAAAGACATGAAAATTACCGGGTTCCATACGGACGGCGGATTTGCAGACAAGGCCGTCCTGCCCGAAGAAAGCCTGATCCCCATCCCGGATGATCTATCTACCCATGTGGCCTGTTTTGCAGAGCCGATTGGATGTGTCATCAATGCCTTTGAAAAATTATTCTTTAAAAAGAATAACCGGATACTGATCTTAGGCTCCGGCACCATGGGGCTGATCACGGCCCTATATGCCCGGCACCTGGGTCTTGTCCCCCTAATCATTGAAAAGAATGAAACAAAAATAAAGCATGTTGCACCCTTTCTTTCGGCAACCGGTATTACCTGCCTAAAAGACACCCATGGGAGTGAATTTGATTTGGTGATCAATGCCTGTGCAGATTTCATTGCTTTTTGTCAGGGCATTGCAAAAGTTGGTAAGGGTGGTCAGATTTCCTTTTTCAGCGGGATTTCAAAAAACGAACACATTGAAACCAACCTATTGAACCTTATACACTACAAGGAAGCCGTTGTATCCGGCGTTTATGGCATGACAAGAGATCACATGGAAAAGGCCCTCCCCTTCATGCAGGCCCATGAAAGCCGGCTTAAACTTTTGATCGAAGAAATTGTTGCACCTGAAAAAACCCCGGAATTGATGGCAAAGGTGCTTTCCGGGAAGCACCTGAAATATATCCTTGATTTTGGCCTTAGGCCTGATACATCACTAACTGAAGTAAGACAAAAGAGCCAACCCCCTGGTATCAGCCTGGATGACCTTACCCCTCAAAGCCTTTGCAGAAAAGTGATTGAAAATATCACCCCCCTGTCAGACAGCCTGCTGGCTGATGCCACAGCAAAAATTGATAACAAGACAAAGCCCTTGGGTGCCCTAGGCCGCATTGAAGACCTTGCCGTCCAGATGAGCCTGATCCAGAACAATCTCAATCCCGAAATCCAACACAAGAACCTGTTTGTATTTGCAGGTGACCACGGGATTACCGAGGAAGGTGTCTCAGCCTATCCCTCCGAGGTAACAGCCCAAATGGTGGATAATTTTTTAAACGGCGGAGCTGCCATCAATGTTCTGTGCCGCCATCACGATATAGACATGAAAGTCGTGGACATAGGCGTAAGTCGTGAATTCAACTCCCATCCCGGACTGATCATCAAAAAAGTAGCCAAAGGAACCCGCAACTTTGCCATTGAAGATGCCATGACAAAAAAGCAGATGATCCTGGCCCTTGAAAACGGGATGACCACCTTTCTTGACGCTTATGACCAAAATCCTATTGATATATTGGGGCTCGGAGAAATGGGCATCGGCAATACCACTTCTGCCTCTGCCATTACTTGCGTCATCACCGGGATACCACCTGCCCAGGCCACGGGAAGGGGAACCGGAGTGGATGACAAGGGGCTGGCCCACAAAACCGAGGTCATTGAAAGAGCGCTAGCATTCCATACCATTGATCCTGCCAACGGGTTTGAGATCCTTCAGAAAATCGGCGGGTTTGAAATCGCAGGCATTGCAGGGGCAGTTCTTGCAGCAGCCTCGAAAAAAACGGCCGTTGTTCTTGACGGGGTCATCTCAACGGCAGCGGGACTTGTGGCTTATATCATAAACCCGGCAATCCAGGAATATCTCATCTCCGGTCACAAATCAGTGGAACAGGCCCAGATGGCAGCACTTTCTCACATGGATCTTGTGCCCCTGATTGATTTTGACATGCGGCTGGGTGAAGGCACAGGCGCCGCACTTGCTATTGACATGGCCGATGCGGCCTGTAAGATCATGTGCCAGATGGCATCCTTTGACGAGGCCAAGGTCGCCAGATCATCCATAAAGTAAGCCCATTACCCGGGAACCATTCCCCAGGAAAAGAGTTCTTCTTTGGCAAGAATGCCGGAAGCCCTGGCTGTATTCACAGTTTTCCGACTCAAAATATCCATCAAAACATAATCCAGACCTGCCGCTGCCAGCATGGCAATATAGCTTTGCTCCATAAGCCTCTTTTTCTTTTTATCCCCTGCCCCTGTGGTCAGATTGGAAAGTCCTGCAATGGTCCTCACGGGGAAACCCAATAAATCCGGTAACATCCGGATGACATTCAGAACTGCCCTTGCCTGGACAATACCGTCCTCCCATGCCAAAGGCGGCACAATCGGATCAATAATAATCCGCTATTTTGGAACTCCCGCCGCTTCAGCCCGCTCAAACAGCTCAAGGACAATCTCAAATCTTTGGGCCTCATCCTTTGGCACCCTGCAGTCAGAATACAATAGGAAACCAACAATATCGGCATCATACTCTTTTGCAAGGGGTAAAATTTTCTCAAGCTTATGGGGTTCAAGGGAAAACCCGTTTATAATAGCTTTGTTGTTTGCAGCTTCAAGTCCTGCCTTCATGGCAGCAGGATTGGAGGTGTCAATGAGCAATGGCAGATCTGTCACACTCTGTACTGCCTCAATGAAAAATGCCATACCCTTTTCAGAGGATTTGCCCAAAGGCCCGGTGTTCACATCAATGGCCCACGCCCCTTTTTCCACACACTGCTTCACAAGTTCCTGTATGGGTTTGGGGTTCCGGCCCGTCAGCGCATCCTGAATACTTTTTTTTGTAATACGAAGATTATCAGCGATCAGTTTCATAAGAGTCAATGCTTGCATTTCCCACCGATGCCGACCGAACATGCACATCCCGTTGAGGAAATGGTATTTCAATATCTTCTTTTAAAAACCTTTTATAAACAGCAGTATTAAGCAGGTGCAGTACCTTGCCTCGCAACACCGGTTTGTTTACCCAGCATAATAATTCATGATCAAGGCTTGATTCTCCAAAGGCGCGGAACCGCACGCGCGGCTCAGGAATTTTGCAGACATCCGGGAAGTTTGCTACCACATCAATCAAAACTTTATGAACCTTATCAATGTCCGACCCATAAGCGACTCCCACCTGGACACGGATGCGAAATTTTTCATGTCTCCCGCCGGCTTCATTGGTAATCTTGGTATTTCCCATAATTGAATTGGGCACAGTAATTTCCACATCATCACGGGTTAAAAGACGTGTGCTGCGAATACCGATGTTCGTCACTGCTCCCCGCTCGCCTGAATCAAGAACAATGAAATCCCCGAGTTTATAGGGTGCGTCCGCCATGATAAATACACCTGAAAACAAATTGGCCAACGTGTCTTTTGCGGCAAAGGAGATTGCAAGGCCTATTATGCCAGCAGAGGCTACCCAGGCTGTCAGATCAATGTTCCAGACCAGAAAAATAATATAAATTGACAGGCCTGTTACCAGAATAATCAACAGATTGTTGAACAACGGCAGCGTCTGGTCCTGTATTAACCTGAACCGACTTTTGTCGTGACTCACCAGTTTGATTAGAAGCTTAAGGAATCGTGCTGCAACAGCTGCCCACAAAAATATGGCCACGGTTTTCAGGCCACCCAGGGTTATGAAGTTTATGATCTCTTTAAACTCCAATCTTTCAGTGGCCAGGGCAAGGCCAAAGAGTATGATACTGAGAAAGACGGGCTTGTGAAAAATGTCAAGTACCTGATCGTCTATTTTGAGTCTAGTCTTTTCTATCCATCTTTTGATTCCCCTGGTGGTGATCACATCCATGACCTTTGCCAGGGCAAAAAACAAAAGGACAATCAACACCGCTTGAACATAACGGTTGGGCGCGATTTGCGCCAGCATTTCCAATAATTGTTCTTTCGTGAAATTCATCATTTTTCCTTATCGTTATTTTTTTTTGATTTTAATCCTTTGGCACCCGGCTGTCAGGATACAACAGGAACCCCACAATATCCACATTATATTCTTTTGCAAGGGGTAAAATCCTTTCAAGTTTAAGGGGATTCAAGGAAAAACCAGTTGATGATGACCATACCTGTGATCTTTTCTTATCAGCAAACTATCCTCAAATTGTTAACAGGAAAACAACGCAACGTTGTTCTCCTTCTCGATATCAGAGGGAAAGCAAGTTAACAACCTATTTTTCCCAAAGAATAAATTATTACCTCAAATTTCTTGCTCTTTTCCTGATAGTATTATATCCGGCACTGTAGTCTGGTCGATACGGTGAAAAAAATCGTAATTTCATTTGGTATAGGTAAATATGATTTCATTAATTTCAATTGGCCTTTTGTCGGGCCTGTTTTTCAGTACAACCTTTATCCTGAACCGGATGATGAGTCTGGAAGGTGGTCACTGGTTATGGTCGGCAAGTCTTAGATATGCCTTTATGATCCTTGTTTTAACCGGGTTTATTTCTTTGTTTAGAGGATTTAATACGATAAAAGGGTTGGTTCGACTTTTTTTGAATAACTGGGAATTCTGGACCCTGACAGGAACTATTGGTTTCGGTGGGTTTTATGCATTAATATGCTTTAGTGCAGACCATTCACCCGGCTGGATCATTGCTGCTACCTGGCAATTGACGATTATAGCAACGCTCGTGGTGTTGGTCGGTTTTGGGCGATCCTTTCCAAAAAAGGTATGGCTTTTTTCCGTCATCGTCTTCTCAGGGGTGTTAATGATCAATCTGAGTCATGCGCAAATGTCATCATTTAAAGAGTTATTTATGGGGGGATTTCCTGTTTTGATTGCAGCATTTTGTTATCCCATCGGGAACCAACTGGTTTGGGAAGCCAATAATGGGAACCCTTCCCTTCCCAAAATTGATGATCCTTTGGTGGAAAACCCATTTCATAAAGTACTGTTATTATCATGGGGCTCTGTGCCTTTCTGGTTGATACTTGTCGCAATTGTAAGGCCGCAACTTCCATCAGCCGGGCAAATTTTTAACACTTTTCTGGTTGCCATATTTTCCGGCGTTATCGCCACCAGTCTTTTTTTAATGGCGCGTAATAAATCCAGCAAGCCAAGCGAGTTGGCCGCAGTTGATGCGACCCAATCCAGTGAGGTAATCTTCGCACTTATCGGAGAAATATTGATTCTGAATGCACCGTTGCCAAACAGCCTTGCCATTGCAGGCATGTGCCTTGTGTTTATTGGATTGGCCCTGTTTATACGCTTCCAAGAAAGGGATTATAAAAGCTAATAAGCAATATCAAAGATATTCACAAAGCCCATTCTTAAAAAAAATTTGGCAATTCCTTTGCCTGCTTAGCCATGTTATGATGATCAAATATTGAAATTACATTGAACAAAGGAATAACTGAATGGACCTTGATAGCCCCGAAGCAAATGCCTATTTATTTGAACTCTATACCCTGACCAAAGGCGATCCTAAAGCACAGGTGTCCATGTATGATGTGGGTACTGGTTTAGGCCTTGAAAAAACAGATGCCGGAGCAATGGCAGAAACCCTTTTTATCCAGGGCTATGCTGAACTGAAAACCCTTTCCGGTGGTATCGGCATCACCCGTCAGGGGTTAGACTTGCTACAGGTAAAGCCCGTTCCTGAATCCAATCCTGAATCCCTGCACCTTGGCACAGGACCGGTTCTGGAAGGCCAGGGGAAAGAAACCGTTGAAATCCAAATGCTTTCTCCCAGTCCCAAGAAAAAAATAATTCGTGAGGTGTTGCGATCATTGCACAACAATTTCGTTGCTTTTGGTCCAAAAGACTTGAGTAACGCCCTAAATTCACTGATAATATCATAAATCACAGATTTCCAGAAAAACTTGGCAAAACCATTTTTTGTTGACTATTTCAATGTTTTTCTTCATTAATAGGCCATGATATTTAAAACTAATTGGAATTTAAAAAAATAAAGGAGATCCAATGTCAAAAGAAAAAGTTGTTCTAGCCTATTCAGGCGGGCTTGACACCTCTGTTATATTAAAATGGCTGTTGGAACAAGGCTATGAAGTATTTGCCTATATGGCCGACATCGGCCAGAAAGAAGATTTCGAGGCTGCAGAACAAAAGGCATTAAAAATCGGTGCATCCAAAGTATTTATCGAAGACATGAGAAAAGAATTTGTCACCGATTATATCTTTCCCGTGTATAAAGCCAACACAATATATGAAGGACGATACCTTTTAGGAACGGCCATTGCCCGCCCCATCATTGCAAAAAAACAGATAGAGATTGCAAAGCAGGTCGGCGCCGAGTATGTATCCCATGGCGCAACAGGCAAAGGCAACGATCAGGTCAGGTTTGAATTGTCATACTATGCCCTGAATCCAAAAATCAAGGTCATTGCACCCTGGAAAAACGCTGATTTTTTAAGCACCTTCAAGGGGAGAACCGATCTTCTCGAGTATGCTGAAAAACACGGCATCCCAACAAAACAGTCTGCATCCAAACCCTATAGTGAAGATGATAACCTGCTGCATATTTCCCATGAAGCCGGCATCCTTGAAGACCCTGCCCATGAGTGCGAAGAAAGTATTTATTCCCATACTGTATCCCCGGAAAATGCACCGGACAAACCCACAAAAATTGAAATTGAATTCAAGGACGGCATTCCGGTTAAAGTCACCAATCTTGAAAATAATATAATTAAAACTGACCCGCTTGAACTGTTTGAATACCTCAATGAGCTGGGGAGAGAAAATGGGATTGGCCGACTTGACATGGTCGAGAACCGGTTTGTGGGAATTAAATCACGAGGCGTTTATGAAACCCCGGGCGGCACCATTCTCCACGAAGCCCACAAAGACATTGAAGGTGTGGCCATGGACCGGGAAGTGATGCGGCTTCGAGACATGCTGTCTGCCAAATTTGCAGAACTGGTTTACAATGGATTCTGGTTCAGCCCTGAAATGGAATTTCTCATGGTGGCCATTGATAAAAGCCAGGAGGTCATTGACGGCTCCGTCACCTTGAAACTCTATAAAGGCACTGCATACCCAGTTGCCCGGACAAGTCCTTCTTCCCTTTATGACCAGGATCTGTCTTCCATGGATATTGAAGGCGGATACAATCAGGAAGATGCTGAAGGGTTTATTAAAATCAATGCCATCCGGCTGATGGCCCACAGAAATATCATCGATAAAAAAAAATGATCAAATCATCTGCCCGGAAGGTTGGTTTAGACTCCCGGGCAGATTCCATTTACTTCCCGGCAATAGGCTCAACAAATTGAGACTCTGAATCCCATGGGAAGAGAATCCAGGTATCCTGGCTGACTTCCGTCACATAGGCATCCACCAGAGGTTTGCCGGCGGGTTTGGCATATAACGTTGCGAAATAGGCATCCGGAAGCATTTTCCTGACAACCTTGGCTGTTGAGCCCGTGTCCACAAGATCATCAATAATCAAAAGTCCTTCACCCGAATCATCAATATTTTTTAGAACCTTTGCCTCTCCCTGGCTCTTCCATTCATAGCTTGTGATGCAGACAGTATCAATATAGTGTATCCCAAGCTCCCGGGCAATTATTGCCGCAGGAACCAGGCCGCCCCGTGTGATCGCAACAATCCCTTTCCACGGTTTTTCTATGTCATGAAGCCTCCATGACAGGGCTTTTGAATCCCTGTGAAGCTGATCCCAGGAAATAGGATAGCTTCGATTGTATTTATCCTGGTTTTCCCCCATCTATTTTCAAGACTCCTGTTATAAATTGTCGTATTGTTTTTGACTTTTATCATATTTGGCTTTATTTTATCCACAAGACTTTAAAAAATAAAGGATAAAAATCTTGAGAGATATAAAAGAAAGGTGCCTGGCCTGCGGCGGAAGGCTATATATTAAACGAACCTGAACAAAGATCTATTTTTGCTGCAGGTCCTGCACAATAAATTATCCTGAAGACAAGTATAAAGACCTTATGGACGAGTACCTTGAGGAAAAACTGGGCAATGTTCCTGTAAACAGGTTGTGATGCTCTGCAAAAAAACGCAGAAACTAATTAGAAGATCATATAAATGGTTTAAAAACCATTTATTATGTGGTAGCTTTTAATCGCAAATTCAAATGATCCAAAACCATCTGAACAGGGAGATTTTATGGCTGCCTCTTGCTGGCGTGTATTGAACCGGAATAATCGACCCTTAAAAACAATCATTGCCATTATTTTCCTGTGCATCTGGTTTTTTTTAACAACACCACTCCCGCTGTTGTCTGCCACCACCCGGGATAACAATGTTTCGGCCTCTGATTTCCCCACCTATCCATCCATTAAACCCAATGTTGAATTCTGGATAGATATATTTACAAAATTTTCAAAATCCCGGGGCGTTATCCATGACACCCGGAACCTTGGAATTATTTATGACGTTGTCAGTCTTGATGCATCCAATACAATAAGAGCCGTCAGGAAAAATAAAAAAATACAAAAATATTCTCTTAAATCTTTCACAGGGGAAAAAGCCTTTATCGCAAGAAGAGAAACGGGTTGCAGCACTTTTCGGTCCCCATACAAACCCGTCAGATTTCAAAAATGCAGCATTTAACATAAGATGCCAAACCGGAATAAAAGAACAATTTAAGGCCGGCCTGATCCGTTCAGGTACAGTCATTGATGAGTTTAAGCGTATTTTCAGATCTTATGGTCTCCCTGTTGATCTTATTTATCTGCCCTGTGTTGAGTCTTCTTATAATTTCAGTGCCTATTCCAAATTCGGTGCTGCCGGTATCTGGCAGTTTACACATTCCACAGGCAGGCAATACATGAAGATCGGTTATGTGGTGGATGAAAGACGGGACCCTTATATTTCCACAGATGCGGCGGCCCGTCTGTTGAAAAAAAATTACGCAGAACTTAAAGAATGGCCATTGGCAATCACAGCTTACAACCACGGCAGGGCAGGCATGATGAGAGCCAAAAAATCAAAAGGTTCCTATGAAAAAATCTTCAAATCCTATAGCAGCCGTTCATTTAAATTTGCATCAAGAAACTTTTATCCTGAATTTATGGCAGCCAGAATCGTTGCTAAAAATCCTAAAAAATATTTTGGCAACATCGTTTTAAAAAAGCCCGTCACATTTCAAGTGCTCAAAACAAAAGGGTATCTGCCGGTAAAAGAACTGTCCAATACATTGAACATCAGTATCCGGGATATCCAAACCCTGAACCCGTCCTTACGAAAACCGGTTTTTAACGCGCAGAAATATATACCCAAAGGTTTCAGCCTCAAGCTTCCAAAAACCTTGACCATACCGAATATCAATAAAAGGCTGGCAGCATTGTATCAGGACAGGCAAAAACCCAGCCGGTTCCACAGGGTTCAAAAAGGAGATACAGCAGGGTCCATTGCCAGGCTCCATTCTGTCAAGCTACAGGATCTTACTTTTGCAAATGGCCTGAATCAAAGGGCAACCATTTATATAGGACAAAATTTAAGGATTCCCGTTAAAAATGAGATCATTATAGCCAGAAATGAACCTAAGACTGCCATATCTCAAAAGAATATTCGAAAAAAAATAATGGCCAAAAAGGGGGCAGTCGAAAAAAAAATTCCCAAATCTATTTCTGAACCTCTTGCACAAGAGGTAAAAGATAGAGATTACATAAACCCGAACATTGTGACAAGCAACCTTAAGGTTTTTCAAACCTATTCAAAAGGTAATCTTATAATCGGGATGATTAAAGTTGAAACAGAAGAAACTTTGGGGCATTATGCAGACTGGCTCCAGATTCCGACCCAGGCAATCCGGGCCTTGAACGGGTTTAAATATGGGACTCCCATTTCCATTGATCAAAAGGTTAAAATCCCCATGAAGAAAAAGACAATCCTGGAATTTGAAGAACAGCGGTATGAATTTCACAAAGAAATCGAGGAAGATTTTTTTGAATCTTTTTTGATTCAAGGAACTGATATTTATGTAGTAAAAAATGGAGATAATATCTGGAATCTCTGTTTGAATGAGCTTGAAATCCCTTTCTGGCTCTTAAGAAAATATAACCCTGAAATGAATTTTAATTCCCTTCAGCCCATGCAGAAAATTAAATATCCTATTGTGGCCAAACTTAAGATCCCCATTTGAATCAAATATTTTTAAAACGGCGTTTCGCCTGGATGAATCAGCTGTCTTGGACCTCCGGCACCTCCGGGAGTCCAGTTTTTCGCTTCACTTATCTTTTCATAATTATCAAGCTTGCCAAGCTCTTTGAGCCGTTCTACAATCAGGTGCCAGGCACACTCGACATCCCGGCCCAAAGAAATACTGATCTCGCATTTCCCCTTTGATGATCCACCGCATGGACCATTAAGAAGATGTTTGGCACACCTGGCAATTGGGCATATGCCGCCGGTTAACCCCAGGAGGCAATCACCGCATCCTGCGCATTTTTCGTTGAAGATGCCAGGCGCATCCTGTGCCCCGAGAAAGGTTGTATTTAAGCCAGGTAAAACAGGAATGCCTTTAAATATATCTGCCATGGTTTGAACGCCTGCACCACATGCAAGGGACAGGATGGCATCCACGCCTTCGGGAAGATCAAAAAATGGTTTGATCCAGTCTTTTTCGCATTGCCTTTCCAGCATGCTGTTTTCAAAAATATGAAGGGTTTTACTGTCTTTAAAAGCATGGGCGAGTGCTTCAGTCATTGATCTTGCAGCCCTGTCACCACCGGTCAGGCTAACGGCCACACAGGTTTGACACCCTACTACCAGAACATTCGAAAAGTCTTTTATTGATTCTACAATCTCTTCTATTGGTTTATGTTCGCCGACTATCATACATTATCTCCTATTGGGAAGCTCTTTTGGAGGCAAGTTTTTTCCATACATTTACAGGTTCTGAACCTTTATGATCCGGGCACAGCGGCTCAACGCTCCTTTGGGTATCATTTGAAACCGTCTCACCAAAGCTTGGCGTATAAATGGGTTCTCCACATACCTTGCAATGAACCAGATCCAATGTTTTTACCAGATCAAATCTTCCGGTCAGCAAAACTTTAAATTCAATGGCATCCTGAGGGCAGATTCTCCAGCAGTGACCGCACCGGGCGCAAAGAGACATATTATGCATTATCTTCCGGCTGTCTTCCTGATCAAAATAATTCAATGCGCCTGCCGGACAATTCTGCACACAGGCCAGGCAGCCATTACAGTTCTCATTTACTTTAAAAAAGGGCATGTCATTATCTCCTAGGATTCCTTCTTAAATCTCTTTAAGGCTTTGCCAACCGGGCCAACTTACCAGCCCCACGGACCATATTGGGCCTTGTAAGCATTTCAATATCCAGGTATTCAATGGCCATTGGTTCACAAACTTTCACACATTCAGGGCTACCTTCGCACAGATCGCATTTATAGGATTTGGCCTTTTGTTTATCCAGTTTCATTGCTCCAAAAGGGCAGGCAGATACACACATTCCACATCCCACACATTTTTGACGGTCAATCAAAACTCGGTCCAGTTCAGCATCCCGATAAATAGCCTCTTTGGGACAGGTTGCCATGCAAGGCGGATTTTCGCACTGTTTGCAGGCGATGGGGAAAAAGAATTCTTCATCTTCATTGTCTTTCAGGATTCGAATACAGGACAGGCCGGGGCTGGTTAAACTTGTACGGGTTTTAATGCATGCTATTTCGCAGTCCCCACAATTATTGCATTTCTCCGGATGGATTATGAGCGTTTTAACATCCATTGCTAAAAATCTCCATTCTTATCATCTTCACCTTTTCAAAAACTATTGAATCAATTTGCATTCAACATACAATCGTTCATCATCATGAACATAGTGGCAACCATGATACAGGATGCAATGAAGCCGGTCAACTTGTTTTTAAAGGTTGTTTAATTATATCTGAATCATGCTTATCGATGATTTCCCATAATTTAAAAAATAGCTCTCAGTAGATCCAGCCCGTTCATTATGATGAACCAAATCCTTTTTCCCATCAAATCCTGCCGGCATACTTTTTCTTAATCCCCCGAAATTGATCATAGGAAAGCCCAAGCCTTTTGGCCGCTTTTTTCTGATTAAATTGACACTCCTTTAAAGCTCTTGATAACAGATACCACTCCACCTCACCAATAGCCTCCTTGAACGGTTTTTTCAAAATCTCACTCATGATATCAATGGACTCACCGTCTTTTGATTCATCTGGAATCAGCGAACTCGCATGGACTTCAGCCGTCCTGTTTTCAAGAATATTTCCATAGGGATTATTAAACGGATTAAAGGAAACCTCTTTAATTTTACCGGACGAAGATTTATATACCGCACGTTCAATGACATTTTTTAATTCCCTGATATTTCCAGGCCAGAGATACGCCTCAAGCGACTTTAATGCCTGAGAAGAAATCCTGGGTATTTCATCCCAGCCAAGCTCAAACGCTATCCTTCCTGCAAAATGATTTGCCAGAACCAGGATATCCCCTTTTCTCTCTCTTAACGGCGGCACATAAATCACTTCGAACGAAAGCCGGTCAAGAAGATCCTGCTTAAACTCACCGGATTGTGCCATCAAAGAAAGATCTACATTTGTTGCCGCCACAATCCGCACATCAACATGAATGGAGTCGGAGGAGCCAACCCGTTCAAAATTTCCATATTCCACTACCCTTAAAATTTTTTCCTGAACCTCCGTGGGGATTGTTCCAACTTCATCCAGAAAAAGTGTACCCCCTGATGCTTTCTCAAATCGGCCTGCATGACGTGAACCGGCACCAGTGAACGCTCCTTTTTCATACCCGAACAACTCAGACCCTATCAGGGTCGGTGTCAATGCTGAACAATTCAATGTCACCAAAGGCTTTTGCCACCGTTTTGATAAAAAATGAATCCTTGACGCTGCAAGCTCTTTACCCGTGCCGCGTTCCCCGAGAATAAGAACCGGGCGCTCAATAGGCGCCACCTTTGATATCTGCTCCTGGAACTCAAAAAAAGCCTCTGACTGACCCTGCGCTTCTGGCATTGAAAAATGTTTGCTACTCTCTTGACCCTGACCGGATAAAACCATCCCCCTCCCTCCTGAAACAATCGGTAAGTATGGTAAAATAATTCTGTTATTAGTCTATATTACCAATTATTAGTAATAATTACCACAGCAATACATAATAGTCAATAGCCATAACCCACTAAAATCAAAGCGTATTTAAAATAAAAACCTTGCCTGGCACGCAAAATGCTATTTGTATCTATAAATTTAGAAAAAATAATAAAGACAAGGAGAAAACAAAATGGGAATTTTTACACGCTTTAAAGACATTGTCGCATCAAACATGAGTGCCATGCTGGATAAAGCAGAAGATCCGGAAAAATTAATCAAGCTGATGATCAGGGAAATGGAAGACACATTAATTGAAATCAAGTCTTCCTGTGCAAATGCCATTGCAAATCAAAAAAAAGTTCAAAGATTTCTGGACAACATTCAGGAAAAAGAAAATTTCTGGGCTCAGAAGGCTGAACTTGCGGTAAAAAAAGGGAAGGACGTACTGGCCAGACAGGCACTCCAGGAAAAAAGACGGCATACACAGAGAGTTGAAGCAGTTGAGATAGAATTAACAGAACTGCATGTAATTATTGAGCAATACCGTGACGACATCCAGGAACTTGAGAGCAAACTCAAGTCTGCCAGAGAAAAACAGCGTATGCTGGTTCAAAGGCATATCCGGGCCAGCCACAAAAAAAGAGCCGGGGAAGAAATCCGGCGTGCGGACAGTGTCGAGGTGATGCAGAAATTTGAAGAACTTGAAAATCACATCGAAAGAATGGAGGCCGAGGCAGACCTTGTCAACTATGGCAGGCATGCAACACTTGAAGAGGAGTTCGATGCCCTGGAGGCAGATGATGAAATTGAGGCGGAACTTGATAAATTAAAGTCCTCCCAATCTTCAAAAAATGATGATACAACTAATGCATAAATCTTCAAACACTAACCAAACCGGAGTAATAGCATTATGACTGGCGCACTTATCATAGGACTCTGCATTGGCGGTACAATACTCTTAATCGCCACCCTTGGATTGCTTATTATCGGCATCATCAGGGCCTCCAAAACAGGGGGGCTGTCCAAAAAAGAAAAACAGGTCCATACAGAAGAGACTAAAATGATTCAGGATATTTATCATGGACTGTCAAGAATGGAAGAACGGGTTGAAGCGCTTGAAACCATACTGATTGAAGGCCAAAAAAAGGATTTTCACAAATGAGACGACACTATGGACATCGACGAAACCATAAGTTTAAACAATACAAAAGGCATTATAATGGGCTTAGAGACAGGCTTAACGCCCTGACCTCAAGCCAAGGGATCTACCGATCCCGAAAAGGTATCTTCATGGGAGTCTGCCGGGGACTTGCCGACTATTTCAACTTCAGTGTTTTCTGGCTGAGGATAATTACCCTGGTCTTATTTCTTTTTACCGGTTTCTGGCCGGTCGGAGTCATGTATATCGTTGCAGGCCTGCTACTGAAGATGGAACCTGTTTCTCCTCTGCACGATGAAAAAGATCAGGAATTTTATGATACTTATACTCATTCAAGGCAATCGGCCATCCAAAGAATCAAAAGAAAATTTGAAAACGTTGAACGCCGCATTCAAAGAATGGAACATACCGTCACTTCAAAGGAATTTAACTGGGAATAAATCTTAACCCTTCTTTACTGATAGCCGCAATGGCTGCACCAATTATTATTGCCGCCCTTGTGGCTTTTGCGGTTATAAAATCCCTAAAAGACTAAGCCCATCCTTAAAAAGAAAAGCAGCAAGGGCGCACAAGGCAAATCCTAGAAATTTCATGGTATAGATATAGACACGGCCCTTTAAAAACATTTTGGATTTTCCTACCAGAACAGCCAGCAAAACTTTTGATCCGACCAGCAAAAAATAAAAGCTTATCACAAACGCCGCACCTGCAAAGATATGCAGATCCTTTGCCCTGGTCATTGTCGGCGCCCCCACACTCAGCCAGAAAAGATAGGGATAAGGGCTTAATATATTGACCAGTATTCCTTTTGCCAAAGATCTTGACCTTGTCTTTTGAATATCCACCTCTACGCCTTTGGCTTTTATACCCTGAATCCCCATCACCAGCACCAATAGACCGCCGACCAGGGAAATCACTCCCAATATGTCATGAAAGCCCGACAACCTTGACAGGATAAATACCGTCAACACAATAATGGGCAAATCTGTAACCAGGGGAGCCAGGGCGACTTTAATTCCCGCCCTGATATCATGCGTAATGGTTTCTGAAATCACAAGTGTCAACAAAGGCCCCGGTGCCAGACCGGCAGACAATCCCAAAACTATTCCAATGGTAAAATAATGTATCATTTCATCTATAAAAGCACCTTTACGCTGCACTAAGCAAGACAAGATATGTTACTGCCACTGAACCTAACACGGGTATGATGATACCCCCTTTCCACAACCCAAAGATTATTGTGAAGGCCATACCTGTAATTGCCGCCATGGGCATGTCCGGCGTTGCAGAAAATACCCCGGGGATAATCAAGGCACCGATTGCTGCCGCGGGTATACATTTTAAAAAGACATCCACCCTTTTTGGAATTTCCCTGTTGCTCATCAAAAGGAATGGTATCAATCTTGGCCCATATGTGACTGCCGCCATACCCAGTATTAGAGGAATAAGATCATTCACAGTTTTCCTCCTGAACTTCCGTGGCAATAAAAAATGAGCCTGCCAAGGCTATGATAAGAATACACACAATAATGGTCCAGCCATTTGGAAGGATGTCGAATTTAATTAGAATGGTATTTAAAAGCCCTGACGAAATGGTAAGAACCAACGCCTTGATTGATGTTTTAATTTCAGGCAGCACGATAGCCAAAAGCAGGGCATAGAGCGCAACCCCCATACTTTGGCTCAAAATTTCCGGAAGGAAACCACCCAGAATATAGCCTGTCACTGTTCCGCTGACCCAGGCTGAATAGGCGGACAATTGCAGGATAAAAACAAAGGTCTTTGAAAGCTGACCTTTTTTAAATGATAAGACGGAAAAAACTTCATCGGTCACACCAAATGCAATCATAAATATATATCTTTTGGCGATCTTGCCAATTCTTGTGGACAAATAGGCACTCATCAAAAAATGCCTGAAATTGACCAGCAATGTGGTTAAAATTATACCGCCCGGACCCATCCCTGTCATTAACAAATTTAATGCAATAAACTGGCTGGCACCGGCAAACACAACAGCTGAAAACAAAAAACACTCCAAAAGACTGATACCGCAGCCTTTTGACAATATCCCGAAAGCAATGGCTGCCGGCACATAGCCGATAAAAATCGGAATTCCGGCTTTAAATGCATCCTGTACTTGCCTTGTCATGTTTTATATCATCCTCAAACATTAGACCTTTAATTTTAAAAATTATCTTTGTCCCATATAATGGCTATTGCAGTAACTATTAAAATTCCGTCAAGATATCAACTATGATTTTTCAGGTTAACCTCCGGCTGTTTTCATGAGATATTAAGAAACCCCTTTGATTTGCCGAATGAAAGGATGTCGATCTTTAAAAAATTAGATTCCATCGAAAACTTCCGGAACAAGTCAAATTACTTTGACTTCAATAGTAAACATTGTTATTAGACAAAAATGATTCGTTGAAGTGATCATTGTTGTTCTTTATTTAACATAATTTTCAAAGGGGGAGAAATGAAAAAAATAGGGATTTTTTTAACATTATTTATGTTTTTATTTTCCGGTTCGGTTCTTGCTGCGCCAAAAGCAGGCGGAACCTTTGTTTTTGGCCGTGGCGGCGATAGTGTAGGGCTTGATCCTGCCTATGAAACCGACGGCAATTCGTTTATGGTCTGTGACAATATCTTTGAAGCCCTGGTTGCATACAAGGACGAGTCAACCGCCCTGGAACCCGGCCTGGCTGAATCATGGGATATTGCCGCAGATGGGCTGACTTATAAATTCAATTTGAGAAAAGGTGTCAAATTTCATGATGGCACACCTTTTAATGCAAATGCAGTTGTTTTCTCCATCGGCAGGATGATGAAGGAGAAAAATGTCAAATTCGTTGGAAAAGGTTTTGATATTCCTAAACAGGATAGAACGCCTGAGTATTGGGCATCCATGGAAATGGACGGCACCATCGGTTCCATTGAAGCAATTGACGAATACACAGTCGTATTCAAGCTGAAAAGAGTAGAGGCACCTTTCCTTGCCAACATGGGAATGGATTTCGCCGATATTATCAGCCCCACAGCCTTTCTTTCCAATCCAAAAGAATTCTTAAGAAAGCCTGTTGGTACAGGGCCTTTTAAATTTTCCTCCTGGGTAAAAGATGACAAAATTGTCCTGGAAAAATTTGCCGACTACTGGGATAAAACCGGTGGCCCTTATTTTGACAAGGTCATTTTCAGGGCTATCCCTGAAAACTCCGTAAGATTCCTTGAACTTAAAACCGGTTCCATCAATGTCTGCCAGTTCCCGAATCCGGCAGATATTCCACTTGCCAAAAAAGATAAAAATCTCCAGCTTATTGCTCAGCCTGGCATGAACGTAGGTTACCTGTCTTTCAACCATACAAAGGAACCATGGAAGAGTAATCTGCATTTAAGAAAAGCCGTTGCCCACGCCCTTAACAGGAAAGCCATTGTTGATAATATCTATCAGGGTATGGGCCAGGTTGCAAAGAACCCGATTCCACCAACCATGTGGGGATATAATGAAAGCATCCCGGGATATGCCTTTGATGTTGAGCTTGCCAAACAGGAACTTGAAAAAGCCGGTTTTAAAGATGGAAAAGGTCTGGGCGAAATTACCCTCTGGTCAATGCCTGTTCCCCGTCCCTACAACCCTGAAGGTCTTAAGGTTGGTGTAGCCATGATTTCAAACCTTGCAAAGATCGGTATCCAGGCAAGGATTGTCAGCTATGACTGGGGTACATACCTTAAAAAACAACGTGAGCAGCCCGATGACATGGATCTGTTCCAGCTTGGATGGACGGGTGACAATGGTGATCCGGATAATTTCCTTGCTGTTCTTTTTGATGGCCTTGCCTCTCCTTCCATCAGGACCCAGTGGCATAACGCTGAATACCATGATTTAATGATCAAGGGTAAAATCACAATTGATCAGGCAGAACGTACTAAAATCTATGAAAGAGCCCTCCAGGTGATTTTTGATGACGTGGGAACCATTCCCATTGCCCATTCAACAGTTATCTGGCCTACCACCAAAAATGTCGTGAATTTCAAACTCCATCCAACGGGAAGTGTGAGATTGAAAAACGTGTCATTTAAATAAACACCTAAAAAAAGAAAAAGAGCTTGCAAGAGCTCTTTTTCTTTTCAAAAACTATATCATAACATTATGTTAGCTTATATTATCAGACGTATTTTTATTCTTGTTCCAACACTTTTAGGCGTGTCATTGATCGTCTTTTTTATGCTTCGTTTAACCCCGGGAGATCCAGCCGAACTTATGCTGGGGGAGAGGGCAACAGAAGAATCCCTGCATCAAATCAGGGAACACTTAGGCTTGAATGAACCGCTTCATGTCCAGTACGGCATGTTCATGAAACGGCTGATGAAAGGAGATCTTGGCGAAACCATATTTACAAGGCAAAAGGTCTGGACTGAAATCAAACATAGATTTCCTGCAACCCTTGAATTGTCTGTGTGCGCCTTGTTTATTTCCATTGTTGTGGGGATCATATTGGGGATTATTTCAGCCACAAAGCAGTATTCGATATTTGACTACCTGAGCATGCTCGGCGCCTTGACAGGGGTCAGTATGCCGATATTCTGGCTGGGCCTGGTGCTCATGTTGATATTTTCCGTCAATCTCGGGTGGCTTCCCATTTCCGGCCGTTTGAGTGTTTTGATCGACCTTGAAGTCGTGACAAATTTCTATGTGCTTGATTCCATAATCACTAAAAACTGGGTGGCACTCAAGGATTCCATCTGGCATTTGATCATGCCGGCTGTTACCTTAAGTACGATTCCCACGGCGATTATTGCCAGAATGACCCGGTCCAGCATGCTTGAGGTCTTAAAACAGGACTACATTAAAACGGCAATGGCCAAAGGGCTTTCCAAATTCAAGGTTGTTTACAAACATGCATTGAGGAATGCATTGATTCCCGTTGTCACGACCATAGGCCTTCAGTTCGGCGTACTTTTGTGCGGTGCTATCCTCACGGAAACTATTTTTGCCTGGCCCGGAGTGGGTAAATGGATGTATGATGCAGTCATGCAGAGGGACTATATGGTTATTCAGGGCGGCACATTGATTATTGCCACTATCTTTATCATAATTAACCTGTTTGTCGATCTTCTCTATGCCGTAATAAATCCTAAAATCAGTATCAAATAACCCAAAAGTAAAGTTTATGAGCAAGAAAAATACAAACAAACAAAACCTGGACCGGCATCCCATGCTGGAACAGCTCAGTCAGTTGTGGCGGAATAAAACAGCAGTTGCAGGACTGATTATTATTGTCATTTTCATCCTGGTTGCTATATTTGCCCCCTATATCAGTCCCCATGATCCGATCGAGACCGCCCTATACGACCAACTCAAGCCCCCTGTCTGGTACGAAGGCGGCACTACCAAGAATCTGCTCGGTACGGATGACCTGGGGCGGGACATACTTTCCAGATTGATATACGGAGCCAGAATCTCACTGTTGGTATCTGTCATCAGCGTGAGTCTTGCATTCTTTTTCGGCACCCTGATCGGTGCTATTTCAGGATACAAGAAAGGATGGATAGATAACATTGTCATGCGTATCATGGATATTATTCTTTCTTTTCCCTATATTCTTCTGGCCATCGTGATTGTTGCCTATCTTGGACCAAATCTGAAAAATGCCATGATTGCCATCGGAATAACCTATATTCCCAGATTTGCAAGAATTGTCCGGGGAAGTGTTCTTGAAGAATGTGAGAAAGACTATGTGACAGCTGCCAGGGCCATCGGGGCAAATGAATTCAGAATTATTTTTATTGCCATTCTTCCCAATTGCCTGGGCCCCCTCATTGTCCAGACAACATTAAATTTTGCCAGTGCCATTCTTGATGCGGCCGCCTTAAGCTTTCTTGGTCTGGGTGCCCAGCCACCAACACCTGAATGGGGTGCAATGATTGCCCAGAGCAGATCATTGATTTTAAGGGCTTCATGGGTTATGACCCTGCCGGGACTTGCTATTTTATTTGCTGTTTTAGGATTCAACCTGCTGGGTGATGGATTAAGGGATGCTCTTGATCCGCGAATGAGGGATTAAAATGGATAACGACAATCTACTTGATATAATAGAACTTAGAACACATTTTTTTGTCAGGGACTGGATTGCCAAGGCTGTTGATAATGTCAGCATCACCATCGCACCTGGCCAGACCTTAGGGCTAGTGGGAGAATCCGGATGCGGAAAAAGTGTGACTGCCCATTCCATCATGAGGCTGATCCCACAGCCTCCCGGAAAAATTGTGGGCGGAAAAATCCTATTTGACGGAAAGGATCTGGTAAAAGCCACCGAGAAGCAGATGAGAAAAGTCAGGGGCAACAAGATCAGTATGATCTTTCAGGAACCCATGACTTCTTTGAACCCGGTTTTCACTGTGGGAGACCAGGTTTCGGAAGTCATTGAACTTCATAAGAATCTATCCAAAAAAGAATTGAAAAACCGGGTGATTGAAATGTTCAAACTGGTTGGAATTCCGGACCAGCAGACAAGGATTGACGAATATCCCCATCAAATGAGCGGGGGTATGCGCCAGAGAGTCATGATTGCCATGGCACTGGCATGCAACCCCAGACTGATGATTGCCGATGAACCCACCACAGCTTTGGATGTAACCATTCAAGCCCAGATCCTTGATCTGATGAACCGCTTGAAATCTGAAACAGGGGCCGCAATTTTATTTATCACCCATGACCTTGGGGTGATTGCGGAAATGGCCCAGATGGTGGCCGTCATGTATGCAGGGAAAATCGTTGAATACGCCGACGTAAAAACCTTATTTGACAATCCCAGGCATCCCTATACCATAGGCTTAATGGAGTCCATACCTGTTCTGGGCAAAAATATGGACATGGACAGGCTGCAGACCATAAAAGGTTCGGTCCCGTCATTATTCGATCTTCCTGAAGGATGCTATTTTTCAAATCGTTGTCCGGATGTGTTCAAGGACTGCATGACCACAAGTCCTCAGATCTGTAATATAAGTAAAAATCATATAGTGCGGTGTTTAAAATATGCTTAATCATTCCAAAACATTACTCAGAGTAGAAAATCTGGTTAAGTATTATCCCATCAGGGGCGGTGTCTTCATGAAGGAAGTTGCCTCGGTAAAAGCAGTAGACAAGGTCAGCCTGACCATTCAACAAGGCGAGACCCTGGGACTTGTGGGAGAATCCGGGTGTGGCAAGTCAACACTTGGAAAAACGATTTTAAGACTGGAAGAACCTACATCAGGCAAAGTATTTTTTCAGGATCAGGGAATCCATGATCTGGAACCTGAGGCCATGCGCCTACTGAGAAAAAAAATGCAGATCATTTTTCAGGATCCTTTTTCCTCCCTTAACCCACGAAAATCAATTTCACAGATCATTGGCGAACCCCTCTTGGTCCATGGGATGAAAAGCAGGTCACAAAGGGAAAATTCCGTGGCTGAAATACTGGAAACTGTAGGACTTGGAAGGGAACACATGCGAAGGTATCCCCACCAGTTTTCCGGTGGACAGCGGCAGAGAATAGGTATTGCCAGAGCCATTGCCCTGAAACCTGAATTCATTGTATGTGATGAAGCCGTCTCAGCCCTTGATGTCTCCATCCAGGCCCAGGTGATCAATTTGTTAAAAGACCTTCAGGAACAATTTAATCTGACATATCTGTTCATTTCCCATGATCTGCCTGTTGTGGAATATATCTCTGACAGAGTCGCTGTCATGTATCTTGGTAAAATAGTTGAATTTGCCAAATCTGAGGAATTGTATAAAAATCCTTTACACCCTTACACCAATGCCCTTTTGGCGGCTTCACCCATTCCAGATCCCAATTTTCAGAGAAAAATACAGCCATTGATAGGGGATGTGCCAAGCCCCATCAACCCGCCACCGGGATGCAGGTTTCATACCCGGTGCCCCAAACGCCAGGATATCTGTTCCCAGGAGGAACCTGAATTTATCGAATATGACAAGGGCCACTTTGCAGCCTGCTTTTTTATTTAATAAAACAATCCCTGTTATCAGGATATTACTCTATTTTCTTCCACTGCATGGCAGGCGACACAGGTGCCGTTATCCTGTGTTAATAATGCAGGAATCTCATTGACACATCTTTCATCTGCATACACGCACCGTGCATGAAACACACATCCTGTTGGCAATTTCACCGGCGTTGGCACCTCCCCTTTAAGTTTAATCTGTTTGGCCCGTTTCTCACCGACCACAGGGATGGCGCTTAAAAGGGCTTTCGTATATGGATGACGTGGAAAGGCAAACAAGTCTTCAGATTTTGCCAGTTCACATAATGTTCCAAGATACATCACAGCAACCCGTGTACTGATATGACGGACAACCGACAAATCATGGGTGATAAACAGATAGGTTAAATCCCTTTCTCTGCCGGCTTTCATCATAAGGTTAAGAATCTGCGCCTGGATGGAAACATCTAAAGCGGACACGGGTTCATCTGCCACAATAAATTCCGGATCAAGGATTAATCCCCTGGCAATACTGATTCGCTGGCGCTGACCGCCGGAAAATTCATGGGGATAGCGTTTTATCCAGGCCTGGTCAACACCCACCTGCCCCATGACCTGGTCAATTTTATCATTGATCTCATTGTTGGACATTTCAGGATGATGAAATCTCAATGGCTCTTCCAAGGTCTGCTGCACGGTTTTCCTTGGATTTAAAGATGCATAGGGGTCTTGAAAAATCATCTGCATTTTTTTTCTAAAGGGCAGCATCTGCTGATGGCTAAGGTTATCAATTCTTTGGCCGCCATAATATACTTCACCTGAGTTCGGCGGATAAAGACCCAAAACGACTCTTGCCAGAGTTGATTTTCCACACCCGCTTTCCCCTACCACACTTAAGGTTTCACCTTTTTTAATAAAGAGCGAGACGTCATTTACAGCTTTAACGGTGATCTTTTCCAAACCAAATCTGCCATTCTTAAACCTGACCTGATCCAAAAAACCGCCTGAAATGTCAAAGTGCTTCACCACGTTTTTTATTGAAAGTATTGTATTATCTTCATTCATTGTTTTCTATCGTTCATTCCCTGTTTATTTCATATGGCAGGCTGCCAAAACACCATTACCGACATCCTTTAGTTCAGGTGTCTTAATCGTACACATTGCTTCCTTTAAATAACATCTCGGATTAAAAGCGCATCCCGGTGGTATATTTGTCAGCGTCGGCATCATCCCGGGAATCTGAACAAGGTCGCAACCCGGCTTTATAACAGTCCCCGGTATGGATTTTATCAACCCTTCGGTATAGGGATGAACCGGGTATTTCACCACTTGATCCGTTGATCCATATTCAATAATTTTACCGGCATACATCACCGCAATTTTTTCAGTGACCTGGGATACAACCCCTAGATCATGGGTGATGAGTATCAACGCCATGTTATCTGATTCGCACAATTCCTGTAACAAATCCATGATTTCAGCTTGAATTGTCACATCCAAAGCAGTGGTGGGTTCATCAGCAATAATAATGGCAGGATCTGTCAGCAAAGAAATAGCGATAATAATTCTCTGGCGCATCCCGCCTGATAACTCATGGGGATATTGCGATAGCCTTTGCTCAGGGGATGGAATATGGACTTTTTTTAATTTTTCCAATGCAATATCCTGCGCATCTGCTTTTGAAATTTTCCGATGGGCCTGTAGGGTTTCAATCATCTGGAATCCAATGGTAAAAACGGGATTTAATGTCATCATGGGATCCTGAAAAATCATACTGATTCTATTCCCGCGAATTTTGCGCATCTGCTCATCAGAATATGAACTTATTTCTTTTCCTTCAAAGCGTATATTGCCCTTGGAAATATATCCTGGTTTACTGATCAAATTAATAATTGAAAAACCAGTGACTGATTTACCGGCGCCACTCTCTCCGACAAGACCAAGTCTTTCCCCCCTGTCCAGAGAAAAACTTACGCCGTCAATAGCAGTAATATTACCTGTTCTTAGTGCAAAATTAACTTCGAGATCTCGAATATCCAATAAGTGAGACATTAGTAAAGAATCCTATCCTTTATAAAGTTTCGGGTTGAGCACATCTCTTAACCAGTCACCCAGCAGGTTAATCGCAAGGACAAATAGAATAAGTAAAATTCCCGGAAAAATAGTAATCCACCATGATCCTGAAAAAATATAATCAAATCCAGACCTGATAAGAGAACCAAGAGAAGGCATTGTAACGGGCATGCCTAAACCCAGGAAAGACAGGGCAGCTTCGCTCATAACTGCATTTGCAATCTGTATTGTTGAAATAACCATCAGGGATGTAAGAGAGTTTGGCAAGACATGTCTAACCATTATTACAGGATTTGATAACCCGATGACTTTTGCAGCTTCAACATATTCTTTGTTTTTTTCTCTCATTACAGAAGCGCGAATGGTTCTTGCATACATTGGCCATTCAGCAAAACCAATGATCAATATTAAGAGGGGGACAGCCAACTGTTCATATCTGCCTATTCCAAAAATAATTTGGAAAATAGCGCCAACTAATATTGCAAGCATAAGATAAGGAAATGAAAATTGGATGTCAGCTATCCTCATAAGTATTGCATCGGTTTTTCCTCCAAAATATCCTGCTGACAATCCCATAAAAATACCGATGAATGCCTGAAGGGACACAGCGCCTATGCCTATCATTATAGACGTCCTAAGGCCATATAACATCGTGGAAAGCATATCTCTTCCCATGTTATCCGTCCCGAGTGGAAAACTTTTTTCTCCTCCTTCATTCCAGCTTGGTGGAATTTCAGAGTTCATAATATCTATATTGTTGGCATCATATGGATCCATGGGAGCAATCCATGGTGCTGTTATTGCAAGGATTATAAATATGATAATTGCAATAAAGCTTGCCATGGCAACCCTATCGTGTCGGAAGCTATATAGAAAATATGACTCTTTAAATTTTTGTAGTGAACTTTTCATTTTGTTCCTGATATTCTGACTGTGGGATTAATAAATCCATAAAATATATCAACCACAGTATTTACTAAAACAAATACACTTGCCACAATAACAAGATATGCAATTAAAAGGGAAATATCAGCTCGCTGTATTGCTTCTAAAAACATAAAGCCCATGCCCTGCCATTGAAAAACAGTTTCGGTAAGAATTGTAAAAGCAAACATAATACCAATTTGCAAACCAAAAACCGTAACAACCGGAAGCAAGGTGTTTTTGAACGCATGAACAAGCCAGATACGTGTGGGAGCAAGTCCTTTTGCCCAGGCATACTTAATATATTCTGTTTCAAGGACCTCCATCATTTCAGATCTGATGAGGCGAATATATAAAGGCAGCATTATTGATGCAAGGGATATACAAGGAAGAACAAGGTGTTGTAACCCATCTATGGTTAATAAACCCGAATTCCAGTAACCATTATTAAAAATATCGACAGTTTCACCTCTGCCATAGGATGGTAGCCAGCCCAGGGTCACAGAAAAGAGATAAATCAACATAATAGCGGTTAAAAAGACAGGTATTGAAACGCCTAATGTAGAAAAACCCATGATAAATCTGGAAAACAAATGTTTAGGTTTTAAGGCTGAGAACACGCCTAATGGCAAAGAAATCAAAATTATTATTAACGCTGCACCTAAAACAAGTTCAATAGTTGCAGGAGCATGTTTTAGAATAACTTCAAGGCATGGTTTTCGATATATTAAAGATGTTCCAAAGTCACCATAAAGAACATTTTTTACAAATCTTGTATACTGTGCGAAAAAAGGATCGTTTAGGCCCAGTTTATCGGCTATCTCAGCCCTTTCTGCCGGTGTAACCCTTTCACCGACAAGATCTCTGACAGGATCACCGATATTGCTTTTTATTGAAAAACCTATCAAACTGATGACCAGCATAACCATGATGGTCTGGAGAGCTCGTCTTATAATGAATGCAAACATAAATTTTTCTTATATTGTGTTGATTTTGATAATCAGGGGTCAGTTTACAGACCCCTGATTCGCATTAAAATACTTGTATCAAGCTTTTCTTATTCTATTACAAGGTCACCAAAATAAGGGAAGTTTAGTGCATTGACAATAGGTTCGATTTTGAAGTTTTTCTTTGCGGCATAAGAATGATTTTGCCAATGGAATGGTAAAAAGGCGGCCTCATCATGAAGAATTTGTTCAACTTTTTGAAGCATTTCAGTTCTTTTTGCAACATCAGTTTCAGACTGAGCGCCAATTACAAGCTCATCAATTTTTTTGTTGCAATAAGCACCACTATTATACTGACCATATCCTGTATCAGCATTTGTGCACATTGTTAAAAATTCTGAGAAATTACCAGAATCTTCTGTGTCTGAGTGCCATCCAATCATCATCATATCAGCAGCTCTTTTATCATACTCATCCCAGTATTGAGCTTTTGGCATTGTTTTAAGGTTAACTTTAATACCAATTTTTCCAAGCATCTGAGCTGTTGCTTCAGCAATTTTTGCATCATTAACATAACGATCGTTTGGAGCCATCATTGTAATTTCAAGGCCTTTAGCATAACCTGCTTCTTTCATAAGAGCTTTTGCTTTATCAAGATCAAATCTTGGTTTAAGACCTGTTTTGTGTCCTTGATAACCTACAGGACTTTGTTGTGCTGCAACAGATGCAGTACCCTTCATAATTTTTTCAACAATACCTGCATTGTTCACAGCATAACAGATTGCTTGACGTACTTTGACATTTTTAAAAGCTTCAACTCTATCCTGATTCATCTGAAAAGTGATTATACGTCCACCATTTAGTGTAACCAAATCAACTTTAGAATCAGATCGAATTCTTTTAAAATCTGTTGGTGGCACAGGAGAAATAAAATCAACATCTCCTGAGAGAAGAGCTGCAACACGTGTTGCATTTTCTTTAATAGGAGTAAGTATGACTTTGCTTACATTACCAGGAGATTTTGTGTCCCAGTAATCTTTGAAACGTGTCATTTCAAGCACAATACCTTGTTCAAATTTTTTGACAACAAAAGGACCGGTTCCTGATTCATTACCATTTGCAAAGGTGTGTGTGAACTTTACGCAGGCATCTTTGGGTTGTCCGGTTGCATCAGTTCCTGTGTAAAACTCACTATCCATTGGGAAAATATAAGTTGCCATATTCAGAAGAAGGGGATATGCTTTTTTTGTTTTTATATCTACTGTGTAATCATCAACGATTGTAACGCTTTCAAAAGGCTCAAAAAGGCCTTTAAAGTCAATACTTTTTTGCAGACGTTCAAAAGACCATTTTACATCTTTTGTTGTAAGTGTGTTACCACTGTGGAATTTAACACCTTTATGAAGGTAAAACCGCATTGTAAGTTCATCAAGTCTTTCCCATTTTTCAGCAAGGCGTGGTACAATCTGATGATCCTTATTCCAACGTACAAGAGGGTCAAACACCCAGTGTGAAAGTTGAAGCATCCCACCTGATAGCTGTACTTGAGGATCAAGGGATACTGGATCAGCATCAAGACCAACTTTTAAGGTCTTCGCACCTGCTGAGCAGGTAAAAGATAAAACCATAAATAAACTTAACCCTAACAAAATTAATTTTTTCATCTTAGTTCTCCTAACTTTAATTAAATTAAAATACATACCAAAATATGTTTTCCCGGCACATTTTGATGATAAAAAAAAATAGACATATCGAATAAATTGCATCTATCAAAAAATAACCAAAGGGTCAAGGAATTTACAGCAATTCTCGATATCAAAATTTTGCAGAACACCGATACCTTAAAAATTGGTATGAGCTGTTCTAAGTATAATCTCTTCCTGTAGAGCCTTTGTAAGATCCACAAAATAATCGGAATATCCCGCGACCCTGACAATCAGATCCTGATAGTTTTCCGGATGCTTCTGGGCATCCCTTAACGTCTTTTCGGCCACCACGTTAAACTGTACATGGTGGCCATCCATTTTAAAATAGGACCGGATTAAATGTACCAGGGCCTGAAGTTCCTTTTTCTCTTTAAAAAGATCAGGCAGAAATTTTTGATTTAAGAGTGTACCACCTGTCTTTAAATGATCGATTTTGGCTACAGATTTCAACACGGCTGTTGGACCGCACCGGTCAGCCCCCTGTACCGGAGATATTCCTTCGGAAAACGGCACACCCTTTTTTCTCCCATCGGGCAACGCACCGGTGATTTCGCCAAAGTAAACATGACAGGTAGTGGATAAAAGATTAATCCTGTGAACGCCCCCTTTTGCATTGGGCCTGTTTGTCACTAAACCATGGAATGCATTAAAAACCCTTTTTAATATAGCATCGGCATAGTCATCATCATTACCATACTTGGGCGCCTGGTCCAGCCGGTAAAGAAGAAGATCATTTTCTTCGAAGTTTTTTTTCAGAGCATCCAACAGCTTTTCCATGGAAACACGGCTGTTATCATATACATTATACTTCAGTGATGAAAAGCAATCTGTAATGGTTCCCATGCCAACGCCCTGGATATAGGAGGTATTGTATCTTGCGCCGCCCTGGTTATAATCTTTTGCATTTTTAATACAGTCCTCGGTGACAAGGGAGAGTAACGGAACGGGCATGTACTTTGCGTTAATCTGTTCAATAATATTGCTGCCTTTGATCTTAATATTGATAAAATGCTCCAACTGCTTTTTATAGGCATCAAAGAGCTGCTCAAAGGTATCAAAGATTTTCGGGTCTCCTGTTTTAAGACCGATCTGCTTTTTTGTTCTTGGATCAAAGCCATTGTGAAGGGTAATTTCCAAAATTTTGGGAAGATTAAAATAGCCTGTCAGAATATAGCATTCCTTTCCAAAGGCCCCTGCTTCCACACAGCCCGAAGCACCGGCTTTTCTTGCATCTTCCACAGATTTGCCATGAAGGATCATCTCCTGAATAATGGCATCGGTATTAAACACTGACGGTTGACCAAAACCCGTGGCAATAATTTTCAATGCCCGCTTGATAAACCGGTCTGGATTTTTCCGTGACACCTGGATCATGGAACTTGGCTGCAGGAGTCTCATCTCTTCAATCACATCAAGGGTGAGGTAGGACAATTCATTAACGCCATCCTGGTTATCCTTTGTGACACCCCCAAGATTGATCAGGCAAAAATCAACGTAGGTATTGCTTTCCTTTGCAGTTACGCCCACCTTTGGAGGGGCCGGATGGTTATGGAATTTTATCCAGAAACAACAAAGCAATTCCTTTGCCGCTTCCCGGGTTAATGTTCCGGTTTCAATATCTCTTTTATAAAAAGGATAAAGGTTCTGATCAAACCTGCCCGGATTATAGGCATCCCAGGGGTTTAGTTCCGTGATAATCCCGACATGGAGGAACCAGTAGTACTGCAATGCCTCGTGAAAAGTTTCAGGTTTATTGGCAGGTACTCTCCGGCAGACACGGGCCATGCTCTCAAATTCTGATTTCTGTTTTGAATCCTTTTCGCCTTTTGCCATGTGTTCCAGTTCATCTGCATGTCGGTTGGCAAAAATAATCAGGGCATCCGCTGCTATATCAAGGGAGGTTAAGACCTCCTGTTTTTCAAGGCCATCTTTATCTTCAAAAAAATCAATGTCCCCAAGACATTGCCTGATATCTTCCTTCAGGTCATTGAATCCTTTCTTGTAAATCAACTCCCCTCCGGCAGTATGCCCCGGGGACCGCTGCTCCTGAAACTCGGTAAAAATCCCGGCATTAAAAGAATCAATCCATAGATCCTCCATGGCCGCAAATATCTTTTCCCTTATGGTTTTGCCCTTCCAGAACGGGATAATCTTTTCCTTATAAATTGACTTTGTTGCCTCTGAAACTTTATAGGGCACCTTGGGTCTTGAGTTTAAAATCTCAAGATCTTCCAAAGAATGCAGACAGATTTCAGGATATGTCGGAACCGCTTTGGGCTCGGGTCCGCGTTCTCCGACAATCAGCTCGTTATCATCAATAAATATTTTTTTATTTCCCAGCACATGTTTCAGGCACAATGCTCTTTGAACCGGGATGGATTTATCCATGCTGATATATGCCTTATAAAAAGAGGTAACAAGATCAGCCCTTTCATGGGAGACGGTCACCTCTTTTTGTCTTGTTTTTTTTCTTAAGCTTTTTATTCTTGAATTCATTTTTATCCCCCGATGGTTACACTGAATCCCCTGGACCCAAATTGTTTTTTTACTTTTAACACCCTCTCTTCAGAAGGCGGTTGTATGTCTTCCATGTAATTTTTTATATTCAATGATTGATACTTTCCTTCACCTGCCCTATGAAACGGAAGGATATGAATATCCCGGTAAATTGTGTTTTCTTTTAAAAAAGCAATAACCCTGCCAATGTTTTCATCCGTATCCGTCACCTGGGGGATAAGGGGAAACCGCAATCTGACAGCAGCCTTTTGTCTTGATAATTGTTTTAAATTATCCAGTACAAGGGCAATGCTTTTCCCAGTATATTTTTTGTGTGCTTTTTCATCTACCAATTTAATATCATAAAGAATCAATTCTGCTTTTTTAGCGGCTTTTAAAAGGGCCTTAGTATCACCATATCCTGAGGTATCCACACAGGTATGAATTTCTTTTTCCCGGCACTGATCCAGAAGTCTGAATAATAATTGAGGCTGGCACAAGGGCTCTCCGCCTGAAAAAGTAACGCCACCGCCTGAATCATCATAAAAAATAAGATCTTTTTGAATTTCTTCCATTAAATCGGCAGCAACCCTGTCCATATCTTCCGCGTCTGTTTTCAAGGGCTTTGCCTGGCTTTCAGGGTTATGGCACCAGTGACAGGACAAAGGACAGCCTTGAAAAAAGAGGGTGGTTCTTATTCCAGGGCCATCATGGATGGAATATCTCTGAATTTTAAAAACATATGGATTTTCAAGCATTCAGATTTTTCTCCATCAAATCAGCGTTAACGCAACGCGATCTGGATCGATTGTTCAGTGGTCTAAAGACCGGCCAGGGCTTTTTTCCTGAAGGGAAGGCAGGAAATCGCCCTTACAGCCTGTCATGACAGCATGTTTACGGGTAAATGGATATTGTTGGCAGACCTCTGGTTTTATATCCTGAATCAAACAACTGAAGCTGTATCCTTGCGGCTCTGGCTTCAGCCAGGGGCATGTCCGGGCAAGGACACCGGTATCCTGCTCCAGCCAGATCCTGTACTGAGTTTCTTTACCACTTTCTTGAATAATCATGACCCGTTCCATAATATCCCGGCGGCCAAGGGCCTGCCACCTGAGGTAATCTTCTTTTGTGCAGTCACTGCTATACCCGAGACTTTTGCAGCAGTGCCCACACCGACAGCAGGTAAACCCATTCATATGGTTTTCAATCAAGATACCATAGTTGTCCTTTTCTATCCCCATTCCGGGGCAGGCCCGGGTCTGAAAGACAATGGCGCAGATGCGGGCTATAACTTTCAACGGGTATTTTGTTGTCTCCAATATATGAGAAAAATAAAAACCCAGGTCTTTGTCATCAATCTTTTGCAGCGGATAACCCCGGCCGTGTTGAATCCATATGCTGGTCTCTTCTCCTTGTTGTATAATCCGGCACCGGCTTTTCAGGATCAAAGGGGCAATATCCTTGAAAATCAGGGGCTGGGGGCCATATTGCTGGAAATCAATTGCAATGGCATCCAGGACTTCTTCTCTTGTCAAAAAAATCCAATTATTTTTCCCCATATTTTCCATGTTTCTTATTGACCGGAATGGATTCCAATTAACACACGTCTGATCCCTTAAAAATTTATTTCATGCAATATATGAAATTACCACGTCCTTATCAAAATTCCAATGTCAAAAAAGAAAAGGATCGGTGACGGTAAGGGCCGCGACCCTTTTGGGCTTGATCATAAAACTTTTCGTTTGAACCAGCTTGGTATTCCCCGAAGGACTTTATCCAACCATCTATCGGAAATAGCAGAATTGGTATTCCCCCTAAATAGCGTAGACTTATCTATAATCTCGGGGTATCTGATCCAGCTCATTTTCTGAAAAAACAGTGATTCCATCCTGCATCAAAATAGCAGCGGTCACGCCAAAACCCGGGATAAGATTGGAAACAAAATGACCGTCATAAATACGATGCACGCCGCAGGAAGGGCTTTTCTCCTTTAATATTGCAATCTTAATATCATATTTTTCTGCAAGACTGAGCGCATATTCAGCTCCTTTGATAAATGGAAGCGTCACATCATTCCCCACAATATCCACCGCCCTTGCCTTTCCTTCTAAGACATCACGGCCATTCCCTTCCACAAGTTGGATCTGATGCCTCGGGATTTTCAATCCACCTGAAACTTCAGGGCAGACCTTTACCAACCTCCCTTTCCGGCTCCATTGGCTCAACAAGACATCCTTTAAAGGCACTCGTTTACCATCGTATCTGACAAGGTCTCCTGCAAGGCAGGCACTTATTAATATTTTTTTCATATTATAAGCATATAAAATTATTCTGACTTTGTAAAATAATCATTGACACATTAAAAAATTCATGTAATGAATGAGCATTCATTTTTATGGGATCGAAATAATAGTAGGCTGCGTTTAAACTTATGACATACAATATTTTTGATAACTTTCTATTTTTGTTGTTCAAAATAATTATTAATCGTGGCAGTAAAACTTATTCTGAAAGAAATATTATTTGTGATATTTTAATGAGCATCAATTCATTATAGGACAAACAAAAACTTATAACCAAATTAAATTTTGCAATATAAAATAGCAGGAGGTATATAAAAATGACACAAGTAATTACTGATCGCAGGGATATTGAATTTGTAATCCACGAACAGCTTGAAGCTGAAAATCTTTCTCAACTTAATAAAAATTTTACTGATTTTAATAAAAAAACCATCGACCTTGTCATTTCAGAAGCAAAAAACTTTGCAGTTAAAGAAATGCTTCCAACCAACAAGGAAGGGGACGAGCAGGGCTGCACACTTGAAAATGGCAAAGTAACCACCCCTGATTCTTTTAAAAGGCTCTATAAAATATTTAATGAAGGGGAGTGGCTGGCCATAACCGAAGATCCGGAATGGGGCGGTCAGGGGATGCCAAGAACAATTGCCTCTGCTGTTGTCGAGTATTTCAACGGTGCAAATTACCCCTTCATGATGTATCCAGGATTAACCCAGGGGGCTGGCCACATGATAAAAAAATTCGGCACCCAGGAACAAAAAGAAACCTATCTTAAAAATATGTTTACCGGAAAATGGACCGGCACCATGCTCCTGACTGAACCCGGCGCAGGCTCTGATGTCGGTGCTTTGACAACCAAAGCCGTTAAAAATGATGACGGTACTTTTTCAATTACCGGTGAAAAAATATTTATTTCAGGCGGTGATCATGATTTGGCAGAAAACATCATCCATCCGGTTCTTGCAAGAATAGAAGGTGCGCCTGAGGGCACAAAAGGAATTTCTCTTTTTCTCGTCCCCAAGTATCTTGTAAACAAAGATGGGACACTGGGTGAATTTAATGATGTAATCTGTACAGGGATAGAACATAAAATGGGTATCCATGGAAACAGTACCTGCTCTCTCTCCCTTGGCTCCAAGGATAATTGTATCGGAACCCTTCTTGGCGAAGAAAACAAAGGCATGAAAGCCATGTTCCTGATGATGAACGAAGCAAGATGTCTGGTTGGATTCCAGGGATTTGCGTGTGCTACAGCCGCTTATATGTATGCCCTTGATTATGCAAAAAATAGAATACAGGGCAAAGATCTGCTGGAATTCATGAATCCGGATGCCAAATCCGTCTCCATCATGAAACACCCGGATGTCAGACGGCAGTTAATGATGATGAAGGTAATGGTCGAAGGCATGCGATCCCTGCTTTATTTTGTTATGTATTCTTCTGACATGTCCCGCCACGCACCCACTCAGGAAGAAAAAGACAGATACCAGGGATTTGTTGAAGTATTGACCCCGATTGCCAAAGGATATGTAACCGACCGCTCTTTTGAGATTTGCAGTCAGGCCATGCAAGTTTACGGCGGATATGGTTTTATTGAAGAATATCCCGTGGCGCAGCTTCTCAGGGATTGCAGAATCACACTGATTTATGAAGGTACAAACGGTATCCAGGCCATGGATCTTCTTGGAAGAAAACTGGGCTTAAACAAGGGCAAGCCTATTATGGATCTGTTTGGCGAAATACAGAAAACCATTGCTGCCGCCAAAGCCTTACCCAGACTTAAAAAACAGGCTGTCAAAGTCGAAGAAGCTATAAATAAACTCGCAGAAGTTGCCATCCACATGGGTCAGACCGCCATGTCTGAAAAAGTATTGCATGCATTTGCCAATGCCCACCCTTTCCAGGATGCAACAGGAGATGCTACCATTGCATGGATGCTGCTCTGGAGAGCTACCATTGCTGTCCAAAAACTTGAAAAAGCCAAAAAGAAAGACAAACCTTTTTATGAAGGAATAATCAAATCTTTACAGTTTTACGTGGAGACTCAGCTTCCTGTAACACTTGGCAGATTCAATGCACTAATGAACACCAGCAGCGCTGCCGTAGATATTGATGATAACATGTTCCCAAGATAGATAAATATAAATTATACGCTTACATAAACGGGTTGCTTTAGATTTTAAGGCAATCCGTTTGCTATCCGTTTGCTATTCTCATTCATTTTCAAAGATGCTATAATCATCCATCCCATGTAATTTAATGCCGGGATGCAAACAACTTTGGATGGAAAACAAAAATGAAAAATTTTAAGGCCAACGGACTGCCTCTGTTAATCGGAAGCCTTCCCATGGACAGCCATGAAGAAGCGACAAAACTTGTTCTTGCTCATATACCGGATATCCCGCTTTGGGTACAACTGCCTCTTTATAAAGAAGAAGGCATGATCAACCAGTTTCTTCCCGGACTCCCCGGATTTACCGAGGAAATTGAAAAAAGCTTTATTGATACATCAAAGCCTGAATTTAATGAAGAATTTATTGCCTTTTTTGAAGAATATCTATCCGTAACTGAATCTGGATCAGATGTTGGGGCTTCAAGATTTGCCCTGTCAGGCACAAGAGGAAAAGGCTTTTTTGAATTTTTAAAACAGGTGGATAAAAGAGGCGCGCCATTTACTGCCCTGAAAGGTCAGGTGACAGGTCCCATCACTTTTGGGACTGCGGTAAAAGATGAAAATGATAAAGATATTTTTTACAATGACCAGTTAAAAGATGCGGCTATAAAAAAACTTGCCATGAATGCCAGGTGGCAGGCCAAAGAGTTTTCAAAAAGAGGAGCAATTCCCATAATTTTTCTTGATGAGCCGGCATTGGCCGGGTTTGGAACCTCCACGTATATTACTATTACCAAAGAGGATGTCATTCAAAGCATTGAAGAAATCGTTCAGGAAATCCATGCTGAAAACGGTCTGGCAGGTGTCCATGTGTGCGCCAACACAGAATGGGATATGCTTTTAGGCTCAAATATTGATATTATCAGCTTTGATACATTTTCCTTTTTTGATAAATTTATCCTTTATCCTGAAATGATTAAAACGTATTTCAAGCAGGGAAAAATTCTTGCCTGGGGAATTGTCCCAACCCACAAAGCAGAAGTGATTGAGGCACAAACCACCCAGGGTCTTGTTCAACTGCTCCATGACCAGATGGATGAATTGTCGGAAAAAATCCAGATTGATAAAGAAACTGTCATATCACAATCCTTTATTACACCCAGTTGCGGTACAGGCTCTCTTGATCTTGAGTCTGCCAAAAAGGTATTAAGACTGACCAAAGAGGTGTCAGCGGCATTCAGACGAGACTAATGCCATCAAAAATACTATTGATTCTCTTTTAGGGCTTCAGTTGAAAAATCCTTGGAGCGCCTTTCGAGATCTTCAAAATAAACAGGGTAGCATTTTATCATTTCAGCAAGAGCTTTATCCCATGGCAGATCTGCAAATGTTCCATGATCTTTAACGTATTCCATATGCTTGTTCCCTGATTTATCAAAAGGATGAAATATGGAATCCTTTGTCCCGTCAAACTCCAAAGGCCTTACATTAAAATTATTACAAAGCGTAAGGTTAAACGCAGGTGTTGCCTTAACCCATTTGTTATTTAAAAACAATTCTGTGTATCCATGATAAACAAAAACATCTGTTCCCATCAATTCCTCTAACCGTTTAGTGTTCAGATGATTTTTAACATCGGCAAATCCAAGTCTTGCGGGAATTTGCTGACTCCTGGCACAGGCGGCCAGTAGCACCGCTTTGGCCACGCAATATCCATATCCTTTATTCAGGACTGAACTTGCCTTCATGGATTCTTTTAAAGGCTCTATGCTGTATGGGTTGTATCTGATGCTGTCTCTGACAGCATAATAAAGCTGAATCGCTTTTTCAGTCTTACTAACACCTGATTCACTATTCTGCCTGGCAAACTCAACCACTTTTGGATGATCACTGTCAATATAGTATGTGGGGTTAAGATATTCTTCCATAATTTAGACCTGATCCTAATTCTTATTATAAGCAAGTGTCTTTTGTATAGCACCTTATTAAAAAAAGGAAGGTTTTATTGTATCTCGAAACAAAAATGTCCCATAATTTGAGACATAATCATGCCAATCGCGCTCTACAGCACTGCCTTTTCTTCGGGGCGACCGGCATTCCAGTATCTGGCATACTTTATGCTTTTTACTCTTAATAAGTTTTTAAGTAAGTTGTTAAACTTTAAATAAAAAAGAAGGTATCCCATGAAAAAACCCTATGGAAGAAAAACAAAACAAAAGGTGGGGAAAATTCTTCTGGAACCCCATCGGGAAACTGCCATGGAAATGTTAAGGCAAATTCCTGATGAGCAGCTGGTTGGGCATCTTTTTTCTCATTTTTATCATAAAGATGAACTGATAAAATTCCGGAGTATCGCAGCAATGGGAGTCCTTGGATCACGAGTGGGGCAAAAGAATATGGAAAAAGCCAGGATTATTCTGCGGCGGATCATGTGGAATCTGAATGACGAATCCGGAGGGATTGGATGGGGATCACCTGAGGCCATGGGAGAAATTCTCTACCATAGCCCGGAACTCGCCCTGGAATTTAAATCCATTCTTTTCTCATACCTTGATCCGGACGGCAATTATATCGAACATAAAGCGCTTCAAAGGGGTGTCTTATGGGGGATCGGGACATACCTTGGATCAAATCCCCGCGATCTGAATGAAAAGACGAAAGGGCTCCTTTTTGGATATTTACATTCTTCTGATCCCGTGAAAAGAGGATATGCCGTAAGAGCCCTGATGAATGCCAGATGTTTTGATTGCAGCCTTGTGCCTGAAAACATTATGACAGATAATCATTACATTGATGTATTTAACAATTGGAATTTTACTGCGATACGCATTTCAGACATGGCCCTTTCCTGTGAAAACCAGGAAATATTTGCATAAATTATTTTGTGGCATGCTTATTGAAGTAAACCTTAAAAACGAAGTTAGCCGGATATGTGTGAAACAAATAATGATGATGGATTTATGCTTAAAAAAAAATGTGACATAAATATTGCTCAAACCATTGACCTTGCGCATAAAATGATCAAACTTGCGCAAACGGGTTACGAGCAGCGGGAAGACCCGGGATGCGGTATCCTTTATGGAATTCTTCTGGATTCCGGATACCGGCTTCTCGATCTTGCACAAAAAGAAAAGCATGCGCATGTCCAAAAAGGCTGGTGGGACAATTCAATAAAAAAGGAGACGATTTAATGAAGACTTATGTTTGTTCAGTATGCGGTTATTCCTATAATGGTGACCAGGCCCCTGAAAAATGCCCCCAATGCAATGCAGCAAAAGAAAAATTTTCCATACAGGAAGGAGAACTGGTCTGGGCTGATGGCCATTCAATCGGTGTGGCAAAAGATGTTGATGCCGAAATCCTTCAGGGATTAAGGAACAATTTTATGGGAGAATGCACGGAAGTGGGCATGTACCTTGCCATGAGCCGCCAGGCAGACCGTGAAGGATTCCCCGAAGTTGCAGAAACTTATAAAAGAATCGCATTTGAAGAAGCTGACCACGCATCAAAATTTGCAGAGCTTTTAGGTGAAGTGCTTGAAGCCGATACAAAGGCAAACCTGACCGCCAGGGTTCTTGCCGAATATGGTGCCTGTGCCGGAAAAAAAGAAATTGCGGTAAAAGCAAAAGAGCTGGGCTATGATGCCATCCATGATACCGTGCATGAAATGTGCAAGGATGAGGCCCGCCACGGAAAAGCATTTCAAGGACTGTTAAACCGATTTTTTAAATAAATCAATTTTTTTAAATCATGGAAATGTTGTTGTCTATGAAAACACCTGTTGTTGAGTTGAGTAGCTGTATTCTATGTGAAATCTGTGTTGAACTGGCTCCCCATGCTTTTGCCATCAATGATGCAGGCTTTGTTGAAGTACTTCCCCTTGACGACTACTCAGATGGAGATATCCACGAAGCCATAAAAAATTGTCCCAAAGACTGTATCACCTGGGAATAAATTTTTAACCCGAAGATTTTCAAAATCTTCGGGTTTGGCTTTCCTATCTCCTCTCAAATCTCACTCCCCCCATTTACGCTCTTTTATTAAAATTTGATAATATTTTGCGTCCTTCCCCAAAAAAACATTGCACCTGATACACAAATGTGTCATTTACCTGGTCTATAACCATAACAAATAATTATTTTTTTACATTTGGAAAATGACACAATGACCAATTTGAGCCAATCCATACTTGACCAGGACAATCTTAATCTTGTTCTCAACAACCTGAAACTTGGAATAATTGCACATACCCCTGAAAGAATTATTACAGTTTTTAATAAAGAAGCAGAAAAAATTACCGGATATCTAAAAGAAGAAGTTATTGGAAAAGATTGCCATACGGTTTTCCAGGCACCTTTTTGCGGGGGGAAATGTTCTTTTTGCGATGGCACACCGGATTTTCCTTTTGGAGCAAAAGAATATCCGTTGAGCATTGTTACAAAAGACGGTTCTGCCCGTCAGCTTGAAATGACTGTCTCTGCCATCATCAGTCATGATAATGTATTTAAGGGAGTGCTTGCATCTTTCAGGGATGTGACCGAATCCTTTAACCTTTCTTTAAAAGCTGAAAATCTTTCAAACTTTGCTGGCATCATCGGCAAGCACAAATCCATGCAGGATATTTTCAGGCAGATCAGGGATGTTGCCCTGTACAATTACCCGGTCCATGTATCCGGTGACACCGGCACGGGGAAAGAGCGGGTAGCCTGTGCCATTCATGATATCAGCTCATATGGGTCCGGTGCCTTTGTTCCTGTAAATTGCGGAGCCATTCCTGAAGGGATTGTGGAAAGTGAATTATTCGGGCATGTCAAAGGGGCCTTTTCAGGCGCCGTCAAAGAGAGGAAAGGAAGATTTGAGCTGGCCCATAAGGGAACACTATTTCTGGATGAAGTGGCTGAACTGCCCTTAAAAACCCAGGTAAAGCTTTTAAGATTTTTACAGGAAGGCGCTTTTGAAAAAGTCGGCGGTGAAAAAAGAGTCTGTGTGGATGTCAGGATCATCAGTGCATCCAATAAAAATCTTAGAGATGAAGTCACGGCCGGCAGATTCAGAGAAGACCTTTTTTACAGGCTCAATGTCATCCCCATCCATCTGCCCCCTTTAAGACAGCGCAAAAGTGATATCCCGCTTTTGGCCGCCCTTTTTTTAAAACAAGCTGAACAGGAAAGCCCAAATGCAGTTCCGCAACTTGCTGATGAGGCTCTTGACATCATGCTCGATTACCATTGGCCTGGAAATGTCAGGGAATTAAAAAACGTAATCCAGTTTTCCGTGGTACGCTCAAGGGGAAGCCAGATACTGCCATCAGATCTGCCCATGGAAATCATCCGTGACAAAGATGTTAGCTTTCGGTTCTCAGACAGGCCTGACCCACAGGATATCATTCCTGCCAAGGGCAAACTTGACATTGATTCGGTTAAGGCTGCCATCAAACAAACCGGCGGAAACAAATCCAAAGCCGCAAGAGTATTGGGTGTGGGAAGAGCAACGCTTTACAGGTTTATTGCCCGGAATAAAGAAATGAAAAGCTATGCGGATCAGTTTTAATTGTGAAGTTTCAGAATTTTATCATTTTCATCAAAACTGAACTCGATAATCTCATTCGGATTAAATTCCCCTTTAAGAATAACCATAGCCAGGGGGTTTTCGATCTCCTGCTGAATAACCCGTTTTAAAGGGCGTGCGCCAAAGACAGGATCATATCCCTTTTGTGCCAGGTGCTCCATTGCATAGTCGTCCAGATGGATCTTCAGGTTGCGGTATTTCAGGCGTTGATTGAGTTTTTCGATCTGGATGGCGGCAATCTGTTTTATATTTTCCATTGTTAAAGCATGAAAAGTAATGATTTCATCAATCCTGTTTAAAAATTCAGGTCTGAAAGCTTCTTTTAATGCATGGGCAATGCCCTGCTGAATATCGGCATCCTCAATCCTGTTGTTTATCCCTGCCTCCTGCAAAAACCGGGAGCCCACATTGGATGTCATGATGATAATGGTGTTTCTAAAATCCACGGTCCTGCCATGCCCGTCTGTCATTCTTCCGTCATCCAGGACCTGTAGAAGAACATTGAATACATCCTGATGAGCTTTTTCAATCTCATCAAACAGAATCACCGAGTAAGGACGTCTTCTGACGGCCTCTGTCAAAAACCCTCCCTCATCATACCCCACATATCCCGGAGGTGCGCCAATGAGCCGGGCCACAGAATGTCTTTCCATATATTCTGACATGTCCACCCGGACCATATTCTCATCACTGTCAAAAATAAATTGGGCAAGGGATTTAGCAAGTTCGATCTTTCCAACTCCTGTCGGCCCCATGAAAATAAAGGTGCCAATGGGACGGTCTTCCGGCGCAAGTCCTGATCTGGCACGTCTTACCGCATTGGATACAGCATCAATTGCCTTTTGCTGGCCTATAACTCTTTTTTTAATTACATCTTCCATCCGGACCAGTTTTTCCTGCTCACCCTTGAGCATTTTTGACACCGGAATCCCTGTCCAGGCTGAAACAACCTCTGCCACATCAGATGCTTCCACATCCTCTTTAAGCATTCTTTTGTCCTGCTGAAGATCATTTAAAGCCTGTTTTTTGACTTCAAGATTCTTTTTCAATTGTTCGATGGTGCCGTATCTGATCTGGGCCACCGTCTCGAGATCTCCATTGCGTTCTGCCACATGAGCCTGGGTCTGGAATCGGTCAATATCTTCCCTGATACCGCTGATCGCCTGGATAAACTGTTTTTCACTGTCCCAATGAAGTTTTAAGGGTCCAACCTCCTCCTTCATGGCCGTAATCTCCATTTCAAGTTTTTCAAGCCGCTCTTTGGAAGCCTTGTCTTTTTCCTTGAGCAGAGCCTGTTGTTCGATCTGGGCCTGGGTAATTTTTCTTAAAATCTCATCAATGGCTCTCGGCATGGAGTCAATCTCTATCCTCAGCCGGGAAGCGCATTCGTCAATCAGATCCACTGCCTTGTCCGGTAAAAACCGGTCTGCAATATACCGGTTGGACAGAGTGGCGGCGGCCACAAGGGCAGAGTCCTTTATCCGTATCCCATGGTGGACCGCATATTTTTCTTTCAATCCCCTTAAAATAGAGACGGTATCTTCCACAGTGGGTTCTTTTGCAAAAACCGGCTGAAACCGCCTTTCAAGGGCAGCATCCTTTTCAATATATTTTCGATATTCATTCAATGTGGTAGCACCAACACATCTAAGGGTTCCACGGGCTAAGGCAGGCTTGAGCATGTTAGAGGCATCCACAGACCCCTCTGCTGCCCCGGCACCGACCACGGTATGCAACTCATCAATAAAAAGAACTACTTCACCCTGGGCTGCTTCCACCTCTTTTAATACAGCCTTGAGCCGTTCTTCAAACTCACCCCGGAACTTGGCCCCGGCAAGCAACGCCCCCATATCAAGGGCTATCACCTGCCTGTTTTTCAAGGTATCTGATACGTCTCCTTCAACAATTCTCTGAGCCAGGCCTTCTACAATAGCAGTTTTCCCAACACCGGGTTCACCTATGAGTACCGGATTGTTTTTCCGTCTTCTTGACAGAACCTGTACAATCCGCCGGATTTCTTCATCCCTGCCGATAACCGGATCAAGCTTGCCTTCCCGGGCAAGCATCGTTAAATCACGTCCGAATTTTTCAAGGGCCTGGTATTTTTCTTCTGGATTCTGGTCTGTCACGCTCTGGTTTCCCCGGATATCCTTTAACACGGTCAGAATTGCTTCCCGGGTGATACCCTTTTGTTTCAGTATATTAAAGGCCCCTCCTTTCATTGTGGCAAGGGACAAAATAATATGCTCAAGGCTCACGTACTGATCCTTCATTTTCCCAGCTTCCGAAAACGAATGATCCAACACCTTTTTACTGTCCCGCGAGAGATAAATACTGGCGGCACCAGATACCTTGACGAGTTTTTCAACACCCGTCTGAATATCTTTTTTCAAGACATCAACCTGAACACCAATTTTTTTAAATATGGACAGAACAACTCCCTGGTCATCCTCTATCATGGCCTTTAAAAAATGGACCGGTTCAATGGCCTGGTTGCCATATTTTTGGGCCATATCATGGGCTGTTTGCAAGAGCTTCTGCGATTTAAGCGTTAATTTATCGAGTTCCATAAAACACCTTTCATTATTTTTTATAATTTATTACATAAAGTAATGCAAAAAAAGATGTCGTCAAGCAACCGCATCTCAATTATTTTTGTACCCGTCTATCCTTGGGATGTACGGATTTTCCATTGACAGCTCCCACTCTGTGGTATATATTTATAAAAATAAGTCAAGACGATGAATAATCCTTTAACTTAAAAAGTGTAATAATGAAAAGCAATAAATTCAAAGACATCCGAGCAAAACTGAATAAAACACAAAAAGAACTGGCACAGCTTCTTGGAATTTCTATCAAAGCAATTCACAGCTATGAACAGGAATGGCGCAAAATCCCCCATCATGTTGAACGGCAATTGCTTTTCCTGCTTTCCCGGGTACTTCTGGACAATGGCAAACCTTCGGATAAATGCTGGGACATCCGGAAATGTCCGGATAAAAGGCTTAAAAAATGCCCGGCCTGGGAATTTAAAGCCGGTGATCTGTGCTGGTTTATCAACGGAACCAAATGCAGTGGTGAAGCCCACGATTCATGGAAAGACAAAATGAAAGTGTGTGAAACCTGTAGGGTGTTTAAAAAATTTTTCGAAATTGAACAAGGAAATTAAAAGCAATGGATGATTTTATTATTAATAATATATGCCAGACCGGAAGACAGAATGCTTCCGAGTATCGCAAAGAACTGCCAAAGGCTATTAACACTATTCTTGCGTCCATGGAAGATGACAGGTGTTTTGCTCATATCGGGGATGAACCGATTCATTTTTCAACTTCTGTAAAAGAAATGATTGATAAATTCAGAGAAATTCTTTTCCCTGGCTATTTTTCAAGTGAAAAAATCGACGGGGCAAATATAGTCTACAATTTGGGCCAGGGTATATCACAGCTTTATGATATTCTGTCAGAGCAGATCATTCATGTACTGAGGCATGACTGCCTGCGGTACGGTCAGACATGCTCCGAATGTAAGAACAGCGGCAATGACGTTGCTTTAAAAGTGATTCAGGAAATTCCCAACCTTCGCATATCCCTGGCTGAAGATATAAAAGGGGCCTACGATGGTGATCCGGCTGCGAAAAGTCATGATGAGGTCATTTTTTCCTATCCCGGATTATATGCCATCACGGTTTACAGAATCTCCCATATTCTTTCCAATCTGGGGGTTCCCCAACTGCCAAGGATTATGACAGAACATGCCCACAGCCTGACCGGGATCGACATTCATCCGGGTGCAAAAATAGGAGAAAAATTTGTCATTGATCACGGAACAGGTGTTGTTGTGGGTGAAACCAGTATCATCGGCAATAATGTCAGAATTTATCAGAATGTTACCATTGGTGCTCTGTCTCTGCCCCCGGACGCAGGAGAAAAACTTCGGGGGGCCAAACGCCATCCAACCATTGAGGACGATGTCATCATTTATTCCGGAGCTACCATCCTGGGAGGAGAAACGACCATTGGTGCCCGGTCCGTTGTGGGAGGTAATGTCTGGCTGACCAGTTCTATTCCGGCGGACACCAAAGTGTTTATTGAGTCTCCGCACCTTATTTACAAATATCAGAAAACCCAGGAAGAACAAAACCATGAATACCAAGTCTGATATAACAAAAGCCTGCGGCAACACCCCTTTGGTCTATCTAAAAACCGCCAGCAGGGAAACAGGGGCAAAGCTATATGGAAAACCTGAATTTTTTAACCCGGCCTCAAGTGTAAAAGATCGAATCGGTCTTGCCATGATTGAGGATGCCCTTGAAACAGGAAAAATCAATTTGGAATCCACCATTGTTGAACCGACCAGTGGCAATACCGGCATTGCCCTTGCATTTGTAGCCCGGGTCAAAGGATTGAAGCTGATTTTAACCATGCCGGAAACCATGAGCCTTGAACGGCGGCAGTTGTTAAAACACCTGGGTGCCACCCTCGTTCTGACCGAAGGGTCAAAGGGGATGAAAGGTGCCATTGAAAAGGCAAAAAAAATTGTTAAAGAAACACCCAATTCCTTTATGCCCGACCAGTTTTCCAATCCAGCCAACCCTGAAATCCATCGGAAAACCACTGCATTGGAAATCTGGAATGATACAAATGAAAAGATTGATATCTTTATCGCAGGAGTGGGCACCGGCGGAACTATTACAGGGGTTTCAGAAGTTTTAAAAGAGAAAAATCCTGATATCAAATCCGTGGCTGTAGAACCTGCCGATTCACCTGTCATTTCCGGCGGAACCCCCGGCCCCCACAAAATTCAGGGCATTGGTGCCGGTTTTATCCCCAAAAACCTGAATGTGAATATCCTCGATGAAATCATAACCGTTGAAAATGAAGAGGCCCTTCAAGGTGCAAGGGATCTTGCCCAGCAGGAAGGCATTCTTTGTGGTATTTCATCGGGTGCTGCCTTTCATGCGGCTAAAACCATTGCATCCAGGCCGGAGAATAAAGGCAAAACCATTGTATTTATTATCCCGGATACAGGGGAAAGATATTTGAGTACAGACCTGTTTGAAACATCCTGAACAGAAGGATGATTCAGATTTTTCGTAATAAATTTTAACATCCACATATTATGCTTTAAAAATTATAGAAAAGACAAACCATTCAGGGAATAGTCCTGGGTACTTTTTGAATCCTGAAAAGCCTTGATTATAACCAGTAGTCCGGTTTTTTTAAGCTTTCCTTTTCGACTTGCCGGAGGTCACAAAACAAAATCAAGATTAGACATTGTATTGTTGATATTTTGAACCTCTCCTTACAATTCCAATTAGGATAATTATTCTTGATTGCCTTTAACTGATGCCTTTTGTATCCTTATTTTATATGGTACTATCTGCTATGAATTTTTTTTCAAAGCTAATTATAACCATCTTCGTATTGTTTTT
>NZ_JAUWQB010000154.1 GCF_030611305.1 Desulfobacula sp. | reverse complement strand
TTTAACTGATCCCCATACCCTGATGAATTTTAAAAAGAACTGGCAGCCTGACCTGACTGACAGGAAAACCCGAAATATATGGCAAAAAAACGGCAGCAGCTCAATGGGGGAGCGGGCAAAAGAAAAAATTAAATTAATCATTGAAACCCATATTCCAGATCCCATGGATGACAAGGTAGTGCAAAAAATCCATACAATCATTGAATTGGCAAAGACCCGATACCGTTAGACAAAACAATCATTGGAAAATATAATATGACATCCATATTAAAATCATTTATTGCATTGTACACTGCAACGCTGCTGTTGGCGATGAGTTTGGGGTTGCTGGCAACCTTTCTGAGTTTAAGATTAACCGTTGAGGAATTTTCAACCCAAGTAACAGGTATGATCTTAACCTCTTATTTTATCGGTTCTATTATAGGAACCTTTTACTGTAGACGTATGATAAGAAGTGTCGGGCACATTAGGGCCTTTACCGCTTTTGCCGCTCTTGCTACCGCCATGGTCATGCTTCATGGCTTTTATATTTCGGCTTTGGCATGGGGAGTTTTCAGGTTTTTTTGTGGCATTGCCACCATAGGGCTGTTCATGACCATAGAAAGCTGGCTCAATGAATGTACTCAATCCGAGACAAGGGGAAGGGTTTTTTCCATATACATGGTGATGTGCTATCTGGGGAGCAGTGTTGGGCAGCAGCTACTCAACCTTGGTGAGATAAAGGATCAAACCCTGTTTTTTATTATCGGTTTTTTACTGGTATCTTGTATTATTCCCATTGCATTAACCCGGTCCATTCACCCTGAAATACCGAAGGTTGAGCCGGTCAAACTTAAGAAGATTCTTAAAAAAGCGCCACTGGGAATACTCGGATGTTTTACCGCCGGTTTGATGAACAGCTCTTTTTACACCATGGGACCGGTGTTTTGTCATCAAATAAATTTGAGTGTGTCCCAGTTATCTTATTTCATGACTATTACAGTGTTGGGAGGACTTTTGTTCCAGTGGCCTCTGGGTTTGTTTTCAGATCGGTTTGACAGATCAATAGTGATTCCTATTTCAAGTGGCCTGTTTGCAGTGATAAGTGTTCTGATGATTATAGCTGCTCAAAGCTCTTTTGGAATTTTTATGGCAGCAACCGCTATGTTCGGTGGGCTTATGTTCACCATTTATCCCTCTGCTGTGGCAAGAGCCCATGACATGTTTGAGCCTGGGGATGTGGTCAATGTCAGCTCCGCTCTTTTGCTTTTTTTTGGTATTGGTGCTGTGATCGGCCCTATTGCTTCATCAGCGATCATTGAATTGCTGGATAGCCCATATGGATTCTATATTTATTTTTCAGGCATCGGTGCCATTTCTGCAGCCCTCTCTTTTTATTTAAGGCAGAGGGAAATTGCTCAAATCATTCCTGTTGAAGACCAGGTGGATTTTATGATCATGAAGCATACCACACAAATGGCCATGCAAATTGATCCGCGCTCGGAGATTGATAAATAGCTATATTCTAGTATCAATAATTTTCTCTGAACGTCCTGAATATCATGGGTATTCTTACAAACGCACAAGTGCCTGATCAAGATCGTCCATCAGGTCTTCGGGATTTTCAAGCCCGACAGACAAACGGATCAATCCGTCATCAATACCGGCTTGCATCCGCTCTTGCCGGGTCATATGTTCATGGGTGATGGTGGGCGGATGCATGCAGATGGTCCTGCTGGTACCAAACGTAACGGCATGAACAATCAGTTTCAGGCTGTTCATGACCCTGGCCGCCCCTTCAACGCCGCCCTTAACCACAAAGGACATCAACCCGCCATGCCCGCTCATCTGACGGCAGGCAAGTGTGTGCTGGGGATGATCGGCAAGCCCTGAATAATTGACATGAACAACATTGGGGTGATCAGTCAGGTATTGGGCCACAGCCATTGTATTTGTACTGTGTTTTTTCATCCTCATGGGCAGAGTTTCCAGATACTGAAGTGTCATCCATGCCTCCATGGGCGGCATGATGGCCCCCACAAACTCGGTTGTATTCCACCGGATATCTTCAATGAGCCCCTCTGGCCCTACAACAGCTCCGCCAAGCGTAGTCCCGTTTCCAGCCAGAAATTTTGAGATTGAAAGCAGCACAAAATCGGCCCCAAAATCCATGGGCCGCTGGAGTGCTGCCGTAGCAGTGGTATTATCCACAAGAACCGGAACCCCTTTGGCGTGAGCTGCATCAGATACTGCCTTGATATCGGTAATAAACAGGCAGGGATTACTGGGGGTCTCAATCCAGACAAGCTTTGTCTTCTCATCCGAAATCCCCAGCCCTCCTGTCAATGTTATAGTCGAGTCTCAATACAGACAAGCTTTGTCTTCTCATCCATTTGCTCTGCCCATGAATCCGGGTCTTCAGGATCCTGGACAAATCTGAAATCAATATTGCACCGTTTGGGGAAAATATCAGTGGCCTGTTTATAGCCTTCACCAAAAATATTGAGGGAGGTGACTACATTATCACCCGGGCGTGCCATGGTGAAAATCAATTCAAAAAGCGCCTGGGAACCTGAGCCTGCTGTGATACACGATTCTGCACCTTCCAGTGATGCCAGACGTTCCTCCAGAACCGTATTGGTCGGAGTCCGGGTTCTTCCGTAAACCGGGCAGGGAATTTTATCAAAGGTTTCATAGGGGTAAGTGACCGACTGAACCAGGGGCGGTGTAAACGACCTGAAATCATCCTGGTTCTGGTACGGGTGGAATCCCGAATGCAAAGATTTTGTATCAATTCCCCTGCCTGCATCATCTCTTATATATCTGGGTGCAGAAGGATCATACTCCCAGTGGTCTCTTAAAAAAAAATGCCTGTCATCTGCCATAATATACCGTCCTTATAAAAAAAATCTTTGCTGTTATTTGCTGTCAATCCAGTCCTGCTCCTGTTTTACAATTGTCTTTATCTTGGTTTGAACATCATCGGGCAAAGAATCAACTATATGATTTTCTATAATATCATCCACGACTTTGGCAGCCTTTTGCTCCATGGTCAATTTCCCCTTTTTTTCCCACATGGAATAAGATCCCTTGTCAAAGAGCTTGGAATAAAAAGGTTCCTTATAATGTTTCAGGGTATGGGGATGCGAAAGATAGCTCCCGGTGGGACCCTGTTCTTCTATCACATCCAGAGCCAGGGTTTCATCATCCACTTTAACCCCTTTTGTGGCAGCCCGCAAGAATCCAATGGTCTCATTGGCCATCACCAAAAGTTGCAACGATCCCTGAAGCCCTGCATCCATAAACCCTACATCATGAACAATATTTGCACCGTGGAGAAGAGCGGTCGTAAGGCTGATAGTCATCTCTATTCCGCACTGCTGGTCCAGCACCTTGGAGTCGGTGGATCCACCAAGGCCGAATACCGGAAGATTATAATACCGTCCCATGGATGTGGCTACCCCCTGTTCATCCGCCAGCACATAGTTGCCCACCATGGTCTGGAGATTATAGGGCCCGCCATTCCAGCCCGGGACAGCAATGGGTGCCCCCTCTTTTACAAGCTGGGACAAGACCACACCAAGCATGATGCCGGCATTCATGGAAGCCATGCACCCTGCCGTAGTGGCAGGAGAATTCACCCCGCCGGCGTTCAGGGGAATCCAGAGCTGGGGCAGGCCTTTATTTGCAAGATAGATTAATTTTTGAAGCGCCTCTTCATTGATAATCATCCCGGAGGTTACATTGATATAACAGGTGGCAAAGGGGTGTTTTTTAAATTCTTCCACACCACCGGCCACAGCTTCGCACATTTCTACTGCTGCTTTGCATCCCTGAAAATCCGGAGACACGAAAACAATGGGTTTGGTGGTATTGTTGAGCATCGCCTCCATCTGATACCGGTCATAAATACTCTGATGGACATCCCTGGGAAGGATGAGAGACATGACAAAATCAATCTCGGGTAATGCGTCCATTACACGGGCCGCATTAACGACATCCTGTAAAACCGGATTCCTTCTTTTACCGTTCTTATGATCCAGAATATTCAGACAGTCTGATCCGCCGCCATAGTAGGTATTATGCCCCCATGCCCGCAGAGCAGCTTTTTTAGTCTAATGTGAAAACCCTGGCCCTCAGGGCCAGGTCAGAGTGCAGAGGCTTTGCCATCTGTACGACTCATGTTACTCTATGATCGAGTTGTCCCCACAACTTAATGATCAAGGAGTAACGAATGAGTCGATTTTT
>NZ_JAUWQB010000118.1 GCF_030611305.1 Desulfobacula sp. | reverse complement strand
TGCTTTGGCTACAGGTTCAGGTTTTGGTGCAGGTGCTGCCGGAGCCACAGGTGCTATAGGCGCTGCCGGTGCAACAGGCACCGGATGGGCAGGTGCAGCAGCGGTAGCGTAAGTAATAACAGGAGTCCCCCCCACTTCATCGACACCCACTTCGAAATATTCACCCTCTACAAAAACATTAAAGATACGGGCATGTTCACTCTTTTCAGGGGCGCTTTCCAATTTGGCTTTTTCAATCAGTTCGCCTTTCTTGGCTTTCTCTATTATTTCATCTTGTTTTTCAACATCTTCAAGTGTAATGGCTTTTATGGTTTCAGGTACCTTCTCTTTACCATATTTTTGCATAAGATATTTTTTACCTGTAACAGGAAAAAGAGCGTAGATAATAAGATCTTCATCATCCACTGCCAGATCACCAATCTCTTTTTTCGCTTTTTCAAGTTCAGGCTCAAGCACTTCTGCAGGTCGGCAGGAGATGGGGTCTTCTCCTCTTTCATATCCTTTGAGTGCTTTTTTCTGCACTTCCGAATCAATGGGTACGCTTGTTTTACCATAGAGCCCGTAACAAAGATCCTTTACCTGGGCGGTCACCATTTTATATCGTTCCTCGGGTGTATCAAACAGAACGTTGTTGACGGTCTGAATGCCGACAATCTGGCTGGTAGGAGTTACCAAAGGAACCTGGCCCAGTTCTTTTCTGACCTTTGGAAGCTGTTTGTAGACTTCGTCAAGTTTATCCAAGGCATCCATTTCCCTTAACTGATTCACAAGATTGGACAGCATGCCGCCGGGTGTCTGGTGAAGCAGAACATTAATATCAATAACAGAGACTTTGGTATCATCCAGGAGATGCTTGTACTTAGGCATTATTTCCTTTTCCAGAATTTCATTAATTTCTGCCAGAGCATTTATATCAAAACCTGTATCTCTATTGGTGCCGAGAAGTGACATGACAAAGGGTTCCAAAGCGGCATGGGATGTCCTGTAAGCATAAGGAGTCATACAGGTATCAATGATATCTACCCCTGCCTCAATAGCCTTGAAATGGGTCATGGGCGACATGCCGGAAGTAAAATGACTGTGAAGATGAATCAATGGTTTGACATTATCTTTTAAGGCTTTGACAAGTTTATAAGCGTCATAGGGGGCGATAAGCCCTGCCATATCCTTGATACAGATACTGTCTGCACCCATGTCTTCAAGTGCTTTTGCTTTTTTGATATAATAATCAAGGTTGTACACATCTCCGCCTATTCTAGGCTCGGTCAGTGAATAGCAGATACAGCCCTGAAAATGAGCACCGCATTCCTTGATCACCGGGACGACAGTTTCGAAATTTCTAAAATCATTTAAGGCGTCAAAGGTTCTGAAGATCTCCATCCCGTTATCAACGGTCTTTTCACAAATAGCTTTGCCACATCATCTGCATAGTTTCTATACCCCACAAGATTCTGGCCTCTCAGGAGCATTGAAAACGGGGTCTTTTTAAAATATCTTTTCAGGGTCCGAAGCCTTTCCCAGGGATCTTCCCCCAAAAAACGATGCATGGTATCAAAGGTGGCACCGCCCCAGACTTCCACGGCCCAGAAACCGATCTCATCCATTCTTTCTGCAACCGGGATCATGTCTTCTGTTCTTCCCCTTGTGGCAAAAAGAGACTGGTGACCGTCACGCAGAGATACATCCTCAATCTTCAACTGATGCTTAGCCTTTGGTCTGTCTTTATCATACTTCATCTCAGCCATTTTAACTTGGGTGTGCTCACTCATTTATTTTCTCCTGAATAATTTATTTTTTTCTTGTTATAAAAGCTGATTATTTAAACATTCTCAGCTGCATCATTGAATTGGCCTGCATATGGGCCTGCCGTCCCGATATCCCCCAGATATTATTTTCTTGCATGACCTGCCCCGGTTGTACTGAAAATTCCTGAACCGGTCCTGAAACTTCAGGAATACAAGCCGCTTCTTCTGAAGTTTTAATGTAGGCAAATACGGCAGCCATGGCCGTAGATAGTTTCTTTTTATCCATTTTCATCCCTTTGTCCTATACGGGTATATTCCCATGTTTTTTAGCCGGTCTTAATTCTCTTTTTGTTGCCATGGCATCAAGGGCATCAATGAGACGGGGCCGGGTTTCAGAAGGTTGAATCACCGCATCCACATACCCCCTTGCAGCAGCGCAATACGGGTTGGAAAATTTATCATTATATTCATCAATTAATTCTTTACGCTTTGCAACCGGATCATCAGCCGCTTTGATCTCTTTTGCATGGATAATGTTTGCTGCACCGTCAGCACCCATGACGGCAATCTGAGCACTCGGCCATGCAAAGGCCATATCCGCTCCCAGATGTTTTGAACACATGGCAAGATAGGAACCGCCATAATCTTTTCTTGTAACCAGCAGGAGTTTAGGGACAGTTGCTTCCGAATAACACCATAAAAGTTTTGCCCCATGCCGGATAATCCCTCCCCACTCCTGATTACTTCCCGGCAGATAACCCGGAACATCGGCAATGGTCAGCATGGGAATATTGAATGCATCGCAGAATCTAATAAACCGGGTGGCTTTATCAGAGGCATCTATATCGAGGCATCCTGCCAGATAATTGGGCTGGTTGGCAATAATACCGATGGAACGTCCGTTGAGCCTTGCAAAACAGATCATAATATTTTTAGCATAATACTGATGGGGTTCAAAATACTGGCCATCATCCACAATGGATACAATAACATCTTTGATATCATAACCCCTGTTGGGATTGTCCGGTATGATTGAATCTAAGGATTCATCCATACGGTTGGGATCATCTGTAGGAGGCATATAAGGCGGATCCTCCATGTTATTGGACGGCAGATAGGATAAGAGTTTTCTTATCTGCATGATGGCATCTTCATCAGAGTCACAGGCAAATTGTGCCACGCCTGATTTCTCGTTATGGGTCATGGCACCGCCAAGGTCTTCAAAGGTAATCTCTTCTCCGGTTACAGCCTTAATGACGTTGGGCCCTGTAATAAACATGTAGCTGGATTCTTTAACCATAAAAATAAAATCTGTCATGGCAGGCGAATAGACCGCACCACCGGCCGTGGGTCCCATAATGGCTGAAATCTGAGGGATGACCCCGGAAGCGGCTGAATTTCTAAAGAAAATTTCACCATATCCGGACAGGGCATCAATTCCTTCCTGGATTCTTGCGCCGCCTGAATCGTTCATACCGATGATAGGAGCACCTGCCTTTAAAGCCATATCCATGACCTTACAGATCTTTTTGGCTTGCATTTCTCCCAGCGACCCTGCCCTTGCAGTAAAATCCTGGGCATAGGCAAATACAATTCTGCCATCCACTTTGCCATGCCCTGTTACCACGCCATCCGCCGGGATTTCTATATTTTCCATCCCAAAATTGGTACATCTATGAGTGACAAACATATCCAATTCCCTGAAGGTTCCCTCATCAAACAGGATATCAAGCCTTTGTCTGGCATTGAGCACCCCTTTTTCCCGTCGTTTTTCAAGCGCTTTTTCTCCACCCATTCCCATTATCTGCTGTTCTTTTTGCTTCAGCTCCTGGATCTTGTCAGATGTGACTCCCATAATATAAACCCTTCCTTAATTATTTATCCATTACTTTGATTTCTCATACTAAAACGCCATGCACAAAACCACTCTTCCGGATGTTCGTCCGGCGGACATCCGATACATTCGGCTTCTATCCTTTTATCAATAGACCTTGCAAAATATTCATATTCAACCAAACCTGCTGATTTACAAGGATAATCATCCAGTTTTTTTCTTTTTCTTGCAGACTGAACCCTGCAATCATTCATTTGGAATACAAAACTTTTTGGGCCTTCGTCAACAACAGATTGCTCATTAATAAATGCATACATCCTGAAATTTAACGCTTTTTTTAGTCCTTCCAGTCCGCACCGATCATCCAAATTTAAAAACTTTTTAATCGCAAACGCTTCATAAGGAGAAAACTGAGCCCAGCAGGAATCATTACACCGCTTGGCATCATTCATCCCATTATCAAACTCAACCGCCTGAAACCATACGCCATCATTCATCAGCCAGTTTTTTGCCACCGCACCCATAAGGGCTTCAATCTCTTCTTCCCCCATTTCCAGCAATGCTTTAGGCAAACCATCTTCAAGCTCAAAATCCAAAACCTTTGAAAATTTTTTCAATCCAATCGAAACGCTTTGTTTCGTCGCCTTTTCAAGAACTTCCAAGGCCTTGTCCATGCCCATCTGGTGCCTGACTTCGGTAAACCAAAAACTATAGTGAACTACAATTCTAGTTAACATGTCAACAACTAATCTTGCTTTCAAAATTTTCTCCAAACTTGAGGGATCAAAATTTTCATCTTTCATAGGGTCAGTTCCTTTTTAAATAATTTTAACACATTAGTTATCATTCAACGTTCTGCTAACATTAATTCAAGGTCAATTTATTGTCAAGATTGGATCACAATATAGCTATATTAAAGCCAAAAAATCATTGTGTTCATGGCCAGAATGTTCTATTAACAAGGAGAATAAAAAAATTTGTAGTATAAAGTTATTAGCAAGGATTAATTAAAATGACCGTAAAAATACATATACATATTACCCATCGCCAGCACACCAATGGCCAAAAAACAATAGAAGTTGAGGGCACCTTTGTTGGTGAAGCATTAAACAATTTTGTCGCCTTGTATCCAGGGATGAAAAATGAAATATTCGATAAAAAGGGGGAATTGCTCCATTATATTGAAATCTACCTGAATAAAAAGAGTGCATATCCCGGAGAACTGGAAAAACAAGTGGAGGATGGCGATGAAATCCAGATCATTACCTTTCTTGCCGGCGGCTGATTTTTTTGTACCTTTAAGGTCAAACCGCCTCCAAATCATTCCAAATTTGATAGATGATAATGCTCTGTTTGATGAAACACAGGTGGGCTTTGGCTTGAAAACAAACTCCAAAGGAAAAACAACTAAGATACTATTTTTTTAATTCATTCCATTTATAATCAATAAGTTCAAGCAGTACCCCGTTCATTTTTTTAGGATGAATAAAGGAAAATTCACTGTCACGAAATGGCCTTGCTCCTCCAATAAACGGATAGTTTTCTTTTGTAAGTTCTGTCATGGCTTCCCTGGTGTTATCAACATTAAAGCTGATTAGCATCACACCTTCGCCCTTTTTTTTGATAAATTTTGCCACATCTCCGTCCGGTGTTGTGGACTCCATAAGTTCAAAGCCAACTTCACCGACCCAGTATCGTGCAACTTTAATTTTTTCAGGGTCATCAATATACGCATCGTCGGGTTCTGTTTTCCAAGGATCGGCTCCCACACCTTACGTGCCTCATCAAGATTTTTAACCGCTATGCATATATGATCGATTTTATTTGTTTTCAATTTGCACTTCCAGATAAACGCCTTTACACCTCATCCTCATGCACTTGGACAGGGGATTCCGTGTAGAGATCCTCGATCTCACCATTATTTCCTATGGAATTCACGATTTGTTTTCTTTGCAGCCGGTTCTGCTACTCCCCCTTGTCCAAATTTTTTAATTTTAACACCTCCTGAAAGTTTCGGAAAGTCTTTTAGGATGTATAATTCGCTTGGCAACTTGTGAGGGGCAATTTTTTCCGGCAGGTGGAGCACCGATGACCCTCTGTTTTTTAAAAAAGAGATAATCTTTTCAAAGTCAAGGTCTGCTGAGGATAGGGTCTGGATATAGGCACAGGCCTTTTCGCCCATTTGCGGATCCGGCATGGCCACAACGGCAGCCATCACAACACCTGGATGTTCGCTGATGAGTTTTTCAATCTGTGTTGCGCTGATGCTTTCCCCGCCCCGGTTGATCATCTCCTTGATCCGACCGCAGAGTGTGATCCGCCCTTCTTTATCAATTCTGGCCACATCCCCGGTCTTGAAAAATCCGTCCCGGGTAAATGTTTTTTTGTTCTCTTCTGGATTTTTATAATAGCCTGTAAAAACGCCGGGCCCCTTGATCAACAGTTCACCAGGGGTATTAGTCGGCAGCTCGCATTCGAATCTGTCAACGACTTTATAGGTGTCATAGGGGCAGGTGGGTTTGCCCACCGTGGTTTTGACAATGTCTATATCGTCGTTGGAACGCGATATGGCGGTCTGTCCTTCAGTGGCCCCATACCCGTTGAAAAAACGGCATCCGAGTTTGTCCTGGACATCGACAATAAGGCCGGCCAGGCTGGCACCACCGCCGCAGTGCATTTTCTTTAAGGAGATCAGGTCATAATTGCCAAGTCCCTCGTAATCCGCAAGGCGTCTGGCCAGCGTCGGCACCCAGACAATGGTTGAAACCTTTTCTTGTTCTATGGTGCGGCAGATATCATCAACGTCTGTAGAGTCGAGAAAAACACAGCACCCAAACGTCAATATACTGGCTAAAAAACCCTTGGTGAACGTCAGGTCATGACCGATGGGGCCTGCGAGCAGGGTAATATCATGGGTGTCCATTTCCCAGGCCCTGGCACAAAATTCTGAGGCACAGATCAGATCATTATGAGTGCGGGGAACCAGTTTCGGCAAACCGGTTGTGCCCCCGGTGGGCCCCATATGTGCCACCTGCATGGGGTCGGGCCGCCGGGAGTTAAGTTTCTTTAAATCATCAGACAATGGTCTGAAGGCGGCCAAAAGTTTTTCCAGCTCTGTATACTTTCCCTGACCGCTCCCCCTGACCAGGATGACATTTTTTATCTGACTGCTATCTTCAAGTACCTCATGAATGATGGGCAGATAATCTGTTTTTTTATACGTTTCAGGCAGAATCCAGGACACGGCACTGCTGAGAGCGGCCAGATGCTTTATTTCGTGGGCCCGGTATCGATCGATGAGCAGCGTATCAATGGCACCGATCTTTTGAAGCACAAAAAAAACAAGAACAAACTCATTCCAGTTGGGAAGCTGTACCAGGACCCGGTCTGTGGGCTCAACGCCCATATTTATCAGTCCCACGGCCAGCTGGTCGGCTTTCTCCCTAGCCTGGGAATAGGTCATGCTGGATTGTCCGTCCACAAAGGCTGTTTTATCCGGAAACATATCGGCCGCCCGATCCAGGATATCACCAAACGTCAACCCCGGCCAGTACCGCAGGCGGTTATAGATTTCAACATCATCGGAATGATACGGGGTAAATCCTTTTAGAAGATTTAACATAATCAATTCCTTTAGTTTTTTTTCAAATAAGGATTTTTTCTTTTTGCCGAGATCATGCCGTCTTGATGATCCATCATGATGACAGCAGCGCCTGTTTGACCAGCGTCTTTACGATGTCTATTTTATAGGCGTGTTGACTCAGCGGTTTGGCATCTTTTACAGCAGCTTCGGCCGCTTTGGCCACATGGATTTCATCCAGCAGCTTACCCTTTACCCGTGACGGATTCTTTAAAACCGGAGATGTGGCCAAAATTGATGAAAAAGGCTATATCACTCTCACCGGGCGTATTAAAAAAATGATTAACCGGGGCGGAGAGAGTATCAGCACAAAAGAGATTGAAGGGCTTATCATCCAGCACCCGGATGTCGTAACTGTAGCTGTGATACCGATGCCCGATCCAATAATGGGGGAAAGAGCTTGTGCCTATATTCAGTTAAAAACCGGGACTAACTTGACCTTTGATGAGATTATTTCCTTTTTAAAATCAAAACAGGCCTCGGTACTTCAATTACCGGAAAGGATTGAATTTATAGATGTCATGCCATATACCGCCACACAAAAACTGGATAAAAAATCATTAAGAAAAGATATTAGAAAAAAAATACAGGATAATTTATAAACGGTGAATTAATTATACTGCACGTTCCAAAGATCCTGGAACGTGTAGTATAAACAAACTTAAACTCTTATGAAAGAGTTTATAAACTTATGCTTCTTTCAGAGCAACCTTATGGCTGGTTGCATGCAGTTTTTTTGCGGCTTCCTGTTTTTTAAGGATGGCCACATCATCTGCATCAATATATTCAACAGCCTGAACTTCACAAAATCTGACGCACTGGGGATCTCCATCACACAGGTCACATTTGAAGACCTGTTTATCAATGGAATTAAACCCCATGGCGCCAAAGGGACAGACTGCTACGCATGACCTACAGCCGATACATTTGTCATAATCCACTTCGATTCTGTTTAGCTCATCATTACGGGAAATCGCGTTGGCAGGACAGACACCCATGCAAGGGGCATCCTGGCACTGCTGGCAGGCCATGGGGATATATACCCCGTCCATTTCCCATTTCATTACTCTGATACGGCTTCTGGCAGGGTTGGAAACCCCGTCATGTTTTACCGCGCATACCAGTTCACACAATCTGCACCCTGTA
>NZ_JAUWQB010000156.1 GCF_030611305.1 Desulfobacula sp. | reverse complement strand
CAGAGTTCCTGGTCAATTTGGCGTTGTGTGATTATTGAATCATTTATTTTTTTGAACTCATCATCATTCCATCTGCCAAACAGGTCATCCAGGTCATCATATCTGCGTGAAAATTTCTTTTCCTTTTTTAATCCAAGACTTGTTTTGATAAGCTCAAGAATAATATAATTAACACTCTTGCCTTGTTTTCTCGCAATTATTTTTAATTTTTCAGCAACTTCAGGCTCAACGCCTCTAATGGTAACTGCCTTCATAAAAATCTCCAATAATATCATTATGTGCCCATTTATTGATGTCAATATATGCCATCAATTTTGCTTTGTCAACGGGGACGCAGATTTTCTCAGATTACTCAGATGTTTTTTTTTGCTATCAGCAGGGTTCTTCCGATGGTGCCGAGGATGCGTTTGTCCTGCATTTTCTGTACCTGGTTCCCGGTCAGGCGTTCAGAGGACAGGGGGCATTCTATGCGGTGGATTGTTTTCCATCCCGTTTCTGATAAAAGGCTGTGGTAGTCAAATATTGTGATTGCTTTATCAGGTTTTTCTTCTGCGGCTGGTGTGGATTCAAAATCACGCCAGTCAGCATTGAGGAAAGCCAGGGTTGTTGTTGGTTTCGCGTTTTTATAGGCCAGGGTGAAAAAATCTTTAAAAAATTGTTTGTAGTCTTTTTTTGTGTATGAGGATATGGAGGGGGTATCCTCATTTGCTTTTTGTTCATATTCCTTTTTTTTCTTGGTGTAATATGGCGGATCAAAAAAGATCAGGTCTGGTTTTTTTGTGACGGGCCATGTTTCTTTTTTGGGGTCCCAGTGGTGGTATTCTATTTCAGGGCGCTTGCCTTGCTTGTCTTGGGCCGCAAGATCAAAGGCCTGGCATTTTCGTTCAAAGAGGAGGCATGTGTCAGGGACTACGCCGCCGCCGGCCATGGGGTCAAGGACAAGGTCGTTGGGTTTTGTAAAATAGAACAGGGTGTGGGCAATGAGCTGGGCCGGGATACGGCCGGGCCAGTCGTCTCCGAATCGTTCATCACATTCGTTAAAATTCCACTGATCCCAGGTGCGAAGGCCCCAGCCAAGCTCTTTGAATTTTTCCTGATCCGTTTTTCCATGTAATCTTATGGCCCAGGTAAGGGCAAGGTCCATCTGGTAATGGGCAGCTATGTATTCCATGTCATGGCCCTGGGCGAGCAAAGTGTCGATATTACCAATATTGGTATTTCCGACTATTTCACAGACGCGGTTTCGGCTGAGGCCCACTTTGTCTGAAATTTTATCCTGGGTCCATCCCAGGCGGCCAAGGCGGATGATGGTGCTGTCCCGGCTGGTTCGCTGCCGGGCGCGGATATCGGATATCCACAGGTTGACAGACTGCTGGCTGACCCCAAGTTTTTCTGCCAGGGCAGTTTCCCTTACACTGCATTCCGGGTCTGAAAGGGCAATGTCCCGGGCAACTCGCTTTTTGTCATTTGTGCTCAGCCGGTCCCCGTGGCTGATATTGCTCTGGGCAGATTCAAGAAGAAGCGCTATTTTGTTTTCCTCATAATCCAGGGAGGTGTCTTTCCATTCAACAGCTGCAATCTCTTTGATTCCCATTTCTTTAAATGCGGACCAGCGGTGGACCCCGTCCAGGATGATGGTTGCTATGGTTATTTTGTTGCCATTGGCATCTGTATAATTAAACACCCTTTGAATCTTGATGGGAGGAAACTGCGCACCAATTTCCAGGGCTTCCACATAAGCGCTGATGGTTTTCTGACTTACCGCCCCTCTCGGGTAAATAAACTTATCCCATGTTAATTCATCGGGGTCTGACCCCGATAAGGGGTTGTCTTTATTGGATAATCGTTCCAATTTGGAGTGGTTTTTCCTCTTAGCGCCTGCTTTTTGGGGTCAGAAAGTGGGTTTTAAGGGTTTTGCCTGGGGTCATCATTGCTTAGGGTCAGGCTTCGCTTATTGTGGTTATTGGGGCATAAAGTATTGGGAATTATTTTTTTCAGCCTTTCTTATTACAGGATTGGGCAGATATAATAGCCTGTACTTTTTGCTCAACATGCCCAGCAATCTTCAAACATTCATTGCATAAATTGAAATCAGGTTCAAAGTCTGGCAACACGCTGCCTAATGGATATTTAGATGGCAAGTAGACAGTATCCAGTAATTCACATTCTTCTTCTGTCAGCCCTATGTGTATATCGTCTTTTTCTAGAAGACTATTTAATTCACTTATGCTATGAGTTTTTCTAAATTTCTGATTATTTTCCAGCATAAGTGCTTTTAGGTATTTTTCAATAGATTGCTGGATGTTTTGCAGGCAAGGGTTAAACAAATCACTCTTCAAGAGAATAGCAGCAGAACGTAGATTTTCTGTAGCATAGGTCAACCAATTTTTCGTTTCATCTTTCAAAAATCACCTCCCCACGAGAAATCTCATCACCCATTACGCAATGAAAGGCTCCCAAACGTAATGGAATAATATCAACAGATAGCTCCTTTGAAATAATCCTTATTTTTTTCCGATATTTCATTGCCAGTGGCAAATATGACTCACTGCTGTTTTGCAAGACGGCGACATCAATATCGTTTGGATTGTCCGCCCACAAAAAGGAACCAAAAACAATAACCTTTTGAATTTCTAGTTCATCCTTCAAGCATGCAACTATACATTTTTTAATTTTATCTTTTTCTTGCTGACTAATTGCCATATCCTTTATCCTCTGTCATTTGATCTTCCCGGCTTCCCGGGGTCAGGCTTGCGTTGTTGTCGTTATTGGGGGGTAAAGTATCAAGACTTTGACGAATGATTCAGCAATAAGACCGCTCCGTCTCCACTCAACAATTTTATAATCAGCCCCAGTGGTATATTCTTTTTTCCTGCAGTTCAAACGCCATTTCCAGGCTGCCGTTATGGTTGAAACCGGCTTCGGCAATGATAAAGGTCTTATTATAGTTCATAGCTGAACTCTCAAAACTTATAAGAATAAAATTTCAACATCCTTTATTTTCTCAAAATCTTTATCCATTGTAACCACTTGCAGGCCATAATATTTAGCCGCGTTATACTGGTAGGCATCATCAAAATCCAAATTCAGGTTTTTCCTGACATTTACAACACCTTTGTACAGTTCCATCGGCAATGAAAGAAGTCTGATATCAGGCATGACATCTTTAACAAATTTCTGAAAAATGTCTTCTTTATTATATCTGAAGAGAATTACACCAATGGAGTGCAAAGAAAAATCTGTTATGCTGAGATTCCCGATATTGTTGATCAGGAACCTCTTACACTCTTCTTTCTTGTCCTGCCCCAAAAGTATTTCCAAAAATATATTCGTGTCTGCTAAAAACATTATCTCCACTCCAACGTTCTGTGTTGCAACTCAACAGAAGTAAATTCCCCTCGCATCTCTGACAACTCCCCCTCCCAGTCGAACCGGAATTTCTTTGCCGTGCTCTTTGTACCTTTATACTTCTTTAGCAGGAACTCCACATAATCTAAAACTTCTCTCCTTAAATCTACAGGAAGTTTTTGTAATTTCAATTCTATTTCTTTTTCATGCATGGTTACCACCCCCCTTTATTATTATATTTGTCATACCACATCTCATTATCTCAACGGTCCATATCGGGATATCGGGGTCTGACCCCGCTAAGTACCGCTAAGTACAGTGTACCCATAAACTTAAATTTCTGCAAATCCTTTTTTGTTTCCGGGGTCTGGTTTTGGGACGCAGATTTTGCATTCTGGGGTCAGGCTTGCGTTGTTGTCGTTGTTTGGTTAATAGGTGTCGGGTTTTGACTGAGCATGGCTGCTAAACTCTTTTGCCATTGTATGAGGCTGATGCCAAAATTATTTATCAGCATAGAACAGTCCATAACCGAATTGAGCGGTCTTCCGGCCGGTGTCGGATATTCAGCAGTCGTAACCGGTATCACCTTTTTTATT
>NZ_JAUWQB010000005.1 GCF_030611305.1 Desulfobacula sp. | reverse complement strand
TGATTTTGTAGGCACTACGCCATTTTGAGTGGATAGCTGTATCCCTTGACTGGCAGGGCTTTTCCAGTTTTGTGTATCTACAGCTGTCGAACACGAGATAAAGAGATCTCTGGAAAAGCAATAAATATATTTTTGTTATTTTTAGGCCAACCTCCATCCATCATGAATTGGGTACAATGGATTCGAAAAAACACAGGGCATTATATATTGTGGTTGCTTGTTTTTGAATAAAAATGCGGACTAACAGAGGATAGTCCTAAACTTTTTGATCCGAATTTTAAAAATGAATTTCATCGCCAAAGAAAAAAAATAAAAGATACCAAATCTTGTGGTTGATGTTTTTTAGAAAAAGAGAGCCCTACACGTTATAGTTCTCAGGAAGAAAAGCATCTTTTCAGGTCCTGAATCAAAGTCAACTATTTTTGAGTGTCGTAACATAGGTTCAAAAAATGGTTCAACCAGAATTTTAACTTATTGATCAAAGAGGCTTTGGTAAATTAATTGTTACTGTTGTTTCGTTTTCTTGATCTGATGTCAGGAGATTTATCTTGCCGCCGTGTATTTCAGCCATAAGACGGGCAGAATATGTCCCTAATCCTATTCCACCATACTTGCCGAATGTAACGAATTTTTCAAAGAACCGATTTCGAATTTCAGGACTGACAGTCCCCTGATTTCGAATATGGATTGTAATACATTCATTTTCCGAAAAGGATATCAGCAGACTTCCGCCTTTTGGAGAGGCTTCAGCTGCGTTTTTTATCAGATTACTCATCATTGAATAAAAAAGAAGTTCATCGCACAAGATTTTAAACTGATCATTTGACACTCGGAATTGAGAATTGATAGACACAACCACTTTTAGGTCCATGGACTGGATGATATCTCTCACACCCAGAAGAACCCGGTCCAGCGAGGGTAGTATATCTATTTGCCTTGCATTAAGGGAATAGCTGCCAATTTCCATTTTGTAAAGATCTAACGAACTGTTTATCATGTTTAACATGGTATAACACGAGGCTACCTGTTCTTGAATAAGCTCGTCCATTTCATTTTTTTCAAGTGGCATTTCAAGAACAAGTATTTCAGCCGCACTTAATATGACTTGGAGAGGGTTTTTCAGGTCATGCCGGGAGATCAGTTCAACCTGCTCCCGTAAGTCAATATTTTCTTTTAATATCTCATTTTGCCGCTGAAGTTCCTTTCTTGCTGCTGCCAATTCAAGGTGTGTTTTTACTCTGGCACGGATTACGGAAAAATTAAATGGCTTGGTAATATAATCTACAGCACCTAATTCAAACCCCCGAATTTCATCAACAGCCTCGGTTAAGCTCGTTACAAATATTACAAGTACATCTTTTGTCTTTTTTTCCTGCCTGATCCTGCGGCATACTTCATATCCGTCCATTCCCGGCATCAGTATATCCAAAAGAATGATATCCGGCGGATCTCTTTGAATATTCTCAAGGGCGGAAGGACCATCCAAGGCCACCCTGACACTGTAGGCATCGCTGAGACATTCTATTAGGATATCAATGTCTAATTCACTGTCATCCACTACCATAACCGTATATTGTTTGGAATTATTTTTCCCCATGAGTGTTTTCTCCTTCATGATTTATTCCCAAAATGTCTGTCACTCTTCATCATAATCAGCAAATTCTATTGCCACCTGCCGAAAATCCTCTGCCGCGTCTTTAAATGCCTTTAACACATCAGGGTCAAAATGATATGGCTCGGTCCGCCCGTCGCCATTGACAATGATATCCACTACCTTTTCATGGGAGAATGGTGGTTTATACACCCTTTTGCTGATCAGAGCATCATAGACATCCGCCATGGCCATCAGCCTACCCGCAAGGGGGATTGCCTCTTCCTTCAAGCCATAAGGATAGCCTGAACCATCCCATTTTTCATGATGGGAAGTGGCTATCTCCTTGGCAAATCTCAAAAAAGTATTTTCACCCAGTTTCCGCTCTGCTTTCTGGAGGGCATCATGCCCATAGACCACGTGTCTTTCCATCTCTTTGAATTCCTCTTCGGTCAGTCTGCCGGGTTTAAGAAGAATGTTGTCGGGTACGCCTACTTTACCGATATCATGAAGCGGTGTGGATTTGTAGATGAGATCAATGGTGGTATCATCAAGAAAATCGCAGTATTTGGGATGCCCTTTCAAACGTTCGGCCAAAATACGCATATAGTTTTTGGTTCTCTGTATGTGACCACCTGTCTCTGGATCCCGGAATTCCGCCAGGACGGCCAGTCCATCAATGGTGACCTCCTGGGTAATTGCCAGTTCCCGGGTCCGCTCTTCTACCAATTCTTCTAAATTATCCCGGTGGCGCTTGAGCTCAAGTTGGTTTTTTACCCTGGATTTTACCAACTCAGGGCTGAAAGGCTTGGTAATATAGTCAACCGCTCCAAGCGCAAGCCCCTTGGCTTCGTCCTGTTCTTCGGTCATGACTGTTATAAAAATAATGGGAATCTTTTGAGTCTTCTTATCTGCCTTCACTCGTTTGCAGACCTCATAGCCACTCATCCCAGGCATCAAGATATCCAGAAGAATAAGATCCGGGATCTCTTCGGCGATGTCCTGCAGTGCAGATTCACCATCCATGGCAACGCTTACTTCATAATCAGATCCAAGCGCATCGACAAGAATATCGATGTTGGATTCCGTGTCATCAACGACCAGAACTTTGCATTCTGTCAGATTAGGCATTTTCTACTCCTTTATTTTCTTCTATTTTTGACATAATATTTTTCATAACAGACGGTGCATCCTTAAACTTATATTTGCCAACCAACCTGCTAAGTTCTCCTATCTCCACTGAGTAATCAGGCCAGGCAAACTCGTTAATCTCTGCCATGATCTCCTTGCAGGGTTTGGGTTTTCTCTTCTGAACAAGTGGCTCCAGATTTTCTATAAGTTCTTTAAGCTTTGCAATATCTCCTGCTTTTTTTTCACCTTTGTCTTCACCTGCCTTTTCTGTAGCAACAAAGTCTTTGAGTCCTTCCATTATTGACTGGATGCTCTTTTCAAAGGTTTTCAGCAGAGAGTCAATATTATCCAGAGTACCGTTCTTGATCGCTGCCTCAACCTCAGCACCGGCAGCTTGCAGATTCTTGGCGCCAAGATTGCCGGCAACGCCCTTGACTGTATGGGCCAGGCGGGTGCCAAGTTCCATATCTTCTTTTGCAAGAGCATCTTTTATTTGCTTGGTTGAGTTTGGATACTCTTTATAAAATTTCACCAAAAGGTTTCGATACAGCTTCTCATTGCCGCCAACTCGTGAGAGACCTGATTTGATATCTATGTCTTGCAGTTGAGGCAGAGGCTGTTCTTGAGACGGTTTTTCAACTTCTGCTAATCTTTCTGCAATATGCTTCGGTATCTCACGCTCACCTGGCTTGATCCATTTCAACAGGGCACCGAACAATTGATCAGTATCAATGGGTTTGACAACATGGTCGTCCATGCCGCATTCCAGGCTCTTCTCCCGGTCTCCGGCCATAGCATGGGCAGTCATGGCGATGATAGGAAGATTTGCTGCCGGATGCAGAGCGCCTGTTTCTGAATCTTTTAACTCTCGAATTGCCTTAGTAGCTTCAAAACCACCCATCACGGGCATCTGGATATCCATAAGAATGGCTTCATACTGATTCTTTTTTGCCATCTCCACTGCTTCCTTGCCGTTATTGGCAATCTCCACCACCAGACCGGCCTGCTCAAGAATCTCCCGGGCCACCTGTTGGTTGATTTCATTGTCCTCAGCCAGGAGAATCCGGGCGCCGCAGATTCCTTTCAACGCCTCAATATCTTTATTTTTATCAATCCCGGTGTCATACTTGGTGTCATACGTCCTTACCCCTTCTCCGCCAAAAGCCTGCATGGTAGTATCAAAAAGTACCGATCTATTCACCGGTTTGACCAGAAAGCCATCCATTTTGAGATTCTCGGCCTGCTGCATAAGATCTTCCCGGCCATAAGCCGTAACCATGATGATCCTGGGCTGTCTTGAAAGGTTCTGTTCCTTGATCTTCTTTGAAGCGGCAATACCACTCATACCCGGCATCTGCCAGTCCATATAAATAACTTCAAAGGGGGTGCCCTTTTTATCGGCCAGAAGGATCTCAGTCACGGCCTCTTCTCCGGACGGGGACTGCGAAACCACAAAGGACATGGGCTCCAGCATATCCTGCAGGATCTCCCTGGAGGTCTGGTTATCATCAACCACCAGAACGGCCTTGCCTCGCAAGTCAGGCTCGGGCAGAAGCTCTATTTTCTTTTCTTTATGCAGGCCAAAAACTGCGGTGAAGATAAAGGTACTTCCCTCACCGGCTACGCTCTCCACCCAGATATCACCACCCATCATCTCACAAAGCTTCTTGGAAATAGTCAACCCAAGCCCGGTGCCGCCATGTTTGCGTGTGGTGGATGTATCAGCCTGGGAAAAGGCCTTGAACAATTTACCACGCTGCTCCTTGGTAAGACCGATGCCCGAATCCTGCACCGAGAACTCAAGGGTTGCTTTTGATTCATTCTTTTCAACCGCAGAAACACTGACGACAATCTCACCTTTTTCGGTAAACTTTACGGCATTGTTGGCAAGGTTGATCAGAATCTGCCCTAGACGTAGCGGATCCCCCACCAGTGCGGTTGGCGCATCCTGGTCAACGTTGAACAGCAGCTCAAGCCCCTTTTCTTCCGACTTGATACCTATCAGATTGGCAAGGTTGCCCAGCACATCTTCAAGCTGGAACTTGGTGGATTCTATATCGAGTTTACCGGCCTCGATCTTGGAGAAATCAAGGATGTCATTGATAATACCAAGAAGCGCGTTGGATGAGGATTGCACCTTGCTGATATAGTCACGCTGCTTGGGAGTGAGGTCGGTCTTGAGTGCCAGATGGCTCATGCCGATAATTGCGTTCATTGGTGTTCTGATCTCATGACTCATGTTGGCAAGAAAATCACCTTTTGCTTTTGTTGCGTCTTCGGCTGCTTCTTTTGCCTTTTTCAATTCCTCTTCAGCTTGTTTCCTATCAGTAATATCCCTTGAAAATGCAACAATATATGCCTGATCTTCAAATTTAATATAACGGGCATTGATCTCAATGGGAAAGATTGCGCCGTCCTTTCTTTTGTGCATAGATTCAAAGGTTAGATTATTTCCCTGTTGAAGTGATTCAACCAATGGCGGCCATTTTTCAGGAGGGAATACAGGATCGATCTGAGGAATTGTCATATCTATAAATTCTTCCTTTGTGTAACCCAGAGATCTCCATGCTGTTTCATTTGCATGGGTTATCATCGCTGTTTCCGGCTCAATCCACCATACAGAATCTCCGGCATTGTCCATTCCAAACTGGGTAAGACGAAGTTCTTCTTCCAGTTTTTTCCGCTCTGTAATATCCAGAAGTATTCCCCTGAACCCTGTGGTTTCCCCGTTTGAATCATGTTGGACCTCAAATTTCACAAAAACATATTGGAATATTTTATCTCTTGTATATCTGCGGCATTCAAACTGATCGGTATAATCTTCATTACTTTTCTTTGCATCCAGCATTACTTTAATTAAAGTACCTCTATCGTCGGGATGAACAAATGTTTTTAAATAATGTTTCGCAGACATTGTATATCCACCCTCTATCTCTACCGTTGTATCAAGCAGGCTATAGAATTGATCATTAAATATTAGTTCCTGTTTGTTAAGATCAGCTTCCAGATATGCGAGACGAGCAGTATCAGCAGCAAAGACCTGTGTCTGATTCAATTTGGTAAGTTCTGCCTGCATCAGTGTACGTTCATGTATCTCCTTTGCCATCCGCCGGTTCCAGATAATAATCAATGCGATAACGATCAGGATACTTAAAAAGATGGGTATGGCCCATTTGAGAAGAGTTCTGAATTGGGCCCAGAACTCTTCGACCCTGCCGCTCCATGTATTATTAATGGTTATTTTTTCCTTCTCGCTGATGGAATCAAGTACTTTGTCAAGAATGGTAACCAGTTCCGGCCAATCTTTTCTTACTCCCATAGCCATCTCACCGCCTTCGATTTCTGAAGGTGCAGCTATATGCAGATTGAGTAAATGATGCTTATCAATGAGGTAGCTGAAAACAGCAAGACTTCCCTGGGCTCCATCAGCCTGACCTATGGCGACAGCGCCTAATTCCTCAAGAGGACTATCGACAATATGCAGGTTGATTGTTGGGTATAATTGTTCGAATTCCTCTACTTCGGAATAACCCTTTGATACGGCAAAGGTCTTTCCAGTAAAATCCTGTATACTTTTTACTGGTGGATAATCCGTCTGTGTCACGATCACTTGCGGAAAATTGATGTAAGACTGTGTAAAACTTATGCGTTCCCTGCGCTCTTTAGTAGCTGTAATGACAGGCGCGAGATCTATGGTTCCATTTCCTAACCCGTCTACCACCTCAGTCCATGTCAGGCCTGGAACAAACTTGAACGTTACACCAAGACGGTTCTCTATTAGTTTTATATAGTCCGAAGCTATACCGCTATATACATTGTTGTCATCAATAATCTCAAACGGAGGGTAGTTGTCACCGCTGAATCTAATGATTTTATGAATCTGTATCCAGTTCTTTTCCTCTTCTGTAAGGTTCAGAGATTCAAACTCAGTAGTTTTATCTTTATCAACTAATTCTGAATTGTCAAACCAACGATTTTCAATTATTACCATTTCATCTCTACTTATGGCTTTCAAACCCTTCTGCAGAATTTCCCTTAGCAACGGCTTGCTTTTGATCACACCAATTCTATAATGAGATGGTTTTGATTCCTCAAAAAAGGCTGCAACTTTCAGTTCAATAAACCGGTGTTTTTTAATAAGGTAAAGGCTTACTGCCTGGGTGCCTATATAAGCATCAGCCTTATCGGTAATCACTGATTTTATTGCCTGAAGGGTGTTGTCAGTAATGAGTAGATTAATATCCAGGTAGTTTTGCCTCAAGAAAGTTTCATTTGCATAACCCTTTTCGACAGCAACTGTACGTCCATCCAAATCCTTTATAGAAGAAACCTCATCTGCCGTTTTTGTTATAATCACTTGAGAAGTCTCACTAACGGGATCGGTGAAAAGTAGATATTCTTTTCTGATATCTGTGGCATTCAAACCCGGGCATAGATCCAATTCTCCTTTTTCCAGTTTATCCTGCAGAACGGACCATTGATCGAATACCGGCTCTATTTCCAGTCCCGCCTTGCCGGCAGCCAACCGCAGGATGTCGGCGTGAAGGCCAAGGTAGAGATTTTCCTCCTGAAATTCGAAAGGCGGCCAGTCAGGTGTTGCAGCAACTTTGATAACGGGATTTTTTTCAACCCAGCTCTTTTCCTCTTCTGTCAGATTCAGGGCCTGAAATTCGGAATATCCAAGCCATTTAACCCTTAGTTCATGAAGCTTGTCTTTCGGAAGGATCTCCATCCCCTTATCAATAATTCCGCGGAAAATATCCCAGTCATCCCGAATTCCGATATGTACCGCTATAGGAGCGCTCTCATATTGTCCAAGTGTTCCGTCCAGGTGCAGATTTGAAACCATAAGCTGGTTGAGTAAAAAACTAACAACAGGCATCAGATCAAGCATAGCATCGGCATTACCGTTGGAAACTGCGAGAATTGCTTCCCTCGTATCAAGGACTCTGACTAATTCTACCTGAGGATGTTCCTTAAAAAAATCCTCATAAAAGAAACCTTTGGGTACTGCGAATTTCTTGCCATATAGATCCTCGACCGATTTAATGGTTGGATAATCTTTGCGGGTATAAAGACCGGGAGCAAATTCAAAATAAGGTTCTGTGAATTTTAAAAATTTAGCCCTCTCTTCGGAAAATGCGATATTAAGTATTATATCCAGTTCCCTGTTCTGAATCATTTCCATAAAATCATTCCATGAGGGACCTGAGATAAAATCGATTTCAAACCCGATTATCTCTGCAAGTAGTGCTATATAATCGATTGAAAATCCCTGGGGTATATCATTCTTATTGAAATTGAAGGGTACCCAGTCCATCTCATTAGATACTCTTATTACCCGGTGCTCCGACAGCCATTTACTTTCTTCAGTTGTAAAATTTATGCTCCCGGTTTGGGCTCCTAAATCTATTGATATCAACAGCAAAAACACTATAACAATTATGTTCCAACGATTTACTGAACATATTTTAAACTTCCTCATTCTGCATCTCCAATTCATGAATCTTAACTATCTTCTGTTTATTATATCACTTGACGTAACATATCTCGATATTTCTTATTATATCAATAACTTACATCTTATGCGTCAAACATGGTGTTTTGATGTTAAACATATTGCCTACTTAAAATTAATTGTACCATTATATTGCGCTTTTTCAACATTTTTAATATTCTATTTTTGCCAGCTCGGAGGATAGGGCTCTTGCTGGGAAGCAACCCGAGCGCCGAATCTGGTGACTAAAGCATGGGGGCAGTGTGTAATGCGCTGCCCCTCTTTTAACTAACCATGCTTGTTTCCTCAAAGCGTTAAATCCCGGGGTTTGGGGCAGAGCCCCATTATAATCGGGTAAAATTCCTTTTTTATCTTTGGAGCACATATTCCATTGCCTTGTGGTAATCTCGTTGAACCCTTAAATTCGATACTTTGCAATATCGCTGAGTAGTTGTAATTTTGCTATGTCCCAGCAGGTCCTGTATTATCTCAAGATCTGCACCTGCATTTAATAATTGTGTTGCCATCGTATGCCGTAAATAATGACAGGATACTTTTATCCCGCTTTTTTTTGAGTAGTACTCAATACGCTTTTGAATGCCCCGAACTGAGATTTCTTTCCCTTTGCATGTCCCTTTTTCAACAAGAAAAAGCCCTTGAGTTCTTAAAGGTTTTCTTCTTTTTATATAGGCTACAAGCGCATCATACGTATCTTTGCTGAAATAAACGATACGTCCTTTTGCCCCTTTTCCTTTGAATATTAAAATCTGACCTCTTTTCAAATCAATCGCACTTAAGGTAAGATCAGCGACTTCTTCCACTCTTAATCCACAACGCAGCATCAACATAAAAATAGCCCGATCCCGAATGGAGTTAATGAATTGGAAAATTTCTTGAACTTGCTCATCTCTCAGGTGCTTTGGTAAAGGCCTGCCTAAACGCAAACAATAACCTTTTTTAACCGGATTGCTGTTAACAGCTTTTTCTTCATTTTGAAGATAATTGTAAAAACCCCGTATGCTATCCAGATTATTATTGATTGTCTTTGGTCTAAGTCTCTTATCCAAAAGGCAATCTATATACGCTTGTATATGCTGATTGGTCACCTCTTCTATTGGAAGGTCAATCCAAATGGCAAAGTTTTTCAGAGAATTCATGTAATTTTTAATTGTTCCTTTGGCGCAGTTCTTTCTCTTTAAAAAGCGCCTATAATTAATTATCGAATCGGTAATGTCCATCAATTTCTCCCCTTTCAATTATTTCCATTGCTTTGAAATACTCGTTTTTTCTGGTATTGTCCGTCAGCCTGGCATAACGCCTTGTCATTTCAATATCCTGATGTCCTAAGAGAACTTGTAGGCATTCGAGCCGCATTCCAGCATTTAGCAATTCACTGGCATATGTGTGCCTCAGACAATGCAACGTATATCCTTTGTGAGATAACCCTGCTTTTTGCATATGTTTAATAAACAGAACTCTGGCCATGGCATACGATAGCTTTTCACGGTTCCCTTTGCCGTAAAAGATGTATTCCCTACCAGGTAACCTTTCTTTCAACCAGTTCTTTAAAGCAGAACAAGCATCATCACCCATGTACACTATTCGACCCTCATAATTTTTATAAGCCTGGGGAATCTCAATTTTTCTTTCTTGAAAGTTAATATCTATGATTTTTGTTCCCAGTAATTCTCCTATCCTCATGCCCGTTCTTAAAAGAACCAGGATTAATGCACGTTCCCTGACAGTATTTATAACAGATAGAAAAAGCTTGATATCGTCCGGATCAATCGCTTTGGGATGTATATCCGGCATTTTTAATCTAAATTTGTTTTTCATTATATCTGAGCTGATCACATTTTTTTCTGCCAGAAATCCAAAAATCGCATATAAGCTTCTTAAGTACCCATTAATAGAAGATGACATCAAATTGTCGTCTTGCAAATATTCGATGAATGCACCTAAATGTTCTCTATCGACGAATTCAAGCCTGCATATACCCAATGATTTGAAAAATAAGAAAAATCTTTTCAGAGCATGAAAATATTGTACCAAAGAGCCCATGCTGAGATTACGTCTAACTAAAGACTGAAAAAACTCTGATATATGTTCAAGCATCGGTGACGGCACGCCAGTGTCATCAAGTATTCTTAGATAATGATCAACCTTAAGTTTTTTAAAAGGTGTCTGATTTTGATAGCGAGTATTTTCCCGAAAAGGAACATATTCATAATTTGTTTGGTGAGACATTAAATCAGGGTTCATATCGACCTCCATTTCTATTTTTTGTAGAAATATCAAGTAGATAATCGCCTAAGACCATTCAAAGGTCAATTATGATTTTGTTACGTCAAGTTGGAGATTAATCAGAACCTTGCTTCAAAAACTCAGGCCATCTATTTTTTGTTGCCGACAAATGCCGGATTTAAACATGAGCACTAATTAAAAGTCCCGGGTTTTCTGAATCAAGACCTACACAAGATATCTTTGGAACAAACAATCAAGAAAAAACTTTCCCACATCCCCTTCAGACTTTTGGGGAAACCACCCCTGACAGGTCTTCGTTCAAGATCACAATTCTTATTATCTATTGAGAATTCTACTAAGGAGACACCCAGATGAACTATATAGGAGTAGACTGCCATATTTCAAGTTTAGATTTTGCAGTGGTCAATAAAAAGAGAAGATAAAAAGTTCGTGCGTGCCATTTTGCCAAGGCTTGTTTAGGTAGAGATATTAACCACAACATCCCCTGCTAACAACAGGTTGATAATAGGTTAACAATGGATTAATCAGTGATTTTATTCTTTTATGTCTCCGCCAAAATGTTTCTATTATTATCAAGTACTTATATTTAAATATGAATTGCTCCTGTGGTGGCATTTTTTTTGCTTTAATGGATATCGGGTATGGCTCTATGGATAAATAGAGCACAAAATAAAGACAACACTTCAAGGGATAAATTTAAAAAATGAAACATAAACAACTGGCTTGGGTTATTTTGTTATCTGTCTTTACAATCAATTTTTTATTGATCGAACTGTCATATTCATCAGAAGGCAAGGTATTAGGGGAAATCAAGGATGGATACCGTATTTTAAATCTCGACATGAATAAAGAAATTCAAAAATTTACAGTATATCGCGGTGACTATATCAAATTCAGGCTGCCAAAAGAATTTGGTGAATCGGCTGCTGTTTTTCCGACACTGAAAGAAAAAAAACAGCTCACTCATGACCTTGAAACGACTTCGTACTTCAAAATGAAACAGACTGGCATTCATCCTTTCCAGATAGATTCTGTCAAGGGGCAAATCACTGTAATCGAATATCAGCAGGTAAATTACAGGGCCTTGTCATCTAAAGAGGCGAATGCTTATATAAAGACGGACAAACCTCTTATTCTTGATGTCAGGACTCGGCGGGAGTATGCAATGGGACATCTTGAAAATTCAATTTTGATTCCGGTCCAGGAACTCCAGAGGCGTGTCAATGAATTGGATGCCCATAAAAATAATGACATATTGATTTATTGTGCAACTGGAAACAGGAGCACGGTTGCTTCAAAAATACTAATTGACTCAGAGTTTACCAAAATCCTCAATCTCAGACGTGGTATTGTTGACTGGGCAAGAAAACATTATGCGGTTGTTCGGTAATCAAAACGATCATACTTCAATGATTGATCACGATTACACTTAAAAAAAAGCCTATGAGAATTTTAGGAAAGGTATTGTTTTTTTTCCCTGTACTCATCAATTTCGATTTCTCCTTTGGCCAAGCGCTCTTTTAAAATGTCCAGCGATTTTTTGTCAGGTCCCTGCCCTGCTTCTTTCCCCATAGACAAATGTGAAATCCAGCGGATGATAAAAATCAATGAAATAAGTAACAGCCCCCAGAAAAGGATCATGAACCATCCCATATATCCAGCTCCTCCCATCATATGGCCGCCGTAATATCCATAGTTATTATCCCCCCATCCGGCAAAGGCCGCATCATGAGCAGGCAACAGAAAAAAAGCGGATAATAATACAGAGAATAAACTTGTTTTAATTTTCATTGTCTTGTCCTTAAAAAAATCTTAATTCCTCTATTCCTGAAACTTACCTGTTTATTTAAAATTCAAGTTTCATGCCAGGAACGGCATCTGCTCAGCATAAAAGACGATTGCGCATTGGCGGCAATCTAAAAAAAGAAAATGGCCATCGAACTGGATAAATATTATCCAGGGGATGAATAAATATTATCCACCCAGGCATGCCAAACATTGTTGGGAAAAAGTCTTTGGGATTATCCCAGATAAAGTTTTAAAAAGATATTGACCACGCCCAGGGCAAAAAGGGCGGGGAACAAAATGGCTTTCTTTCTTTTTAACGAGTCGAAAATTATTCCTGTTAAGGATAGATTCACCCTGTTGATGCCGAAATAAAGCCCGGTGAGAAGCAAAAGGCCCTGGATCAAAGGGATGATTTCAGGATAAAAGGGATTGTAATGAACATGGGCGGTCCCGAAAATATCCCATCCATACCCAAGGGGATCTGACAGCACATTGAGCACATAGGAGTAATTGACCATGATGGAGGGCAGGCTGAAGGCAATCCAGGCAAAAATACCCACCGGGATCAGCATATAGGAAAGTTGCAGAACAAGCTGTTTTACATTTCCTTTGTATCCGGCAAATCTGGCTGACATTCTGGAAAAAAAGATGAATATCCCGGGAAAAACACATAGGGACATGGTGTATAAAACACCAATATAAATCAGAAAAGAATAGATATCCCGGGACTCTGTAATATTAGCCGCCGCTTTGATAAATCCCCAGGGACCCAACATGGTGATACTGAATGCAATGGCCACCACCAGCATAATGAGTATATTATACATTTCTGAATAATCTTTAACGCTCCTGTCAGAACCAAAGGGTCTTAAAAAGAATCCAACATTGTCCTCCGGGCAGGTTTTAACGCATTCCGTGCAAAGTCCGCAGTAATTGTTCCGGTCCATGGTTCCGGGATACTGATTCCATGGGCATCCCCATCCGTCGGGACTTCCTTTGACGCAGCATTTGTTTTTATGTTTTTTGCAGACATCCTTGTCAATGACCCGCAAAGCAGTCATGGAGGCCATGGAATAATTTCCTAAAAATCCGCCCACAGGGCAAAGATAGAGGCAGAAAACCCGGTTCCGGAAGATAAAGGCCACGATAAGCGTTGCTCCAAGAATGAGCAGGAACATGATGGCTGTTGCCACAGGTCTTGTGATCAGGATAATGCCAAAGGAAATCATTAAAAGAAAGATGATGTTCTGGAGCCACATGTTTCTTAATTTTTTGGGCCAGTCAAGGCCAAGGCCCGTATATTTGTGATGCTTGCCTTTGATGGGCTTTTTGATGAATCGTACTGCGGTAAAAGCTTTTCTGCTGATCCACTCGGCAGGTGCCGGCAGCGGGCATATCATGCACCACAACCTTCCTCCCAGGGGGACAAAGACTGATTTTAAAAGGAACCACCATAAAATCCAGACAATGATAATGGCAATATTGTGGTTTCCCACGGGACTTCCTTTGAGACTTGCAATAATAAACAAATAAAAGATGACAAATCCCGGGAACAGCAGAAAAAACTGGAAACTTCTGCGTTTCACCAACCATTTCAATCCGGGTATGATATCAAACAGGTTCAGGGTTTTCTCTTTCTTTTGTAAAGGCCTGCGCCCTGATCCAAACCATAAAAACAGGCTTATGACCACCCAGATGGAAAGAGAGACCATGGTATGATACAGTGTGTTGGGCGCCACAATCAGTTCTCCGGTCATAAAGGGGTGAAGGTTTCCGCAAACCTGGGTACAGCGAAAAATAAATTTACCCGGCTTGTCTGCCGTAAATTCAATCTCGGTGACTTTGTCCCAGTCTGTTTGAAGCTTTCCCGCGTCATCTTCCCATTCGTATTTCTGGTATGCAACACCGCCCTGCTTGATGATGAACTCAACCGGATAACCGTCCAAAAGAAATCCGTGGGTCACATCTTTGGAAGTGGGTTTGATAATAATGGTGTCGCCTTTGTTGACAAAAATCCGTTCCGGAGTATACCCGTATTTTCCTGCCACAAGTTCTATGATATGGGTTTTGTTTTCGCCGGGTATCTTTGATAAAAACCGCGGCAGACCTATTGCTGCAAAAAACAGAAAAATAATCAGTATGATCCGTATGGCTTTTGATATCATTGAGGTCCTCTTAAGGCAGATCTTTGTTAATAGGTTTCCAACAAATATTCAAACAGATCAAGGGATTTTCTGCTGTCCCAGTTCCGGGCTCCCATGGCCTTGCCGATCAGCCCGCCCTGCCGGTTCAGGATAAAGGTCGTGGGGATGGAGCGTATCCCGAATACTCTTCCCATATCGCCTTTTTTATCCAGAAGAATTTTATAGGTCAGGGTATGTTTTTTAATAAATTTTTTTACTTTTTTTTTAGATTCTTTCAGGTCAACGGCTATAATTATAAACTCTTTGCTCTTTATTTTTTGATGCAGTTTTTCAATATCCGGCATTTCATCCACACAGTCCGGGCACCAGGTGGTCCAGAAATTTAAAAACACAATTTTCCCCTGAAAATCTGAAAGCTTTGCCGGATTTCCGTCTATGTCCATAAGATCATGGCTTGCCGGGGGAGCGATCCCGGCAAGCTTGATGATTCCCAGAGATTTGAACTTCTTATCCAGAACATTATCTTCCGCATAAGCCTTATCAATCGGATATGCATAATCAATGGAAAAAAACAGTACAGCAAAAAAGCAGAGGGCAAGGATGGCAAAACATTTATTCTCAGGGTTGCTGTTTTTCATAATCAGGACAAGGGGTTATAGGGTAAATGCGTTAAACATGCTGAACCAGCCGGTAATCGCAGTAAAAGAATCGTTAAAGATCAGAATTCCCATGAGAATCAATATCAACCCGGTGCCTTTGTCAATGATCCAGAGATGCTTTTTAATTCGGTTGAAAACCTTGAAAAAATATTGAATAAAGATAGCTGTCAAAAGAAAGGGGATGCCCAGTCCGGCCGAATAAATCAATAATAGCCGGATTCCCGAACCCGCCTGGTCAACGGTTCCGGCATAGGTGAGGATCGCACCCAGAATCGGGCCTGTACACGGGGTCCAGCCAAAGGCAAAGGCCATGCCCAGAATTAAAGAAAAAAAAGCGCCTTTTTTCCGGGTATTGAGATGAAATCTCATATCTTTAAAAAACCAGTTGATGCGGATGATATTCAGTTTGATCAACCCGAAAAATATAATGACCAGACCTGAGACTTTGGTCAGCACACCAAGATTGGAACTAAAAAAAGAACCGATCCATGTGGCCGACGCCCCAAGAGCGACAAATACCAGGGAAAAACCTGAAATAAACAAAAGCGCATTGAAAATGACAGAGATCTGGGTCTTGTCAAACAGCCTGGGCCTATCTTCCATCTCCATGATCTCGTTGATGGATACGCCGGAAATAAAAGAGACATATCCGGGCACCAGAGGGAGCACACAGGGAGACAAAAAGGATACGATCCCGGCAGTCAGAGCCATGATCATTGATATCTCCATGGTCATCATTTATTTGTAAAGCACACCTGGTGCCCCTCTTTTCAGGTTAATGGTGAGCTTTTTACCGGCAGCTACCGCCAGATCAATCGCCATCTTGCTGTTTTTAAGTTTTTCGTGCCAGGTTTTAAGGAAATACTTACCTGGAGCAAGCCCTGTCACATCAAGGGTAAAGTTGCCCTTTTTATCGGTTAAAGCAAAATAGGAATTTTTCATGACCAGGATATAGGAAATCATCTCGGAATGAAGATCACACCTGAGTTCCACAATACCTGGTTTGTCAAAGGTGACATTATGGCTAACCCCTGGTTTGTAACTGCCGAAATTAAATTTTTTTGTTCTGGAAAGGGAAAATACGTTGTGATCCACCTTGTCGTTATTGGGAAAGGACACGGTTGAACCCTTCGGGATCACCAGGATATGGGGCAGAAATGTGAGGTTGTTCTGGTCCAGAACAAACACTTCTTGAGGAGGCGTTGTCTGATCCGGTGTTTTGGTGAGATATACCAGGATATTATCCTGTTTTCTCAACCCCTGCGCCTTAACATTGCCGGACAACAGGTCAGATGCAAAGGCATGGGTGGTTGTCATCATCAGAAAAATCAAACCAAAGATTAAAATTCGTTTACTGTTCAATTAAATTCTCCTTTTCTTACCAGGCAGTTTGCGTAATTAAAATATCGTTACTTTCCCATTTTTTAACTTTAGCCAAAGATTTCATAAAAGGTCTGTAAATCAGTTTTGCTTCTGCCACGGGTTCGTCATCCGGATTTTCAATTTTAAATTGATACGTTAATTTAATAGTTGTTTTGGGTCTGATCCGGGTATCAGCTGCCACTTCTGTGGCTTGCCAGAAAGGCACATTGATATTGCCCTTCTTGTCTTTTAACACCTTTGAAAACATTTTTCCGGGAAGTCCCGCATAATTGCCGTCTTCTATTTTCCCAATCCCTGTCCAGGTCGGCAGCTCTTCCCCTTTTATTTTCTTTAATACCTTGCCGTCCGAGTCTGTGGCAGACAGGACCATCATCACGTTTCTCATGGGGTCTCCTGTCGGAATCCAGTGACCGCCGTTGGTATTGGTGATAAAGACATTTACATCAAGGATGTTACCATTAATCTCTCCTTCAATTTCCATTGAAAGAGCGGTTTTCAATTGTATCTGGGTCCCGCCGTCAAAATGATGGGGTCGAATATTCTGGGGATCCCGTTTTGTCCCCCACATGTTCCTGGCCTGGCCGTCAATGATATAATTGTCATAGGGCAGCATTTCCTTTCTCCAGCTCATGTGGCAGTCCTGGCATCTTTTGCCCTTGTTGCTGTCATCAGCAGGCAAGGAATTCTGCCAGGTTTTCCATTCCTGGTAGGTGGTCTGGACGGGGATGACGGAATCATCGCCGATATCAAAGCTTTTCCATTCTGCATCCGTGTAAACTTGTTTTCTGTTCCAGGTATCCTTGTTATCAGATTTTTTGATCTGGCTGTGGCAGGCCGCGCAAAAGTTACCTTTGTCAAAAGCAGGGCTGTAAGACGCAGACATGACAGTATTAACCACATCATCATAGGGGCCGAACACAAGTATGGAGTTGCCCTTTAAAGGGGTTTGACGCTTCAGGTGGGACTTAAACAGGCTCGGTGTGTTATTGGTTTTGGTGATCTTTCGAATTTTATGGCAATAATCGCAACTGATACCATCCCATTCAGCTCTGGGAGACCATAAAGCTTTTTCAATATCTTTGGCGCCACCATTTGATACCGCAGCCGAAGGGGCGTGGCAGGACACACAGTTTCCGTCCTTACCCGGATTATCAATTTTGTACCCGGGACCGGAAAGTTCCCGGCCTGTGGCATCGGTGCCGTTATACATGTTCAGCACCTTTACATTGGATGTGGTGTGGGCCATTTTGGATTTGTCCCAGTATTTTGCCAGGGTATTGTGGCACCTGGCACAAACAGCCGGCGATATGAACCTGTAATTTGGATTGTCTTTAGCCGGTATAGGAAAAAGCATGACATTGGCGTTCTGGTTTCCGGGCAGGGCATTAACTGAATTATTGAACCACCCGTCCTTGCCGGCTGTAATTTTTATGGTCCGGCTGCTGAATAAAGGGGCTTCAACTGTGAACCGGCCATTGACATCAGTTAATGTGAAATCTTTGCTTCCAGCGATCCTGACCCTGGCATCTGCGACCATCCCATACTGGGAGGCAACCACACCCCTGATGACGGAAGTGATCTTTTTCTGGGAAGACCGTGCCGTGATTGGCATAATCAGTTGAACGGCAGTAATTACAGCTATAATACTGATAAAACTGGTGAAAAAGATGGTCTTTTTCATAACAGCCTCCGGAAAATAGTATCTTGGTTTTGAGATGAGTTTTCGCAAATTATTTTTTTACATGTTCTCATAATCTATCATTAGGACGAAGCAATTTCAACATATTATGCATTGACGATGATGGTACCAAGCATATTTTCGTGATGGCTGCCGCAGATCGCATTGCAGGCAAAGGTAAAAGTGCCTTCCTTATCCGCAATAAAAGAAACCGTCTGGGGCTTGCCCGGGTGAATCCCGTCATTGATAAAAATGCCGAAATCCTTAAGGCTGAATCCATGAACCACATCACTGCTGGTCAGCTTTAATACCACCCGGTCCCCTTTGTTTACTCTAATCACAGGAGGTGTAAATTCCTTAAGAATAAGGCTGTCGGTTAAAACATCAGAGGCATCAATACTGCCAGAGACCCACCCTTTCTGAGTATGGCCGGTCAGGTTAAAGACTTTTGCATCCTGTGGAATTTTCTGACTCCAGATGTGTCTGTCATAAGCTGATATGCCAAAAGGCAGCACAATGACAACAAATATCACCATTGCAAAGTATATGAAATCCGCTTTCCTGTTATCCATGGGCCAGGTCTCTTTTTATTAGTTTAACAGCATCAAACGTCCGGAAAACTTGTCTACACCTACCAGCTGGAGCACTTCATCGAATTTGTTAATGACCTCGACCTCAAAAAAACCACCTGCGTCATTGATGTTGCCGACTGCAAGATCCGGGTTAAGCCTGCTGACATGGCTTTTGACGATATCTTTAGCCTGCTCCTGCCCTATGGCGGCTGGCGCCTGATTGCCTGGCGCCTGGTTGCCCCAGGAAGGAGACTGTCTCTGGGGGACAAAATCACTGCCTCCGGAGTTCCCATATCCGCAAGCCATGGCTGTTAAGGGGTTAAAAAAGAGCATTCCTGCCACAATAAAAAGGAATGCGAAAATAGTGGTGAATTTAAAAGCTGTTTTTTCCTTCATTGCTCGTTCTCCTGGACTGATAATGTTATTGATTTAAATAATTCATTTTATCGTTGAATTCAGCTTTGCCGATATCCCCGTTGACATATTTTTTCTTCAGGATTTCAACGGCAGAGTCCGTGATGCGTGCAGGTGTTGATTTCCTGCCACCCAGTGCTGAAATCAGAATAAAGAATAAGACCAGCCAGAAAACAAAATGCATAATTCCTCCCATCATGTGTCCATGATAAAACCCCGGGCCCATGGAGCGCCATTCATTATAAAAAAAAGATTCCAAAAAACTGGTATTTATGCTGATAAAGTATGCGCCTGCAAATCCGGCCAACGTCAATACAGAAATAAAAATGATTCTTTTTGTGCTCATATTACCTCCTGAAAATTAATTCATCTGATTACCTGTTACAGCAAGAACGATACCAGATTGGTCAAAATCAGACTGAAATTTGTTTAATCTACTGTAAACAAAAGAAATATTATATTTGAAACTTGTATTAATCTTATCTGTAAATTTATAAAAATTTATATTTTGTATAATATTCTACAATTGTTTTGGGCATATGTATCAAAATTATACAGTTGTTTTCCGGGGCTGTTATAAGCGCCCCGGAAACAATCGATCAATTAGCAGCCGCCGCCATATCCGCCGCCCATGCCAATGAAATTTCCGTTATTTTTATCGGAAAACAATTTCTGTAGGGTAGTCATGTGATTAAATCTTTCTTTTTCAAACTGGGAAGAAAGTTCAAACAATTCTTTTTGAAGGGTCGCAATCTTTTCCTGATCCTTCTCTGATTTCAAATATTCCTTGTTCAATTCAAGTTGTTTTTGATAACTTTGTTCCCTGACTTCCCTGGTGGAGGAAAAAAAGGTGTTCATCTGGTCCAGCATTTTTTGTTGGTCTTCGGCAGAAAGGCTCTCCATCATGTAACCGTTCCCCATCATGCCATAGCCCATCTGGTTGCCGTTCATCATACCGTACCCGCGGCTCATATGATACCCGCCTCCCATATGGTATCCGCCGCCCATGTAAGCAACCGCCTGTGAGGCGATAATCCCTGCGATAAGAACAATTGATGCAATAAGTATTGTTTTTTTAGTGGTAAGTTTTTTCATTTTAAACTCCTTTGTTATGGTTAACTTTTCTCTCAAACTCTGGAAATTATAATATCAACAAGCGTGCCAACGTTATCAACCAACTGAAATTATAGAATGTTTATGCTTTTTTGAGCTTGAGAGAAAATTAATATGTTTGCCAAAGTGGATATATTTTAGCCAAAAGGGTGGATAATAATAAACCAGGGTGGAAAAAAATGTAGCAAAAAAGAATCCTGAATTTCATATACGAATGACCTTTTTGCGTAGCAAAATCATCAGAATCACTGCTGTGAGTATACCCAAAACCCCGATAGACTGGGCTGCGGAAATATTGCCCAAATAGGTGAGTTTATCCGCTCTGAAATGTTCCACAAATATGCGGCCGGCAGAATACAAAATCGTATATAATAAGAACAAATGGCCACTTGTTTTAATCTTTTTTCTCATTGCCCATAACACACCGAAAATGATCAGGTTAAACACCATTTCATAGAGCTGAGTGGGATGGAGCGTTTGTCCCGGATACATTTGTCCTGCCGGACTCTCAGGGGAATAAATCAGTCCCCACGGCATGGTTGTGGGATAACCGTGGGCATCACCGTTGAGAAAGCATCCGATCCGGCCAATTGCCTGACCAATGGCAAGTGAAGGGGCTAGGGTGTCTGCAAATTTCCAGAAGGAAATTTTCTGCCGCCATGTATATACTATACCGGTCAAAACGCCTCCTATAATAGCACCATGTATGGCCAGTCCTCCCTCCCAAATGGCCAGAACCGCAAAAGGGTTTTTCCAAAACAAAGCGGGTTCCGTAAATGCAATGTAATAGAACCGGGCGCCCATAACGGCAAAAAGAACAGCAAAGAGAAAAAAGGTTTCAACTTTTTGGGTCTCAATCTGATTCCGTCTTGCCTCTTGTTTTGCGACCCACAACCCGGCCATGCATGCAATAGCTATCATGAGACCATACCACCTGAGGGTTAAGGGCCCGATTTGAAAAAAAACGGGATGCATCTTTCTTCTCCTTTAATCAGAAATAATTTGTATCATGTGAACCTCCTGAAACAAAAACCCCGGTGTATGATCACCAGGGCTTTTGCAGTCTTTAACCACAGCATTTGGGTTTGCCGTTGGTAACCTTGTTCAGGCGTTTAAGATAATTGTTCCACCATCTTGTCAGAAAAAAAGAATTCTTTTTCTTATAAGCTTCAGGTGATTTTTCAAATTCCTTGCGGCAGTGCTCAGCACAAAAATAATATATCTCATTGTTCCAGGTAGCAGTGATTGCATTATTTTCAGAGGAGACATCCATTCCACATACAGGATCTTTATGGTTTGATTTTTTATTTGCGTGTAAATGATTCATTTTTTATTCTCCTTTTTAAAAGTTGCTTTTATATATCAACAGAGCAAAACGTGTGCCACGAAATGAACAGACACTATAACTATTTGTTTTTACAGCATATTTTTTATAATTACGGTTTTCATACCCGGCTTGCCTGACCGCAGGTGGATAAATTTTATCCAGTGAATAAAAATGGCTCATTACCAAAGACTGAACGTTAAAACAGGACTATGCTGAGGATTGCTTGCATAAGGTGTTTGGCTAAAGGTGTTTGCCTTTGAAAAAATTGCACTGATATGCCATAATTAACAAAATTTTAATTAAAACCATTTGGGTGCGCAATTGATAGCATTTTTAAAAGACCTTATTAAACAGGCCGGCAATATTTGCAGAAAAGAGCAAAAGCTTTTAAGGCCTTCAGATGTAAATTTTAAAAATAAAAAAGACCTAGTCACCATTACCGATAAAAAGGTTGAAGACTTTATCATTAAAAATATCAGAGCAACATATCCCTCACATGATATTTTTGGAGAGGAAACCGGCAGAACCCATTTTTTTTCAGATTATCTATGGATCATTGATCCAATAGACGGAACCACCTCTTTTGTTCATCAGCAGCCATTTTATTCTATCAGTATTGCTGTGCAGTATCATGGTCAAACGATCTGCGGTGCTGTCTACGCACCGAATTTGGATGAATTGTTTTATGCGAGCAAAGATAGCGGCGTTTTTTTAAATGATCATCCTATTTGTGTCTCAAAAGCCGACAAACTTATTAACTGTGTCATGGCTACAGGATTCGCCTGTTTGAGAGCGGATCTTCCAACCAATAACCTTTTCTATTTTAATAAAATTGTTCCAAAGTTAAGAGATATTCGACGATATGGTTCTGCGGCGATTGATCTTTGTTATGTGGCATGTGGCAGACTTGACGGCTTCTGGGAAATGAATTTAAATATTTATGATATTGCAGCAGGTGCTTTTATTGTTGAACAAGCAGGAGGAATTGTCTGTGATTTCAGAGGAGGTTTTAATTTCCCTGAACAGGGAATCATCGCGACCAACAAATATCTTCAAAAGAAGTTGCTTGAAAACTTCAAATAAATCCATAGGTTATAAAAAATGAAATTGCGCAAATTAAAAAAGAAAAATAAAAAAAAATGACAATTCAATGGTTTCCAGGACATATGGTTGAGACGGAAAACCTGCTTAAAAAGGCTATATCTAAAGTGGACGTTGTTTGGGAAATTTTAGATGCAAGACTGCCTGAGGCAAGCGCTAATCCGTTCGTAAATAAAATCTGTAAAGACAAATTCAGATTAAAGATTTTAAATAAAAATGATCTTGCAGACCCGGAACAAACAAAACTATGGCTTGATTATTTTAAAAAAAAAGAGGGGACGTCTGCCATCTCAATTTGTGGCACCCAAAAATCCCAGGCGTACGAGGCATTAAATTATTGTGTGAATAAAATTGACAGGAATCGAGCCAGAAAAATAAAAGTAATGGTTGTAGGTATTCCAAACACAGGGAAATCCACTATTTTGAATTCACTTGCAGGAAAAAAAATTGCAAACATCGGAGATGTGCCTGCAATCACCCGGCACCAGCAACGAACCAGTTTAAAAAATAATATTGATATTTATGATACACCTGGAATATTATGGCCGGTGATAGAACCAGAGAAAAAGGCATATATCCTGGCAGCCAGCGGCGCGATATCTGATACAGCCATCGATTATAGTGATATTGCATTTTTTGCTGCCAATTTTTTAATGAAAAGGTATCCTGACTTATTGATGCAGCGATATTCTTTTTTAAAAACTTTACCAGACGATGAGCTGACGCTTATAGAAAAAATTGGTTCTGCAAGGGGATGCCTGAAAAAAGGAGGTGTCGTGAATTTTCAGAAAGCGTCTGAAGCATTGATTCGCGAACTTAGGGCCGGTAAAATAGGAAGAATAAGTTTTGAAACGCCAAAGGATCTGGAACATGACAATTAAATCAAAAAAAACGGGGCCTATTGATATGGCAAAGGGCTTGAAATATTTTTTTTCCATACTCATCCTTATATTATATTCATCATCCTCATGGGCAAATATTGGCAACGCAATCAAACCGAACTCTGAACAGTCTTCTCAATGTGTCAAGATTATACGCGCACTTGAACGATATCATTATCTTGAAAAAAATCTTGACGATACTATGTCCTCGATTATTCTTACTCGATATTTAAAACGACTTGATCCGAGAAAACAATTATTCACCCTGAAAGATATCCATTCCTTCAAGCAATATCAATTTCGTCTGGATGATGAACTTAAAAGGGGAAATCTGAATATTGCTTTCAAAATATTTAATTTATATATGGCACGATCAAAGGAAAGATTGGAATATATCTCTTTACTGATAAAAACATGGGAAAAAGAGTTGGATTTTAATAAAACCGAATCCATGATCATAGACGATGATTTGCGGCAATGGAAACAGAATAAACGCATGCTTTATTCTCTTTGGAAAAAAGAGTTGAAAAATCATATTATTTTATTGACTCTGGATGATCAGGGTAATGGCTCAATCAGTGATACGCTTGTCAAAATATATTCAAGCAGGCTTAAACGATTATTGCAAACCGATTCAAATGATATTTTTCAAATCTTTATGAATAATGTTACTGGAAGTTTTGACCCCCATACTCAATTTTTCCCCCCCCGGGCTTCCGAGGATTTCGATATCCATATGAGTTTATCACTTGAAGGTATTGGAGCCGTACTTCAAAATGAGTATGAATATACCAAGGTGGTACGGTTAATTTCCAAAGGCCCTGCTGATAAATCAAATTTACTCATGCCCGGTGATAAAATTATTGGTGTGGGACAGGGAGTAACCGGAGAAATAAAAGATACAATAGGTCAACGCATTGATCATGTTGTCAAACTTATCAGAGGCCCCAAAAATACATTTGTACGACTAAAAATCATCCCTGCTAAAAAAAATAGTTCCACCAAGACAATTCAAATAAAAAGAGACCGGGTTAAATTAGAAGAACAAGCTGCAAAAAAAAGTGTGATAACCATTGACCATAACAACCAAACCCTGAAAATCGGCATTATTGAAATTCCCCATTTTTATATTGATTTTAAGGCCTATCAAAGGGGGGATAAAGACTATAAAAGCACAACAAAAGACGTTAAAAAATTACTTGTTGAACTAAAAGAAGAGAACATTGATGGATTGATTGTTGATTTGCGGGACAATGGCGGCGGTTCCTTAAAAGAAGCAAACCAACTGACTGGACTTTTTATTAAATCAGGTCCAACAGTACAGGTTAAAACAAAGCACAGAATCACGCGGCTATATGATGATGACTCAAGCATCGAATATTCCGGTCCCCTTATCGTTTTAATCAATCGGATGAGTGCATCAGCTTCTGAGATTTTTGCCGGAGCCATTAAAGATTATCATCGAGGCGTGATTGTCGGTACAAGAAGTTTTGGTAAAGGAACCGTTCAGGAATTGAAGCCGCTTGGAAAAGGAAAACTTAAAATTACCAGTGCAAAATTTTATCGTGTATCAGGCGAAAGCACTCAAAACCTTGGTATTGTACCGGATTTGAAATATCCGCAACTATATAAAATTGAAGATACAGGAGAAAACTCTTTAGATGGCGCCCTTCCCTGGGATACGACGGTCAGAACATCCTACAAGCCTTATCGAAAACTTCAAGTCATTCATACAAAGCTTACCACGCGGTACCAGGAAAGATCTCTCAAAGATCCCGGATTAAACTATCTGAATCAAAGAATCAAAATGATATCTAAACTGAATTCCCAAACTTCAATTTCATTAAATCTGGATGCACGAAAATCAAGGAAAAAACGATATGAACAATTAGAACTTGATATTGAAAATAATTATTTGAGATCTATCGGCAAAGAACCAATAGAAAAATTTGATCAGGACGACACGGAAACAATTGACTTTAAAAAAATTTTGATGAATCAAACCCATCTTGTGATGGCTGATTTTATTAATCTTTCCAATAATTTTGATTTTTCCTGGTAATTGTTAATGAAACCTTTTTACAAAATTAAAAAATCTGTTATTTACAGCATAGTTTTAATTTTTACTCTAATATTATCATCTCCTTTTCTAATTACCTGGTTTATCAATACCTCTTATATAAAAAATAAAATATCTTCTTTTATATATCAAAAAACCGGTGCGGATATTGATTCTTCCAAACTTTCTCTTACCCTTTTTCCACAAGCAAGCTTCAATATAGAAAATTTTAATTTTAATCCTGACAATAGAATAAATATCAACATTAAATTTTTAAAATTTGATGTTGATATTCAAAAGCTTTTGCGCGGCAAAATAAATGTAGATCAGATAACAATTGAAAAACCTGAAATTAAAACCATCAGTATAAAAGAAAAACAATCCGCTTTACCCGTTGATTTTTCCGTTTCAAAACATATCAAAGACTTAAAAAAAATATTTGCTTTTTTACCAGAACACCAGAATTCTGTTGAGCTTAGGTTCAAAAATGCAATGTCTCAATATTTTAAGCAGATGGACGGCTCACTTTATCTGTCAAAAGAAAAAAAAGAGATCATTTTAAACACCACAATAAAAAACATAGAATTCAGGCCATCTACACTAACTAACGCCTCTTTAGAAAAATATCTTGATTTAGAATCCATTGAACTTGATCAACTAAAAAGTACTGTTAAGCTTAGTTCGGAAGGCGAAATTCAAGGACAATGCAGCTTCATTGCTCCAAAGCTTAAATCCAAAAACAACCACATATTGTTCGATGCAAACATCATTGAGTCGTCTTTTAAACTGTCTGATGATTTTTATCAAATTGATATAAAACCATTTAAACTGAATTATCCGAATGGATTGGTAGCCATTCATTTTGAAGACAATCAAATCCAAAAAAAATCAAAGATACAATTTACCGGAACCGATATTCATATTGATCAGGCAAGAGAAATGTCCTTATTGTTGTTCAAGGATAATGAAATCACAAAAAGTATTTTTAAAATTCTCCATAGCGGTATTGCACCCAAAATTAATGCATCTTTTCAAAGCAAAGAACTTAAAGATCTTTTTAATGGGAATCATTTAACACTTAAGGGGGATATTGAGGATGGTTTGGTACATATTCCCCAAACAAATTTGATTGCCTCACATGTATTTGGGGCTGCCCAAATACACAATGGCGTTCTTGATATAAAAACGACCAACGCGATAATTCAAAGTTCAAAAATTGGGAAGAGCAGTCTCACTATTGACCTTTTAAATTATAAAGATTTTCCGTTTCAAGGTGAGTTTTTACTTGACGTTGATCTTTCAATGATTCCACAAACTTTAATATCACTTCTGCCAGACACTCTTCTGGCAAAAGAATTATCACTTGTTCATGATGTTACAGGACGTTCAAAAGCCAAATTAAACCTTTCTTTGGAACAAGGCTTCGCTGATCTTAACGTTAAAATTAATACAAATGATTTTTCTGTTACGGGGTTATATGATCGTATCCCCGGTGATATTACCCTTGAAAATGTAAATTTTAACTATGAACCAGATATAGTATATCTCAAACGCCTTAATGGTGTTATTAACGGCAGTACAATTTATGATCTTAATACGGTACTCGCTTTTAAGGATGAAGCGCAGATTAGCATCCAGTCAGGTTCCGGGATGATTTACCTGGATTCAATGATCCCCTGGTTGATGTCCTATGAAAAAACCAAAGAAATTATTTCACCCGTCAGGGCTGGAAGCGGTAAAATTCATGTCACATCAATAAATCTATCCGGGCCCATATTAAACCCGGACCTATGGGAATATGATTTAAAAGGTACAGGAGTCGAAATTGATGTTACGACACAGTTGAATCATAAACAGATAGAGGACCTGTCCTGTCAATATCATATATCGGATGATCTTTTAAATTTGAAGACGATTCAGATGAAAATAAATGACCTTTCATGGATGGAACCACTTATTGAAAAAAAATATTCTGATAATATTTTAGTACCATTTGATATGGAAAACGGTAATTTCCATATCGGCACAAAAGATTCTTTTTTTAAAAGCAGCCTTAAATTCGCCGGCGGGCCGGAACTCTATATTGATCTAAAAGGTAAAACACCTGCATCATTAACCTTAAACTCAATAAAATTTATTGATCCGGGGCTTTCAAATGGATCAATATCCTTTAATCACAATAATGATAAACCTCTATTTGACTTTAATGGAATCTTAGATACAACAACATTAAATAAAGTTGTTGTACCGGACAGTTACTGGTCAAAAAAAATTGATGCCCTTACAAAAGGACAATCCATATTAATATATACGGATAAGGATTCTACTTTAAATATCATCACCAAGAGATTAGATCTAAATTCACTTATTTCTCATTCCAAACCATTCTCATTGAACAACCGTCTGTTATCCAATAAAATTATTAATTTAAAAACAGATGAACTTAAACTTAAAAATCTGACCATTACAGATATTGACAGTACATTATCTTTTAAAAAAGACCTTTTATCTGTCAGATTTAAAAAAGCTCTTTTATGTGATTTGGAAACAAGCGGTTACATCAATCTAAAAAAAGATGTGATTTATGCAAATATCCCTTTTGAGGCCAATAACAAAGCCAATATTAAGGATCTATTAACCTGTCTTTTCCAAAAAAATGAATTTATGGATGGTCAATATTCTTTAACCGGCAGTATCCTATCAAATGACACTAAAAAAGATTTTTTAAATAAATTAACAGGCGCATTTATATTTAACGCTGAAAAAGGGCGTATTTATAAATTAACCCTTCTTTCAAGAATTCTTTCCGTTTTAAATGTTTCAAAGATTTTTAAAGGGAAAATTCCAAATGTGACACAAGATGGATTTGCTTATAAAAACATTTCTATAGAAGCAGATATCAAGGATAGTACCATTTATCTTACCAAAGCAATAATTGATGGACAGGACATGACACTTATATTCAGTGGTTGGATTGACCCTGTAAATGATAAAATAGATCTGACTTGTCTTGTTGCTCCTTTTAAAACGGTTGATCTTATTATCGAACACATTCCCATTGTAAATACATTCCTTGAAGGACGGCTGCTATCGGTTCCGGTAAAAGCGACCGGAAAACTTTCCGATCCGATAGTTATCCCTTTGCACCCCTCTTCGGTTGGCAAAAGCCTTATAAATATGATGTCCAATATCTTAAAAACGCCTGTTAAGTTATGGGATAAAGTATATAGTGAATGATATTAAATCAATTAATCAGCCTTTGAATCTTGCAATAAACTATTTATCCTATCAGCCAAGAACGGTTTATGAAATGCAGGAATACATCAAAAAGAAAGGTTTTAGTGAAGATATTATTAAAAAAATTATTGGGATTTTACTGGAACAAAATCATCTAAATGATAAGGATTTTGCAACCCTGTTTGTCGAAAGTAAAGTAAGAAACAAACCCAAATCAAAATTTGCTTTTCAATATGAACTCAAGAAAAAAGGGGTTAACCCTTCAATCATTGATGCTATTTTAGAGCAATATGATGATCAGGATCTGGCTTTAAAAGCTGTAAGACCGAAAATCAGGATGTGGCAAAATCTTGATGATGAAAAATTCAAAAAAAAGATGATGAACTTTTTACGGTACAGAGGATTTAATTATGATATCTGCCTATCAACGCTGAACTTTTTTTTAGAATCAAAAAACTCAATAAAAGAGGGTTGAAATGAAAATTAAATTTTTTGCTGTGGGCGGAACCATTGATAAAGTATACTTTGATGCCTTAAGCAAATATGAAGTTGGAGAATCCAATATTGGTGATATTCTAAAAGATGCAAGGGTAAATTTTAAATATGATGTTTCTTCCATATTGAAAAAAGATTCTCTTGAAATGACTGACAAAGATCGGTTAACCATCCGGCAGGCTGTACAAGACGAACCTAATGATAAAATTATCATCACTCACGGCACTGACACCATGATTGAAACGGCAAAAGCACTTGGTACCGTTAAAAACAAGGTCATTGTTCTTACCGGTGCCATGGAGCCGGCTAAGTTTAAATCAAGCGATGCCATTTTTAATTTAGGGTCTGCGGTCGCCGCAGTTCAAATATTACCGAATGGTGTGTATCTTGCCATTAGTGGCAAGATTTTTACACCGGAGAATGTTAGGAAAAACAGAATCTTAAAACTATTTGAAGAAAAAATATAATCTTTTGATTCTCTGGTAATATTTAAGGGCTTTTAATCCGTACTATTTTCCGGTTTTATTACAATCAACGCACTTCTATCGATATTCAGGTATTTTTTTGCGAGGGTTGTTAAATCATCATTGGTGATGGTATTGTAGCCAGTCATCATATTATTGGACCAGTCAAATTTTTGTGGGTAAGTTAAAGAGTTGGCCATAACGGAATTTAACCAATAACCATTGGTCTTTCGAAGAACTTTTAGATGATTTAGAACTGGTTTTAAAGCTAAATCCGTCTCTTTTTTTGAAATACCCTTTGTGATTAAAGAATAAACGATTTCTTTAATTTTATGGTAAATAAATTTATGACTTTCAGGTTTTACATTGACAACCACATGCATTATTCCATAGCCATTAAAACTCATGGACGGATCATTATATACATACGGAGAATATGTTTCGCCAAGCTCTTCTCTAATGGAAATTCTCAATCTTTCTGAAAAAACCCTGGATAAAACAGAGAGCCTTCGGGTTTGCATAATATCCCAAAAATCATCGGTTGGAAATGCGACATGAACAACGCCCGTATTAATTTTTGTCTCTGTTTCCAATTCAAGTTGCTCTCCTTTTGGGAAATATATTTTCCCGGGCTTGTTCAATTCATTTGAAAGTTTTTTCCTTTTCTTAAATGTTCCCATATATTTTGAAGCAAGGCTGATCATATTTTCAAGATTAAAATCTCCCACAATAGACACCTCCACAGGTGAATTTTGAAAATACGGGGATAACCAGTTTTTAATATCATTTAAAGTATAACGGTTAATCGTCTCAGGCTGAGGCAGCCCAAATCTTGAATCGTTTTTGGCAAGAAACAGCTCTCCTTTTATCTGCATGATGCCTTCGGGTGTTCGGATAAGGTTGTCATACCGCTGTTTATATCGAATCTTTGCAAGATTCAAAGCTTCATCCCTGTATCCCGGATCATTGAAATAATGATATATGAGTTGAAAAATAAGCTCGGCTTCTTTTGGATCACCAGAACCGGATAAAGAAAAATAATTCTCATTAATTCCAAATCCGACACGGATCTTATTACCGGCCAAGGCTTCTTCCAACTGGTCCGCATCAAGATTTCCAAGCCCGCTTGTCCTAAAAACGCTCTCACTGACAAGCGCTAAACCAGGCTTTGATACAGGCTCAGATTTTTTCCCTTCTCCAAAACAAACCTTGAACTGGAATTCATTTTGTTTATAATCTGTTTTTTTTAAATTCAATCGAACATTATTATGAAAATCGATTATAGTAATGCCAAGATCCTTGACGTTTTCTTCTCTTGTCCGTATCCCGGCTTTTGTAGACGGCAATTCAAGATAAGGAAACTTTTTTGATTCAAACCCTTCATACTTGCTCACCTTATTAATAAGACTTTTCTGATATACATCGAGAATGGCTGTTTCAGGCTCTTTTGCATCTATATCAGCATTCCCTGTTACCAGTACCAGCCTGTGATCTTTTGACCATAATTCTTTTAGTGCCTCATGGGCATCCTGCAATGAAATCGATTCAATATAGGGTTCTAAAAAATCTTTTCTCTGTTCAGGAGATAAAAGCAGCCCCTTTCGATTGATGGTTCTCAAAATTTTTCTGGACAGATCCGGACTTCTCCGCGATTCAACCTGATTCAGCTCTTTTTCAAGAGAAGAAATAAAATCGGCCTTAACCCTATCGAGTTCTTTTTTTGTAAACCCGTATGTAAGTCCCTGTCTCAAAGCATTTTCGATTTGATGAAGAGCTTTTTCCCACTTATCCGGTTCACTAGTCGCACTAATGGCAGACAATGAAATATGATGCAAAAATGATCCTGAAAAAACAGAGCTTTCAGAAAAATCGGCAGTTTGCTTGTTTACCATTCTGGAAAGCCTGTTTTGCAATATTGAATTTGCAATATGATTTAAAGTTCTTTTTTTTATAGTCTCCAGGGTTTGTGTTTCAAACGGCATCCGGGAAATGGTCTCTATTGTGATATCAGTGCTACCTGCTTCGGGCTCATAATGATAAAACGTTTTTATTCCTTGATGTTCTTTCCATTTGGTTGATAAAGGAGTTTTAAAAAAAAAACTGCGGGGTTTCAGCTTGGAAAATCTTTTAATAATCATAGGCTGGACAGTCTTGATATCAAAGTCACCTACAACAATTAACGCCATATTATCAGGGCGATACCATTGATCATAATATGATTTTAAAAGTTTTCGATCCGTTTTTTTTATGACATCGTCAGTCCCAATGGGAAACCTTTGGTTAAAAAGTGAATCTGGAAGTTCAAATTCCATTGATTTTTTGAAGGTCCTGTAAGATACCGAGTCTCTCTCCCTTTTTTCAGCTAAAATAATTCCTCGTTCCCGATCAACTTCGGTTTCCAGAAGAAGGGCACCCTTTGCATAATCCTGGATGACAACAAAGGCTTCATCCATATGCTTTTGATCTGCGTTTGGGAGAGACAGATCATAAACAGTATTAAAAAAAGAGGTGTGGGCATTGGCGTCAGAACCAAAGTCCATACCAACGGATTGAAAATATTGGATTAATTCTCCGGGTTTAAAGTGCTCTGATCCGTTAAACAGCATGTGTTCCAGGTAATGGGCGACACCCTGTTGTTCATTTGTCTCATTCATTGAACCCGCAAAAATATCAAGATGAATATTAACCCTGTCCTCTGGTGTGGAATTCTCCATGAGGATATATTGAAACCCATTGGGCAGGACACCGTACACAATGGCAGGATCGGTTTGAATACCATTATTGGGATCAACAATCGGATGCTTCGGCGCACATGAAAATAGGAGTAAGAGTCCTAAAACTACAACTCTAAAGGCGATGGTACTATTTTTCATATGGAACCTTAATTCAAAATTTGAGGATCATAATTGATTTCACTGTGTTTTTTCAATCCATTGATCCATGCCTGATAAGATTGTGTCTGTTTTCTCCAGGCAATTTCATTCTTTACACTTTTAAGATTTTCTGAAATTTCAGATTCTTCAGGAGATTTTTTTTCTTTAAGCCCGATAATATAATACCCGGCCGGTGTTTCAATTATTTTAGAATAAATTTTATTATTTTGGTTTAATGAAAAACTTGCCTGGATAAATTCGGGAGAATTTCCCACATCTTCAATAGTGCTGTTTCTTGTGAATAGGTTTGTGGATTTGACTTTTAGATGATGTTCCTCAGCCAGTTGTTCCAGTGTTTTTTCATCATTTGCTTTTGTTATATACAATTGAGCCTCTTTTTTTGCCTGTTCTTTTTGAAGTTTTGCAGTAAATTCTTTTAAAATTCTGTCTTTAACAAGATCAAGCTCTTGAACAACAGGTTCAATTTTTAAAATTGACTTGATCAAATAATAAGAATCACCAAATTGTTTTACATCACTGATATCATCCAAAGAAAGCTCAAAAGCAGCTCTTGCAAATCCTGCATTGTCGATGATGTCAAGACCTTCACCATTCATACTGAACTCTTTGGTTTTAATAATTTTTTTGTCGGCAATGAGGGCTACCTGTTCAAAATCGTCCCCGTCAATCACAGCATCAAATGCCTCTCCCGCTTTATCATAGGCAAGATTTTGCAGTTCCTGTTGTTCAAGTGCTTTTTTTATTTTCCCTGAAGCCTGCGCCAAAGCCTGAGTGGAAGCGTCAAATTTAGCCATCACATTAATGATATGCCAGCCAAACATTGTTCTTACAGGTTTGCCGATTTCACCGGCTTTCATGGAGAATGCCTTGTCGCCAAAAGGTTTTACCATGCTTTGCTTTTCAAATATACCCAGATATCCACCGCCCTCTTTTGAAGGGCCTTCTGAATATTTTTTGGCAAGCTGCTCGAAATCCTGGCCTTTACCAATCATCTCGTAAATTTCTAAGGCTCTTTTTTCTGCCGCCTTAACTTCTGCTTCTTCGGCATCTTCGGCAAGTTTAATTAAAATATGCCTGGCTTCAACCTTTTGGGGTATTTTAAACTCTTCCTGATGTTCCTCGTAATAATCTTTGATATTGGCTTCACTGACGGTTACTTTATCTTTATGGTCTTCAGGAGAAAACTTTAAATACAATGCCTTGATTTTAGGATCAGATTTGTAATTGTCTTTATTTTCAGTATAAAAATTTTTGATCTGTTCTTCATCAGGATGAATATCGGAATAGCCGCTAGGGTTAAATAAGAGATAATCAACCGCAATTTTTGTATTTTGAAAAAGATACCAATTGCGTGCTTCAAGGTCTGATACATTGACCGCACTCAACACCATATCCCTTATTTTTTCCTGTCTTAGTGAATTGATTTGGTTTTGCTCAAAAACTTCAGAATTCAAAGAATTCAAACTTAAAACTTTTTTATACTGATCTAAATTAAATTTTCCATCTTTCTGAAAGGCTTTAATTGACAGTAAAGATTCTTGAAGTTCTTTATCAGAAATTACAATTTCCAGTTTATCTGCTTCGGCTAAAATTAGTTTTTGTTCAATTAATGAGTCAAGAGCCTGTTGCTTTACATTGAGTGCCTTCAGGATATCATCATTCAAATTTTTCCCGAATCTTGCTCTCATCTGATCAACAATAGCCTTATAAGCCTGCTGATATTCCTCCATGGTAATCGGTTCATCATTAATGGTCGCAATTGAATCGTTCCTTCTTGTTCCAAATGACCCCACACCGAGAAACACGAATACAATGACAATAATCCCAAGAAATATTTTAATGATCCAGTTTCCGGTATTTTCACGCAAGTAACCCAGCATCACTTTCTCCTTAACTCTGGTGTAAAATAAAAATATTTTAATTAAATAAACGCTTATAATATCTTTTCATAAAACCATGTGTCAATATTTTATTAATTTAAATTTAAATATTTATAAACAATTTTTTGTTGACACAATAGATTCAATCTATTATTTAAGTAATGCTTTTACCATGGGGCTGTAGCTCAGCTGGGAGAGCGTACGGCTGGCAGCCGTAAGGTCAGGGGTTCGATCCCCCTCAGCTCCACCACTTCTTTTTCTGTCATGATATTTAAATCTACAACCATCCTTGCTGATATCTGCTATGATTTTTCAAAACCCACAACAAACACGTGGCTGTTACCTCTTCTAAAGAGAAGCTGGGCAATACCGCCTTTATTTATTTTATTCATATATTGCCGATACTCTTCAATGCTGGCAATTTTATTGCGGTTCACTTCCATTAGAAGGTCGCCATGACGGACACTTGTTTTTGAAGCCTGGCTGCCTGATTCTATGTCAATGACGACAAGTCCTTTGATATCTTCAGGATAGCCAAGTTTCCGGGCAATATCTGAATCCATTTGTTTTAGCCTGAATCCAAAAGAATCATATCCATCAATTGTTTCTTTTGTTTCAGGATTTTGTTCCGGTCTCTTGCCAAGTTTAACCTTTACAATTTTTTCTTTACCATCACGGATCAGCTTGACAGTAACCGTTTCACCAACAGATGAACTTCCAATGGTCAAAGTAAGATCCCTGGATGAATCAATGGTTTTATCATTGATCAAAAAGATGACATCCCCAACTTTAATACCTGCCTTATCTGCCGGATCTCCCTCATACACTTTGGCAACATATACGCCTTTGGTTTCCTTGATTCCATAATATTTTGCCAGCTGTTCCGTGACATTTTGAATGGCCACGCCCAGCCAACCCCGGGAAACAGTTTTCTGTTCTGTTAATTGATCAATAATGCCGGTTGCAAGATCCGAAGGGATAGCAAACCCGATGCCCTGCCCTGCCCTGATAATGGCTGTATTGATACCAATGACTTCACCATCAAGGTTCAACAAGGGCCCGCCGGAATTACCCGGATTAATGGAGGCATCGGTCTGGATAAAATCATCATAGGGTCCCGATCCGATGATTCTCCCTTTTGCACTGACAATCCCGGCAGTTACTGTCTGCTCAAGTCCGAATGGACTGCCAATGGCGACCACCCATGATCCGACTTCAGCTTCAGAGGAACTTCCGAATTTTAAGGGCACCAAATCCGTTGCCTTAATTTTAATGAGTGCCAGATCTGTCATGGGATCAGTTCCTATGATACTTGCCTCATATTCAGTCTTATCATGTAATATTACCTTGATTTGATCCGCATCCTTAATCACATGGTTATTGGTTACAATATATCCGTCTTTACTGATAACAAAGCCGGAACCCAGACTGCTTTCTTTCCTGTTTTGCGGTCTTTGATTAGGAAAAGGTGAAAAGAATTCATCAAACGGATTTCGGTTTCCGCCAAAGGGCTGGCCAAAAAAATGTTTGTAAACCCTTCCACCACCTTCAATTGTTTTAACTGTCTGTATGTTTACAACACCGGGTTTTGCCTGTTTGGCAAGCTCAGCAAAACTTACCGGCACCATTCTGGTATTTTTAAAATTCTTTTTAGCAATTGCCGGTGCGGCCACCAGGGCTATCACAATAATGATAAAAAATATTTTATTTATCTGTTTCATTTTAACCTCCCATAAATTTTAAAATCGATATTTCCCTTACCGACTTTAATAATAAACCATAAATATGACGATTAAATGACCTCAAGATTACTATATGGTAATGTCATCACAAATACAGAGCCCTTGCCCTGCCGGCTTGACACTGAAATATCCCCTTTGTGCTGTCGAACAATGGTTCTGGCAAGGCTAAGACCCAAACCGGTTCCGGCACTTGTTCTGGATGACTCTGCCCTGTAAAATCTTTCAAATATTTTTTCAAAATATTCCGATTCTATACCAATTCCTGTATCTTGAATTTTAATGGTAATTAAATTGTTTTCTTTAAAGACAGTAACACTTACCCTCCCGTTTTCAAGCGTATATTTGATTGCATTGTCTAACAAATTGGAAAATGCCCTCTGAAGCATCTTTATATCTGCAGCAATAAATATCTGCTCTTCAATGGTCTGGTCAAAATCTATATTTTTATCTTCTGCCAGCGGCGCAAAAAGGTCACATGCCGCTTTGATCATTACGGAAAGATTAGTTTTTTTAAACTCAAATTCTCCCTCGCCGGCTTCAGCCTTTGAAATCACCAGCATGGTGTTGATCATGTCCAAGAGACGATCTGATTCTTCAATGGTATTTGAGGCCATGCCACGGTAATCTTCCAGGTTTTCCTCATGGGTAAGTGATAGTTCAGCAAAACCTCTGATTCTGGTAATCGGACTTTTTAAATCGTGAGCAATATTATCACTCATCTCCCTGATGCTTTTTACAAGTTCTTCGATTCTGTCAAGCATGGAGTTAAATGTATTAGCCAGATGTTCAAGCTCATCCTTATTGCCGGTTCCTGCAACTCTTGCTTCAAGGTTGCTGCCGGTAATATTTTGAGCTGTTTTAGTTATGGTCGCAACACCGGACAATGCTTTTCTAATCAAAAGCCAGCCGGACACTGCGGAAAAAACAATGATAAAGCCCATTGCACCGATAAAAACCTTTTTAAAGGCCGATAAAAATTTAGCGGAAAAATCCATGACTATTCCGGTTTGTAAGATGGCATTGTTTGCCACATAGCTGTAAAGAATTCTTGCTTTTTGTCTGGTTGATGGAATGAGAATGGTTTCAAATATGGGGTTTTTGTTAAGGACAAGGGTTTGCAGGGCATTCTTGCTCACATGAACCTGTTTCCAATAGAACATATGAGAAGATGCAAATACTTCTCCTGTTGGATACACAAGCCTGAAAAATATGACTTTTTCTCCTGCTGCCTGGGCTTCTACCACGGCAAGCTCTCTTGCACCCACCAATCCGTTCCTGTGAATAATAGCAGAAAATTTAGATGCATTATCCAAAAGCTCCTGATCAATTTGACTCTGAATGGTTTGAGTGGCAAGAAAATAAAACAAAACAAAGGCAACACCGGAACAGATGGTAAAAATTCCTGTAAACCAGAGTGCTAATCTAAACGCTATTGTATTAAAAATTTTATAAATCATTAAACTTTCAGCACATAACCTGCACCCCGAACCGTATGAATTAATTTGGGTTCAAAGTCTTTATCAATTTTATCTCTCAGTCTGCAAATTCTTGCTTCAACAACATTGGTCATCGGATCAAAATTATAATCCCAGACATGTTCCATAATCATGGTTCTTGAAACCACACGTTCCCTGTTACGCAACAAATACTCCAGAAGAGAAAATTCCAGGGGTTGCAATTCAACAATTTCATCATTCCTTTTTACCTGGCGCTTTAATATATCAATGCTTAAATCGGCATATGAAAGATTCACGGGATCTGTAATATTCCCCGCTCGTCTGATAAGCGCCTGTATCCTTGCAAGAAGCTCAGAAAATGCGAAAGGTTTTGTCAGATAATCATCAGCACCGGCCTGAAGACCATTTACCCTGTCATCCACTCGATCTCTTGCACTTAAAATGATAATCGGTGTATTATTTTTCTTTTCCCGAATTTTTTTGATTAATGATATACCATCCAGTTCCGGCAGCATAATATCCACAACCATTGTATCATAAGGCTCTTCAAAGGCCATTTCAAACCCCTGGTTTCCTGTTGCGGCATGATCAACTGCAAATCCTGATGATTTAAGGCCTTTTTGAATGAATTCTGCAATTTTTAAATCATCTTCTATAACCAGAATTCTCATAATAATGCTCCTGTTCAATTATTCTTTATTAAATGCATTATAATGTCTTGGTAAAACAAATCAATGGGTTTGATTTTTTAAAGTCAACACTATAGACTTGTCCTGATTTTTACAAGTTGTGAAATTTTTAATAAGGAAATTTTCTCTTTATGAAATATACGTGGTGGATTTTCCAGGTGAGCATGATGCTTGTATCTATTTTTTTTCTGGTTTTCGGATTCGATCTGATTATTGGCTCCTATTCTTTGAATGATCCTTTTAGTTTTATTATGACCTTTTTTGCTGCAAGCTTTGTCATACTGATCAGTTTAGCTTTGTCTATCAGTTTTTTGATTAAAATGATCAGTGTCTATCGACACATTAACAATCAAGCCAATAATAATCAGTCATGAGCCATACTTTCAGCCTTAAAAATGTTTCAAAAACCTATGGGGATGATACGCTTTTTCACGACCTTTCCATTGATTTTAAATTAAATGAACAGCTGGGGCTTATTGGAATGAATGGTTCCGGTAAATCCACACTGCTAAAACTCATTGCAAATAAAATTGAACCCGATACCGGAGAATTAATTACCAAAACCGGCTTAAGATTTATATATCTTTCCCAGGAAGACCGTCTCAATCCCGATCAAACAGTGGAACAGCTTTTATATGACAGTTCAAAGGACAGCCCTTTTGATGACAGGGAGCGCCATAAAATTGTTCAAAAAGCATTGGGGAAAGGTGGATTTGAAGATGCAAATATGCGGGTTGGAAATTTATCCGGCGGATGGAAAAAAAAATTAGCTGTCACAAGAGCGCTTTGCTGTAAACCTGATATTCTTCTATTGGACGAACCGACCAATCATCTTGATATTAATGGTATTTTGTGGCTGGAGGATATATTGAAATCTGCACAGTTTTCATTTATCGTTGTCAGCCACGATCGTACCTTCCTTGAAAATGTCTGTTTCAATGTGATGGAAATTGCAAAATATTATCCTGCAGGATATTTTAAAATTGCCGGTCAGTATAAGAAATTTGAAAAAGAGCGGCAAAAGTTTTTAATAGGGCAGCAAAAAAAACAGGCTTCATTATCCAGCAAAATGAGAAGGGAAGACGAATGGCTCAAGCAAGGAGCCAAAGCCAGAAGCACAAAAGCAAAATATCGAATTGAGCAGGCCCAAAAATTAAGGATGGAATTGTATGCCTTAAAGGACAGAAATAAAAATACCGCTACTATGGATATTGCCTTTCACGCTACCGGCAGACAGACCAAAAAACTGTTAAGAGCCTATCATCTTAAAAAAAGTATCAATGACAAAGAACTATTTTCTGATATCACCTTTGAACTTGGACCTAAGGTTTGCCTCGGTGTTGTTGGAGAAAATGGCAGTGGGAAGTCTACATTTTTATCAATCCTTGAAAAAAAAATCCTCCCGGATGAAGGTAAAGTCCAATGGGCTGAAAATTTAATAGTCATTGGCTTTCATCAAAGCCGTTCTAAGTTAAACCCGAAATTAAGTTTAAAAGAAGCCCTTAATCCAGGCGGTGGAGACAGTGTTAATTATAAAGGCAGGTCCATTCATATCGTAACCTGGGCAAAGCGATTTTTATTTATGCCGGATCAGCTTGATATGCCTGTCAAAAGACTATCCGGCGGCGAGAAGGCAAGAATTACCATTGCCAATATCATGCTTTCCCCTTGCGATATCCTTCTTTTGGACGAACCCACCAATGATCTTGATATCTTATCTTTAGAAGTTCTTGAGGACAGTATAAGACAATTCCCGGGTGCGGTTGTTATCGTTTCCCATGACCGTTTTCTTATGGACAGGGTCTGTCATCGAATTTTATATCTTGATCCCGGCTCGGAAGCCAAGTTTTTTAAAGATTTTAATCAGATTATGAACCACCGTTTAACACTCCTTGAAAAACCCCGGAAAATAAAAAAGACAGACAGAAAAAAAACCAACCCTCCCTTAAGTTTTTCATATAAAGACAAATATGAACTGGACCATATCGAAGAAGAAATTTTAAAGGCTGAAGACAAGGTTCAATTGCTTTCCGATAAAATACAAGAGCCTGAAATCATGAACACACCTGAAAAAATGAAACACTATTGTTCCATGCTCAAACAGGCACAGGAAAAGTCACATCACCTTTATGAAAGATGGGAATGCCTAGATACAAAAAAAACAAAAGTTAATCTTTAATAATGAATTCTTCCAGTTTTTCAAACAGAGAATCCGGCCATTGCTCTGCATAAAGAAAAAGCTCTTTTTCTTCCTCTGTTAAGCTCTCTTTAACACTTGAGGGTAAACTGTCATAAGATATTTGCCGTTCTTTATCAATTTTCTTTTTGTCTTTCATATGTCGTTCCTCTTTTATGAATACAATCGTGAAATTAAGCAGGTCACAGCGGTTTCAACCCTTAAAATTCTTTGTCCGATATGGCATGAAAAAAACCCTTGTTTTTTTAATGTTGCAACTTCAATATCAATAAACCCGCCCTCGGGACCTATCGCAAGTGTTATCTTTTTATTTACACCAGACGGACAGATTTTTGAAGATTTAGGATGGGCTGTAATACACAAACTGTTTTTTGAAATTTGAGGGAGTTCTTCATTTGCAAATTGAGTAAAAAACCTTTTTTGATAAATCTTGGGTAATACCGTATCTCGGCTTTGTTCCAGTCCCAGAATCATCTGTTTTCTAAGATACTCTTTTTTAAGCAATGGGCTTTGCCAGAAGCTTTTTTCCACTCTCCAGGAATTTATCAGATAAATTTTTTTAACACCGAGGCTTGTAACGTTCTCAATAATCCGTTTGAGCATTTTCGGTCTTGGAAGAGCTAAAACAAGGGTCAGGGGTAATGGTCCGGGTGGATCCTTAGTCAGATGAACTTCCATTTCAAGAGAATCCTTCCATACATTTGTGATCAAACCCGTACCGATCTTATCATTTAAAAGGCCGCAGACCAGTCGATCGTTTTTCTTCACCTTGTTTACCGAGATCAAATGCTGGAACTGTCTTCCTTGAATAACAACCCGTTCATTACCAATAAAATCTTTATTTTCCAAAAGGACAAGGTTCATATTAAAATGTGACAACCTCGTTTTGACGTACAAAAGTTTTCAGTTTTCTTTCCCAGTTTTTTCCGCCTTTAACTAAAGCAAGTTCCTGTGCAAGATGGATGGGCTGCAATTTTAGATTTTGATGCCGGGAAAGCCCCTGTATGCATGACGGGCAATTGGTTAATATTTTTTTTAATCCGCCTTTTGTGTCTTCCTTTTTTAATGCATGCTTTTTTCGTTCCAGCATTGCATTGGTAATATCCGGCCTTGAAAGTGCCATTGTTCCGGCTTCTGAGCAACAATAAGGAATTTTTCGAATGTCGTTGTCCTTTAAATGTCTTTTCAACAATGCCATTGCATTGTCCTCTAAAGAATCGTGACAGGGGGTGTGGTAGAAATAATTTTGGTTCATTTGTATGGATTGATCCTGATTCAGTACATATTCTGAAATATCTTGAACCGGGCAGTCAAATATTTGGGAAATGTTGATTTCATTGAGAGATTCCATACAGGTCCCGCAACTGACAATGTATGCATCAAATGTCAGATCCCTGAACATATCTTTTATCTGGGTCAGAATAATAATATTTTCAAGCACCATCTGGTCATACTCTTTTTTCTTTGCATTGACGAGGAAAGGATAGCCGCAACACATATAGGGAGGTGGTAAAATCACTCTGTTCTGATTTTCCAATAAAAGATAAATTGCAGCCATTGATATTTTAGAGAAAATCCTTTCGCTTCCACACCCGGGAAAATAAAAAACAGTCGCCCTGATTTTGGTTTCAGGTTCTAAAATAACCGCTTGATTTTTATTTGTATTTGATAAAAAAGTCCTTAAAGTTCCAGAATCAAATTTTGCTGCCGGCGATTTGAACAATTGGAAAAACCCGTTGGGTTTCAACCCGTTTATTTTTATCAGCGGCGACAAAACACTTGTTGCCGTCCTCTGAAGGGTTCCTCCAATACCAAGAAGAGAGGCTCTCCATACAGGATTTAAAACCTTACTTTTACTGGAAAGATATTTAAGGGTTAGATTTGTTAACAAAGATGCGTGCTTAAACCCCATATTCTGTAAGATATCCCTCTCTTCAATGGATATGTTTCCAGAATCAATATTCACCGGGCATTTATTAAAGCACTTGTGGCAAATGGTACAATGATCTGCCATTTGCTCTATATTTTTAAGAATTTTAAATCCCGTAGATTGTGTCCGCTGGGTAATGTAGAGCAATGCCTCGATCAATGCCCCTATGGATAAATTCTTATTTCTCGGGTGGAAAAACATGTTTTGCCCAGGATAAAATGCCGGACATTGAGACTTGCATCTTCCACACCGTACACAATTGGCAATATTCATGGCAAGTTTTGATAAAGAACCATGTTTTAAAATCCTGGCTTCAAGCTCAAGAAGATTAAAAGAAGGCGTAAATACTTTTTCAATAATGTCCGGCACAAAGAGTTTGTCAGGATTCATTAATCCGTTAGGATCAACCTTTTTACGGTAGTTAGTAAACTCCTTTACCCTTTCCGGATCAAGGTGTTTAAATTTTGTGATTCCAATTCCATGCTCCCCGGAAACAACTCCATTTAACCGGACTGCCTTTTCCATTATTTTATCAGCCGTAAAATTCGCTCTTTCCATCATTTGACGGTCATTTGATAAAACCGGAATATTGATATGTACATTTCCATCACCGGCGTGCATATGAGTGGCAATGACAATAAGCCTTGCCTTTGTTTTTTCATAAACCCGGGTCACATTTTCAATAACAAGCGTATACCCGTGTAAATTGTTAATGACCTCCCTGTAAAAATTTTTAGAATGAATAGAGGCTTCAAGAGCATCTCTGGAGGCAATATCCAGTTTTTTTCTTGTTCTATATGCCAGATCCTTTGCCTGCCCCACCCTTTTTCGTAAAAGCTCGGGATCTGACAATGGAATTGCCGTATCAAGATACTGAATAATATTTAGTATGGTCTGAGTCTGATTGAATTTTTTCTCTTCAATATTATAGTGGTCGACAAACCTGGCAAACTTGGCCAATGAATCTACCGGCAATACAACGTCCTCATTTAATTTAAAGGCATTGGTATGAGCGGCAATAGCCCCTAAACGTTTTCTGTCCTGCCAGAATCTTTGAACTTGCCTGTCATCTTTAGCAACACTCAAACCTGTCTTGTCATAAGGTTCGAGTATGGTTTCAAGGGTCTTAACACCTGTTTGCAATTGTTTTTCATCATTTGAAACCATATCAACGAGAAGTACGGCAATAAGTCTTGTTCCGACAGATGTTTTGGTTTTATATTTTATGGCCTTAATATACTGTTCATCAAAATGTTCTAACGCCATCAAAGCCGGCCGCTGATTAGAGAATGCCCTGGAAATATCTGCGATCACCAATCCTGCCTGGCTCATATCATTACCAAAAAACTCTATGCAAACGGTTTTTTTAAATTTAAATTCAGGATATAAAACAAACGTGGCAGAGGTAATAATACCGTCGCACCCTTCTTTTTGAATACCAAAAAGCCCGTTTAACGTTTTATTGGTAACATCTTTACCCAGCCCCTTTTTTCGAATCTGGCTGCCTTTAAGTATAATAGTTTTGAATAATTGATCTTTCTGATCATATATATCAAAAATGACATTGTCTTGAGGAAGTATTTTCCTTAAGGGATGATCTTTTCTTTTAACCGTATAGGACACCGCATCCGGCATGGTAATATGATAGGACAGCACATTGTCAATGGCAGTTCCATATAAAACAGCCGTTTTTCCGCCTGCATTTTCAGATAGATTCCCGCCTATGGTGCATGCCCAGGAACTGGTAGGATCGGTTGCGAAAATAAACCCATGTTTTTTTGCAGCGGCCATCGCATCCTGTGTAATGACTCCTGCCTCAAGTGTAATGGCGGCATACTCTTTGCCATTTTTATCCTTTTCAACCGCAATATCTGAAATTTGATTCAATTTTTCAGTATTGAGCATGACACAAGTTGATGTCAAAGGTGTTGCCCCTCCTGTCAATCCGGTGCCCGCACCCCTTGGAATGATTTGAAATCCCAGGCTTTCAATCTTTTTTACAAGTTTTGGCACCTGGGATTCTTTGTCGGGGCGCAGAACTGCAACGGGTGTGTAAAGTCGCCAGTCTGTGGCATCGGTTGCATGGGCTGTAATATTAAACGGATCAAAATAGATATTAGCCTTGCCAATGATCGGTGACAGATGCTTTAAAATGCGATTCTGATCGGATTGGACGGTTCTGATTCTTTCTGAAAGCCTGTTCAGCCTTTTTTTACACTTTTCAAGAATGACAAAAACATCCTCTTGTCCGGCATTCTTTTCAATGATGGTAAGATCATTTTTAAATTCAAAAAACAATCGCTTTCTTTGGTGTGGATGCTCAACAAGTTCCTGGAAAAGAAACGGATTCCTCTGGATAATAAACAGATCCCCCATAAACCTGTGCAGGAGTATAGAAGATCTGTCGAACTCTTTTTCGGGTTCAAGCTTCTTAATGACATTGAGCAGTTTAGATCCAAAAAGATGTTTGATGATCTGGTCATCGTCGGCTGAGGTGTAGTTGTAAGGTATCTTTCTTTTTGGATCTATCATTTCAACAGTATCATGGCTACAATTCAAAGGTTGTCATACTGATGACAAGCTCCAGGTCTTCGATTTCTTTTACAACTTCAGGAGAAATAGGGGTATCTGTTTTCAAAAATATAATATTTCTCTGACCGTCTTCTTCTCTACCCACCATCATACGGGAAATATTAATATTATGCTTTCCAAGCGTCACGCCCATGGAACCAATGGAACCGGGCTTGTCAAGATTGTGAATCAAACTGAGATGCCCTTCGGGAATGACCTCTAATCGGAACTTATTAATTTTGACAATTCTGGCATCATCTTTGCCAAAAATGGTACCTTCAAGGATATTGGTTTCTTCTTCCGATACAATTGTTATCCTTATAAGGTTTAAAAAATTTCCTGCTTCCTGTGAAGTTGATTCTGAAATTTTGATTCCCATTTCATTGGCAAGAGAAATCGCATTAACAGAATTGACTTCATGTTGAACAAATTGTGATAGAAATCCTTTAATCGTCGATATGGTAATGGGCTTCAAATCAAAATCAGGAAATTTGCCAATATATTCGATGTTGATTTCCCTGACCCCGCCCTTTGTAATCTGTGCCTGCATTATACCCATTTTTTCAGCAAGATATAAAAAGGGGGCAAGCTGCTTTAACACTTCCCCGGTAACGGATGGAACATTGACTGCATTAATGACGGTATCCTGTAACAAGTAGGCAATAATCTGGTTTGCTGCTGCAACCGCAACATTTGTCTGGGCTTCTTTGGTGGATGCTCCCAGATGGGGGGTAGCGATGACCTGGTCAAGCGTTAACAAAGGATGATCTCCCGGAGGTTCGGTGGAAAATACATCAAGGGCAGCTCCTGCGACCTTACCGGACTGGATGGCATCATAAAGGGCAGACTCATTAATAATGCCTCCCCTTGCACAATTGATAACCATGACGCCATCTTTCATTCTGGCAAACGCTTCAGCATCGAGCAAATCAATAGTGGCATCCATTTTAGGAACATGGATGGTGATGTAATCAGATCGCTCATACAATTCATCTAAAGAGACGTATTCAAATCCGGCCTTTTCAATATGCTCGGAAGAAATATTGGGATCAAATACAACAACTTTCATTCTCAAACCTTTTGCAAGGTTTGCCGCAATGGAGCCGATATTTCCAAACCCGATAACGCCGTATGTTTTATTACTGATTTCTCTTCCCTGGAGCAGTTTTTTATCCCATTTGCCTTCCTTCATGGACTGGGTGCCCCGTGGAATATTCCTTGTCAACGCCATCATCATTGCAATGGCATGCTCTGCCGTTGTAACAGTATTTCCACCCGGGGTATTCATAACCGCCACACCCTTTTTTGTGGCTTCATCAATATCGACATTGTCAAGCCCTATTCCGGCTCTTGCAATAACTTTGAGATTAGTTGCAGCATCAAGAATCTCTTTTGTGACCTTAGTAGCACTCCTGATGGACAGAGCATCATATTTACCTATAATTTGTTTTAATTCCTCCGGGGTAAGCCCTGTGTTTACATCGAGTTCGATTCCTTCCTGGTTTTCAAATATCTCTAACCCGGCTTCGCCCATTTTATCGCTGACAAGAACTTTCATTATTTATTCTCCTTTTCAAAGGATTCCATAAATTGAATTAAAGCATTGATGCCCTCCATGGTTGTTGCATTATAAATGGAAGCCCTGCACCCACCAACCGATCTATGCCCTTTAAGTCCGCCGAGTCCTTTTTCAGTGGCTTTAACAACAAACAGCTTTTCCAGTTCTTCGCCGGGAAGCCTGAAGGTCACATTCATTAAGGATTTTGAGTCTTTTTCTGCTGTGGTTCTGTAAAAGGAACTCGAATCGATAAAATCATATAAAAGATCTGCTTTCTTAATATTGTATTCTTCCATCTTTTCAATCCCACCCATCTCTTCTTCAATCCATTTCAATACAAGATCAATCGTATATACCCCGAAACAGGGCGGCGTATTATACATGGAATTTTTTGATGCATAGGTCGAATATTTTAACATGGACGGCAGATCAACATTTGCCATATCCAGCATATCCTGCCTGATAATCACCATACAGGTACCTGATGGCCCAAGATTCTTTTGAGCTCCGGCATATATTAAACCAAATTTTTCCATATCAAGAGGTCGTGAAAAAATATCTGAAGACATATCACAAACAATGGGAATACCGTTTGTATCCGGAAATTCATGAAACTGGGTTCCCTTAATGGTATTGTTGGATGTCAGATGAACATATTTGGCATCATTTGAAAACTCGATATTTTTTGGAATATATGAAAAATTCTTGTCTTCCGAGGAAGCAACAACCGTGTAATTCTTTTTTAGAATCTCGGCTTCTTTTATCGCTTTTGTTGACCATGTGCCGGTATTGACATAATCTGCAGTATCACTTTCAGAAAGAAAATTCATGGGAATCATGGCAAATTGAAGGGAGGCCCCGCCCTGTATGAAAAGAACATGAAACCGGTCATCCAGTTTTAAGAGTCTTTTTGCCCGATCAACTGCGTCGTTGATAACATCATCAAAATAAGAAGACCTGTGGCTGACTTCTGTAATCGACATACCAGACTGATTAAAATTTAAAAAAGAGGCTTGTATTTTTTCCAGAACCTGTAAAGGTAACGCAGCAGGACCGGCATTGAAATTAAAAATTCGTTGATCTGTCATTTTTATTTTCCTTTATCTTAAGTAGGTTAATCAATTGTGCTCTCTTGTCTTATGAAATTCTATCTGCGGCCACTCTTCCATGGTGAATCCCAGCTGATACTCACTGGTTGTCAAAAAGGTCAGCCATCCCTCGGAATCCATGGTCAGGCTGGATTCATTCTTCTTTTTAAAGTCTTTCAGTATTTTATCATCTTTACATGTTACCCACCTTGCAACGGATAAATCAATAGTTTCATAATCAGCAGTCACATTATATTCTGCTTTAAGCCGTGCCATGGTCACATCAAACTGAAGCACCCCAACCGCACCAATAATGTGCATGTTCCCAATTAAAGGCCTGAACACCTGTATGGTTCCTTCTTCTGAAAGCTGAGTCAATCCCTTTGCAAGCGCCTTTGCCTTCATCGGATCTTTTAAGATCACCCGTTTGAAGTGCTCGGGAGCAAAACTGGGAATGCCTAAGAATTTTAAAGGTTCTTTTAATGTAAAGGTGTCACCGATTTTGATGGTTCCATGATTGTGTATCCCTATAATATCACCTGGATAGGCTTCTTCGATATTATTTCTTTCCTGGGCCATGAAAATAATTGCATTGGAAATTTTGATCTCTTTTCCAATTCGATGATGTTTTACTTTCATCCCTTTGGTAAATTTTCCTGAACAGATTCTGAAAAACGCAATACGATCTCTGTGTTCCGGATTCATATTGGCCTGAATTTTAAACGTAAATCCGGAAAATGCATTTTCATGGGGTTCTACATCTCTTGTGGCCGTGGGCCGATTTCCCGGCTTAGGTGCGATTTTGACAAAAGCATCCAGCATTTCCCGGACACCAAAGTTATTAATGGCTGATCCAAAAAAAACAGGCGTCTGAGTACCATTCAAATATAAATCAAGATCAAACGGATCTGATGCGCCAATAATCAAATCCACATCTTCCCTGAGCTGTTCTGCCTGGCTTTCGGAAATCAGTTCATCAAGCCTTGAATCTGTTAGATCATCAATAAAAACACCATCATCATCCCTGGGCGTAAACCCGGGAGAAAAAACACCCAGCTCTTTTTTTTCAAGATTATAAACACCTTTAAACCTCTTGCCCATACCAATGGGCCAGGTTAAAGGAATACATTCTATCTGGAGTTTATCCTCAATATCTTCAAAAATATCCAGCGGCTCAAGGCCTTCACGATCCAGTTTATTAATAAAAGTAATAATCGGCGTGTTCCGCATCCTACAGACTTCCATCAATTTTTGAGTCTGGGGTTCAACCCCTTTTGCATTGTCGATGATCATGACGGCACAGTCCACAGCAGTCAAAACCCTGTAGGTGTCTTCTGAAAAATCCTTGTGCCCGGGGGTATCCAGAAGATTAATCTCATACCCTTTATAAGTGAACTTCATAACAGAAGAAGACACGCTGATCCCTCTTTCCTGTTCAATAGAGAGAAAATCACTTGTTGCAGCCCTTGCAGCTTTCCTTGATTTAACGGCACCGGCCTGTTGTATGGCACCGCCAAACAGCAATAGTTTTTCTGTCAGGGTTGTCTTGCCGGCATCAGGATGACTGATAATCGCAAATGTCCTGCGTTTATTAATTTGTTTTAAAAGTGTCTTATCTATATTCTTCGAGTTCATTAAGTTTAAATTCCCTGTATTCCAAATTTCAAGGGTGGAAATTTAACAGTATTTTTTCTATTAATCAATAAGAAAATATTTTGCTGCAACAAATTCTAAATAATTTCAATTCATTAGGCGAGAATATTATAAGTCCTCAAATGCTGTCATGACTTTTTTTTATTTTTGACAGTGGTAGTGGTAAGGACCTGAAACAAAGTCTTAAAAATTTGGCAGAGAATAATTTTAGTCAATAAACTTGACAATATCGCAAAAAAAGAAGAAGTAATTATCGAAATGAGAACCGAGCCGAAATTTGATTAAAAAAAGAGCGAACAAGACTGGGGGAAAACATGAAAAGAATAAAGACTGCTGTATTGATTTCAGGTGTTTTTACCATATTTACTCTATTGTTAACCGCATGTGCTACCACTCCTGCTCCCTATGTAGCACCCCGACAGTATTATACGGTAGAAGTTGACTCTATAGCTGATGTCGGCGCTGATTTAAGAGGCAGGACTTATACCATGTCATCCGCCATGAAAAACACCAGCGATAACGATTTACAATTCAAAGAGTTTGCAAGGTATGTAGGAAACGCTCTGTCACAGAAAGGGTATAAATATATCAGCAGTAAAGAGGGCGCAGACCTGCTTATCCGCCTGGCATATGGGATAGGGAGCCCTAAAACAGAGACCTCCACAAGAACTTATAATACTTCCGGCGGATACAGCTACCCGGTCGGGTGGACGTGGATACATGTGCCACCTACGACAAAAACTGTAACAACTAGCTCAACGACTTATGCAAGATTTTTAATCTTAGAGGCGTATGACTCAAAAGACCATTCTCAACTGTGGAAAACCACTTTGAAAAGCGAAGGAACTACTTCTGATTTACGGATTGCGCTTCCACATATAATTGCTGCCGGAAGACCTTATTTCGGGACAAATACAGGGCAAAAACTGAAGGTCAACGTCGAGTCGAACGGTCCGGAGGTTATCCAGATAAAAAGAGGTTCCACCGATGCTCATAGTATAAGCCACTTCACGGGAAAAGAGCGTCTTGGGGTAACAATCACACCATTGACCCAGGAATATATGAATGCATTCGACCTTGAGAAAAAGGAAGGTGTTGTTGTCCTGGAAATAGCTGAAAACAGTTTGGCACAAGAGATGGGAGTACAAAAACAGGACATTATTCTCACAGTCAACGAGAAGGTTACAAACGAACCTCAGGTTCTTTTAGAAGAAATCAAGAATACAGAATCCGGAGGAAAAATATTGCTTTTAATTTATAGAGATGGAGAGCGGATACATATATCCGGCCAACTGAAATAGAAATAAAAAAACCTTGATTAAACAACTCCGGTGAATTCGATACCCAGTTTTTGTTGAAGTTTTTCAGTCATTTTAAAAATTTCTTTTAACAGGGTTTGATCGAGGGCTGAAAGATTATGGGGATTAATATAATTGTCAGGGCTTTTTTCTTCGTCCATAATGGTGGTGATCTGTCTTACAAATCTTAATTGCATCATATAATTATAGGCCCTGACAATATCAGTGTATTCTTTACTGGTTAATGCATGCCGGGTGTAGAGTCTGAACAGCCTTGTCAAGGTATTGGTTTGTGAAATGCCGTTTTTAAGGGCATAGACCCTCGTAAAATCAATAAGCGGCAGCATAGCCAGTTTTATATCCAAAGATCCTTTTTGCTCACCCTGGGTTTCCACGATAAGTTTGCCGAACCGACCAATGGGCGGTTTGAAATAAAGAGTGTTTTCCGTGAGGTTTCTTAAAAACCCGGCCCAGCCTCCTATGGCACCCAGAAGATATTCTTTTAATTCATCTGCCAGGGCTATGTCTCCCCAGGTTCCCCGGAAATCGAAAAAAATACTGGAATGAAGAAGATTTTCAGGATTTGAGGTCCGAATCCAGGTGTTGAAATACTCTTTCCATTTGGATAAGGGCTGGCACCATTTCGGGTTTTTTGCCATGTTATTACCGTCACAGAACCTGTATCCCGCTAAATCCAGCTGGTCACAGATGAGTTGAGAAAGCTCGTCAAAATAGTGTTTTGCCTCTTTGGGGTGTTCAGCGTCTTCATAGACAATGGCGTTGTCTTGGTCAGATATCAGGGTCTGTTCTTCACGGCCCTCCGACCCCATGGTTAAAAATGCAAATTTGCAAGGCGGGGGATCCATTTTATCAAGGGAAAATTTTATTACCTTATCAATTATTGCATCTGAAAATGTAGCGATCAGGCGCGTGATGTATTCAGGGCTGGCTCCATTTTTTATGGGGTCGAGAAGCATTTTTTCAAGCTTTGAATGAATATTTTCAATTTGCTGAATGGTCTTGGCGGATTTAACGGTTTTTATCAGAAGATATGTTGATTTTGTCTGGGCGGATATGAGATCTTTTTCACTGACGATACCGGTAATATCACCTGATTGGCTATAAACAGCCAAATGCCTTTTGTCATTTTCGATCATGGATAAAAATGCTTCAAACACCTGGCAGTCAGCTGAAATGGAAATAATGGGGGAGGACATAATATCTGAGACGGGTTGGGACATATCCATATTTTGTGCCACTGCTTTTTTCCTTAGATCTGCATCAGTGACAATGCCTTGAATGGTTCGCTTGTCTTTTTTTATCAAAATAGCACTGGCATTGTTCCGGCTCATTTTAATGGCTGCATTTTCAATGCTGGTCTCCATCGGACAGGTGATAATATTGGGCTTGAAAATGCTCCGGATGGGTCGATTGAAAAAGGGCAGGTTAAATTCCTTGTCTTTTATCTGTCTTGAAATAATTCCGGAAAAGGATTTGTTCAGCATGCATTTGCCGAATTCATTGGTAAAATAATCTTGAAATTCTGAATTTTCATTACATAAGGTTAAAAAAAAATCTGCCTTAAGGGTCATAAAGACTGAGTCTTCAAGAAGCTTTAAGGATCTGATGGAAACCGCATCATTCAATAGAATTGAAATACCGCCAAAATTGTCTCCAATCTTCAATTCTCCGGACAGTATTTTTGTATTGTTCATCTCATAATAATATTGAGCATGGCCCCTGGAGAGAATATAAAGTTTTTCAACCCTTGTGATTTCCTGTTCAAGGAGAATAGTGTCTTTCTTGACTTTTTCATAGGAGAACGCATGGGTCAATTTCTCCTGCTCCTGCTTTGAAAGCACTGAGAATGGATACGTCTGTAATTCTTTTTTCAAATAAAATTCACCCTTTTTCAGAATTCATGAGGTTGATGGTGCAAACGTTTTTTCTGCCGGCAAAAACAGATCTTTTGAAATTTCTATATATTCCATTTTATCGAACCCAAACAGTTTTGCAAATAAAAACGCAGGAAATGCAACTGCTCTTGTATTAAAATAGTTCACTTCATCGTTATAACGCCGCTTTATCAAAAGTATGTTGTTATGGGCTTCATAAACACTGTTTCTCAAGGCTTTAAATTGTTGAGAACTTTGTTCAGGAGACCCTTCCAATTGAATGAACAGGTCTTTTAATTGGAACGTCAGTTTTGACTGAGAAATTTCAAATTCTTTGATCAGTTCCTTTTCAAGGGGGGTTTTTTGAGAAATGACCAGTTGCAAAATCTTGTTTGCTTTTTGGGCTGTTTGGTTTATCCCTGGCCTATCTATTGGTGTCTTACTTTTTTCTGCCATTTCAATAAGTCCGGGTAATAACTCCGACCTCTTTTGGCAGGCATCCGTCAAAATTGACTTTGAAGCTTCAATTCTATTTTGGGATCTCCAAAAACTGGTGTATCCCCCTAAAACAACACAAAACAATACAATTCCAAAAAAAACAAAACAGAATCCGGCAACTTGAAACCATCGATGCGGCATATGTCACTCCTTTTTAGTGTTAACGGTTAATGTGCACTCAAGTATCATTTAAATACCGAATAGTTCAACTAATATTTTAATCGCGCATAATAAGTTTTTTTAGATGCTTTAATGGCATCTTTGAGAGTCAGGACTCCATTGCTGTTTAAAATGGGGAGCAATTTTAAAAAAATTTCTGCTGTTGCTATGGCATCCCCAAGGGCTGTGTGCCTTCCGATAATATTAACCCCCAGGCGGTTTGCAATATTTTCCATATCATGCTGTTCATGGACGGGATGCAAGACTGCAGATAAAAGAAGCGTATCAAGTACGGGGTTTAGAAATTTAATATGGGTGGTCTTTTCCTTGTTTTTTAACATCTTCATGTCAAAAGCAATATTATGCCCCACAAACACCGTGTCTGAAGTGAATTTTTTAAATACAGGTAAAATCGTATTGATATCCTTTTTTCCGGCCACCATTTCATAATTAATACCATGAATTTTATAAGATTCCATAGGGATATCTCTTTTCGGGTCCACCAGTTCCTCAAAAATATCCTGGTATACGATTCTATTGTTGACAATTCTCACGGCAGCAATGGCTATAATCTCATCACCGCCATCCGTGTTCAGGCCGGTTGTTTCAGTATCAAAAACCGTGTAGGTGATGTTTTTTAAACTGGTGTCCAAAAGATCAAGATTCGCATCTTTAATATCAAAAAGATCAAAATCATAAAATTCAGGTCTGCTTACTGCCATTACAGCAGGTCTGTTTTCCCTGGTAGAGGAATATTTTAATTGGGATTTTGCTTTAATCCTGACCTGTGAACAGGGTTGATTGTTGTGTGCAATAATTTCAAATTCAGACCTGTTCTGCTTTAGAACATATCCAAATGAAGGCAAACCTCTTATTTTTTTTGAGAGCATATTTTTAATCTGGGTTTGACTTGCGGGACTTGCGGTATTTCCCTGCCATTTTATATCAAACCAGATTTCTTTTTTTCGTGTTGAAATTTCCAGATCAAATTCATTTTGTGTAGTGAATTCTGATAAATTTACCAGGAGAAAAACAAGTGCCACAGTGAATGAATAGGTGTCTGCCAAGATCCGTGTGTCATTGTCATCATTTGATAAATTGATATTTATCCCATTCTCATCCCATAGTTTTTTTTGTAGTGAAGAAAGAAAGAGGCTCAGAGAGAGGGTTGTTAAAGGCCTCTTATTCAAAGTTGAATCAAGAATAAAACTTGACATTTGAAGGTATTTCTCGTCAATGAGTTGAAAATCTCTGAAAAGCTCTTTATCCGTCTGTTTGATTAGATCGCTGATAAACGATCCTTCCTGTAAGATATTGTTGTCCAGCATTTGTTTAAAAGACAAAAGAGTTTGATTGATATTTTCATACCGCTCAATATCATCCGACACATCCTGGAAAGTAAGGATAAAACCGGTCATCAGGTTATTCTGATCAAGGATAGGTGTGATTTCAATGCTGATCAAGCGTCCGGTATAAATAGGGGTAAAAAAATAAGAGGCCACACTCTGTCTGCCATTATTAAGGTGTTCTTCAATTTCTTCAATGGCATGGGCAATCAATGTCTTATCAATCAGGTGGAAAATGGATCTGCCAAGCCCGATAAAATATTCAGCTGTGCTTGAATGGGTTTCTTGTGTAAACATTTTTTTTGCAAGAGAATTAAACAGTAAAATTCTGCCGCTATTATTGCAGATAATAACCCCCTGGGGGAGTTCAGCCATGATAGCCGCCAGTAAATTTCTTTCTTTTTCAGTCTCTTTTCTGGCAACAAGTATCTGTTGGGTAATGTTTTTGTTCAGGTTCTCAAACATATCTGCAAAGTTATTAATTACAGATGTTAAATTATTAATATCTTTATTCCCTGTGATGGTTAATCTGTGGGAAGGGTTGGATGAATAAATCATGGCGGCTTCGGCAGAGATTTTTTTCAAAGGCTCGATGTAGGAAATAAATATAAATTCAAGCCCGGCAAATGCTACAGAAGCACAAATAAAAATAGCGCTGATAATGTATAAGGAATGATCGCTGGTGATGGTAGTGACAGCATGAATTTGTTCTTCACTCAATGTCTGCCATAAAAAAAATAAAATACCGCTGATAACAACCATTGTTGCAAGCAGGGTAAAAAAAATAATTTTCCAGAATCGGTTGGTCTGCTTCATTCAATCCAAAGACAAGAAGAATTCTATGATAAAAAGATTCATCATAGAATTCTTCTTTTTAAGATTTAATGTTTATTTAAGTAGGGTGGTTATCCCCACCATCCCCAACCGAAACTGGCAGTGAACAAAATACAGAATATGATTGTTGCGATTAGATATTTATCTTCTAACGCCATAATATGTCCTCCTTGAAAAAGTTTTATGCAAAATAACTTATGCCATGTCATCTGCTTCTTTGGTTACATCCAGAGTTTCAACATCCGCACGCCGGATCTGTTCTTCGGACGTGGTAGACATTTCAGCTTTAAAGCAAAGAGCCCACATCATGATAATACCAACGATCCACCAGGCAATCTGCCATGACCATAGTGCAGGGAATCCGCAGAAGGAAAATGCATTGTTGCCCAGCATAATAGCGGGTCCAAGAGCAAAGAAATACCATATCGGAATAATAATCTTCATCCTGGAACGCCATATTTTACCATTCTCAGAAGGTCCGTCAATGCTGTCAAGCCATTCTCTGACTTCTTTTTGCCGCGCATCGGTTTCTTCAGTGTTTTTGAATCCAAGCCCGCGGCAAGCGTATGCCACGGCAAAACCGGCAAAAAGGCCCCAGAATGCCGTATGCATTGACAAGGGATATTTCCAGACAAAATAGGTTAACATATTTACGATAATACCGGCAAGAAGACCTAAAGCTGCGCCGGTGGTGGGAAATTTAAAACCCCAGTGAACACCGCAGAGCATAAGGTACATAATGGTGCCAAAGGTCGTTGCAAACCCGCCAATCATAACAATGGCATCAGATGATGTCAGGCTGACCACCACAGCTGCAAATGTTAAGAGTGTAGCCATGACACGGTTGGTCCAGATCTGTTCGGAATGGCTGCCTTTCTGGCCTCTGACATATCTCCACCAGACATCTCTCTGGATGATGGTACCACCGGTACCAATATAGGGAGCGGAGGTGGAGTGGATGGCTGCAATGGCGCCAAGGAAAACAAGACCCAGGACAGGTCCTGGTAAGAATTTTGTCATGAGTTTGGGGACAACATCTCCGTTATTGGCGATGATCATTTCACCGGACAGCTCGAGAATTTTAGCACCCATTCCCTGGAAAGCTGAAAAGAAAAACAAGCAGACCCCGACAATAAATGTTGACATGAAAACCTGTTGCCAAGCCAAAGGTTTAGGAGATGCAATACCAAAGTTCCACAGAATAAAAGCCGGTGATGACTGAATACCCATAAGAGCAAACATATAGGTCAAGACCATCACCGCAGTCCAGCCGCCTCCGATACCAAAGTGGATAATCCCCGGCACTTGCGTAAAGTTAGGAGGAAGGGCCGCTAAAGACTTTGACATGCCGGACCATCCGCCAAAAGCATCGGATGTGACAACATAAAACCCTAACAGAATAATACCGCCGACCAAAAGCACAAACTGGAGAACGCCTACCCAGGTGCTGGCTTTAAGACCACCGGTGACCACATAGAACCATACAATAAAGGCCATGAATATAAGACCAATGGTCGGTGGAACGCCGGCTACCCAGTAAAATAGTTTTGATGCTGCGATCAGCTGAATGCCTGAATAAAAGATTGAATATAAAAGTGCTGCTATAACAACCAACCAGCGAATGAATTCATTATTATAGTAATATGCAAACATATCACCCGGGGTAATAAAGCCATAGCGTTTACCCATGAGCCAGTTTCTTTTGGCAAAAAACGCTCCGGTAATGGGAATGGTCAAGACATAGAACGAAGCAAATGCATATACCAGCCCCACCTTCCAGATCAAACCTGGATGCCCTACAAATGTCCACCCAGAAAAGGAAGCCGCGGTTGCTGCCATTAAGAATGCTATAAAAGGGATGGAACGCCCTGCAATTCCATAGCCTGATGCGGTTTTTTCAGTAAAAAAACCTTTTAAACCCCACCAGAAACAATAAATGATGTATATTCCTAACAATAGAAATACCCAAGTTTTCGGTTCCATAAAAATTTTTCCTCCTGTATCATAATTTCTTTCGAATTTGGATGGATCACTTCATGATTATCATTTTTGATTAAGGATAATCAGGGCATATCACACCACCTCCTTCATCTTGTGACTGGGGACAGATTTAAATCTGCCCCCGTTCTTTTATGTTAAAAAATTTTATGCCTTGCTGCCATATCCGATTTTCCCTAAGGATTCTTCTATTTCATCCAGGGATGTGTAATCATCAATGGTAGCAGGGATTTTATAATCTTTTTTATCTGCAATGGCCCGCATGGTACCCCTTAAGATTTTGCCGGATCTTGTTTTGGGAAGTCGTTTGACCACCATGGCAGTCTTAAAGGATGCAACAGGGCCGATCTTGTTTCTGACCAGGCCAATAACTTCTTTGACCACCTCCTCATGATCTCTTTCAACACCGGCATTCAATACCATCATCCCAAGGGGTATCTGCCCCTTAAGCTGGTCTGCAACGCCCATGACCGCACACTCGGCTACATCCGGATGTTCTGCAATCACCTCTTCCATGCCGCCGGTGGACAGTCTGTGGCCAGCAACATTGATAATGTCGTCTGTTCTGGCCATGACAAAGACATAGCCGTCTTCATCAATAAACCCTGCATCAGAAGTTTCATAGTATCCCGGAAATACGCTCAGATAAGAATCGACATATCTTTGATCCTTCTGCCAGAGCGTGGGCAATGACCCCGGAGGCAGGGGCAGTTTGACTACAATTGCACCAATGTCTCCTGCGCCAATCGGGTTTCCGTCATCTCCCAGAACAGCCAGATTCCATCCCGGAGCCGCTTTTGTGGGAGATCCCGGTTTGACGTCAAACTGGTGAAGCCCGACACAATTGGCTGCAATGGCCCATCCGGTCTCTGTCTGCCACCAGTGATCAATCACCGGAACCTTGAGAGCGTTTTCCGCCCAGGTCAATGTATCCGGGTCCAGTCTTTCTCCTGCCAGAAACAAATAATTAAAGCAGGATAGATCAAAGTCTGACATCATTTGAGCACTTGGATCTTCCCTTTTAATAGCCCTGAATGCAGTGGGGGCCGTAAAAAGGGTGTTTACCTTATGCTGGGATATAACTCTCCAGAACACAGATGCATCGGGAGTCCCGACAGGCTTTCCCTCAAAAAGAATGGTGGTACATCCCTTAAGAAGGGGGCCGTAAACAATATATGAATGGCCTACGACCCAGCCAATATCTGAGGCTGCCCAGTATACATCACCCTTATCAACCCCGTAAATGGCTCCCATGCTCCATTTTAAAGCCACCATATGGCCGCCGTTATCCCTTACAACCCCTTTGGGTTCTCCTGTTGTTCCGGAAGTGTAAAGGATATAAAGCGGATCAGTGGCTTTTACAGGAACACAATCTTTGGGACTTGCTGCTTCCATTTCATCATTCCAGTCAAAATCCCGGCCGTCTATCAAATCTGCCCGGGCCTGAGGCCTTTGTAAAATAATACAAGCATCAGGTTTGGAATCGGACAATTCAATAGCCTCATCTAAAAGCGGCTTGTATTCAATGACCTTTTTCACCTCAATACCACAGGACGCGGTTACAATTACTTTGGGTTTGGCATCATTAATACGGGTGGCCAGCTCATTGGCTGCAAATCCGCCGAATACCACAGAATGGACAGCCCCAATCCTGGCACAGGCCAGCATTGCAAAAACTGCTTCCGGGATCATGGGCATATAAACAACAACCCTGTCACCCTTGCCGACTCCCTTAGATGCCAGAACCCCGGCAAATTCTGCAACAATCTCTTTAAGCTTAGAATAGGTATATTTTCTGATGGTACCTGTTACCGGGCTGTCATAGATAATGGCATCCTGATCACCCAGGCCATTCTCCACATGAAGATCAACCGCATTGTAACAGGTGTTTGTTTCTCCTCCTACGAACCACCTGTAGAAAGGCTTGTTTGAATCATCCAGTACTTTATCCCATTTTTTATACCAGTGGCAGTCTTCAGCAATGGCCCCCCAAAATCCGTCAGGATCATTTATGGATTGATCATAGGCTTTGTCATACAAATTGGACATATAATAACCTCCCAAAACTTCAGCGGATAAATTATTTTTCAACCATGGTCTTGATTTCTTCAACAACTTCCGGATTTGCAAGGGTCATGACATTCCCCACATCAGTCTTATTGGAGATAGCACCCAAAACCCTTCTCATGATCTTTCCTGACCTGGTTTTCGGCATATCCGGAACCAGCCATACTTTTCTGGGTTTGGCAATTCTTCCGATCTGCTCACATATGGCATCTGAGATTTTCTGCGCAAGTTCATCCGTTGCAGGGATGCCAGGCTTAAGAGCAATATACAGATCAGGTTCCTTGCCTTTAATCTCATGGGCAACCGGCACAACTGCAGCCTCAGCGACTTCATCAACAACAAGAGACGCAGACTCGATTTCTTTGGTACCCAGTCTGTGACCGGACACATTGATGACATCATCGATTCTTCCAAGGATCCTGTAGTAGCCGTCTTCGGACATGGTGGCTGCATCACCGGTCAGGTATGGCCAGTCTTTCCAGTCCTTGCTGTCGGGTTTTGTATTATACATTGCAAAATAAGTATCAACAAACCTGTCCCTGTCACCCCAGATGGTCTGGAACATTCCGGGCCAGGGATTCTGGATGCAGATATTACCGGCTATTCCGGGTTCCGCAACTTCATTGCCATCATCATCAAAGATAATCGGATGAATTCCGGGAACACCCGGACCCGCACTGCCCGGTTTCATGGGTTTGAGAGCCGGGACTGTACTACAGAGGAATCCTCCGTTTTCAGTCTGCCAATAGGTATCAACAAGAACGGCTTCTCCCTTACCAACAGCAGATTCATACCATTTCCATACAGCAGGTTCGATGGGTTCACCAACGGTTGTCATATGTTTGAAATGATAGTTATATTTTGCGGGTTCATCAGGCCCGAGTTTCCTTAAAGCCCTGATGGCTGTCGGTGCGGTATGGAAAATGTTGACATCAAGCTCCTGGGCAATTCTCCAGGATCTTCCTGCATCCGGGTAGGTTGGGACCCCTTCAAAAATCACAGAAGAGGCACACAGGGCAAGCGGGCCGTAAACAATGAATGAGTGGCCTGTGATCCATCCGATATCTGCCATGCACCAGTAAACGTCTTCAGGATGAATGTCCTGGATATATTTTGACATGGCGGTGACATAGGCAAGGTATCCGCCGGTACCATGCTGGCAGCCTTTAGGTTTGCCCGTGGTACCACTGGTATACATTAAAAAGAGAGGATCTTCACTCAACATTTGTTCGGGTTCAACCCTGGCACCATAATAGTCTTTTAACTTTTCATTGACAAAAATGTCTCGTCCTTCGACCATTGGGGTATCGGAAGAATATTTCCCCGGATATCTCTGCCATACAAGGACGGTATCCACTTCTTGCCCCTGATCCGCTGCAATTTTAACAGCTTTATCAGCATTGCTTTTATGTTCAAGTAGTTTTCCTGCGCGGTAGTAGGCATCTGTGACAATCAATACCCTGGATTGGGAATCAACAATCCTGTCTGCACTTGCACTGGGTGCGAACCCGCCGAAAACAACCGAGTGAATAACACCCAGTCTTGCGCAGGCCAGCATGGTAATGGGAAGTTCTGCTGACATGGGCATGTGGATGGTGACCCGGTCTCCTCTTTTAAGTTTTGCCGTATCACGCAACAATGCTGCAAATTCATTCACCCTGACATAAAGTTCCTGATAAGTGATATGCTGAACGCTTTCTTCTTCCAGCTCAGGAACAAAATGTATGGCAGTTTTATTTTTATTGTCTTTTAAATGGCGATCAATACAATTGTAGCTGGCATTGAGTTTTCCGCCTTTAAACCATTTGTAGCAGGGGGCGTCACTGCTATCCAGGACTTCATCCCAGTACTTGTACCATGTCAGCAGATCAGCAAATTCCGTATAATAATCTGGAAAATTATCCAGACTGAACCTGTCAAAAATTCCTTCATCGGTAAGGTTGGCCTGAGCAATAAATTTTGTGGATGGATAATAATAGTCTTCCTCTTTCCAGTGAACAGCTATCTGGGCCTCAGTGGTTTCGACAACTTCTTTTTTGCTCATGAATCATCTCCTTTGGTTTGATATTGGTTTAACTGCTAAGTTGTTAAAATTAAAAGAAAACAATAAAGATAGCACCACCTCCCTTTTTTACAAATAAATACTGGTATTAATAAAAATATATATCTTACAACTTAAACTTATTTTTACTTAAAGCAGCCTGCTTTTCCCAGTTCAGGCCAAGTACAGGCAACGTACCAAAGGAGAAGAAAAATCGTAGTCATTTAGTGAATCCGATTTATGTCGTAGTGTATGAATTATTAAGAACGAAAGCGGAAGTCAACAAAAAAAAGCGTTTTTTTAAATAAAATTCCTGTAAAAATCTGCAATACCTGTATTGCTTGGTAAGAAAAAGATGCTAACTTGCCAAAATCCTTGGGAATAAAGCGTCTTAAACATTGTTTGATCTCCTCAAACAAGAAATTTTTAAGTAAAAAATTGTGCTTTTATTAAAAAAAAATAAAATAAATTGATGTTTTCCCAAGCATGGAATCAGAAATTTCGGTGGATTGTGTAATTGTTCCATTATTTCGCACATTGTTACTAATAAATTTTTATTGCATGAAAACAAAAGTTTCGTTTATAGTGTCTTGAATTGTTGATTTATTAAAATAAAAAAAGAAAGGGTATAAAAATGAAAAATCCTGTTGATAACTACTGGAACCTCAAATTGGAATCTGTAAAAGAGAACCTTGAGAATAATAATTTTGAAGTCTTTATAGCCCAGAATGCAAAGGCTGCAAAAGAGATTGCCACCAATGATATCATCCCTAAACTTAACATTAAAAGTGTTTCATGGGGCGGTTCAATGTCCTTTGTTGCCACCGGCCTTTTCCATGAATTAAAGGACAGCCCGGATATTGAAGTCCTCAATACATTTGATCAAACCCTTTCAAAAGAAGAAATGATGGACTTAAGAAGACAGTCCTTAATGGTAGATTTGTTTATTACCAGTACAAATGCAGTCACTGAAGCAGGCCAGCTGGTTAATCTTGATATGATAGGAAACAGGGTTGCAGCTATAATGTGGGGTCCCAAAGCCGTATTACTAATAATTGGCAGGAATAAAATTACAGGTGACCTGGAAGATGCCATGGTCAGGATAAAAAATTATGCCGCCCCTGTAAATACCATGAACCTCGACAAGAAAACACCCTGCCGCAAAACCGGTGTTTGTCATGATTGCAGCAGCCCTGACAGAATTTGCAATTACTGGACAATTACAGAAAAAAGTTTTATAAAAAACAGGATTAAAATTATTCTTGTAAACGAAGATTTGGGATTTTAAAATATGCAGAAAATTATGGTTTTCCAACAGAATGGGTCCGGGAAAAGTAAAATAGAGGGTATTAATAAATTCGGTGAGAAACAATTTATTATTAAAACATTTGATATTGATGAACCGTTGCCGCCTGTGATTGACAATACATCACAATATTTGCCGGATAAGATTGAAGTAGATATTGTGCTTGATTATTTAAAACACAGGGACCTTTCAGATGATTTAAGCGTTTTATGCAAAAAATTCAATGTCCCGGTTATTGCTTCAGGAAAAAAAATAACAACCGGGGATGCCATTTGTCCTCCAATATGCTGTGCACTTTCCAGGCAGGATTGTCTTGGAGATTATGGCAAGGCTTTTGGTAAACCTGAAATTGAAGTAATGACAAAAAAAGACGTTATTACAAATATCAAGGTCTCAAAGGGTGCGCCCTGCGGGGCTACATGGAATGCGGCCAAAAAAATAAAAAATATGCCTATTGAAAAGGCGTTGACACGATTCGGTCTTGAGGTTCAATTTTTTTGTTCGGCAGATCCGGCATCCTGGGATCCGCTTTGGGGGAAAAGCCCGGTTCATCTTGCGGCAGACGTTCATACCGCTGTTTTGAAAGCCCGGTTAAAGAAAAAAAAATAAAATTCAGATATTGGGGTTGATTAACTAATATCTGATTTCAAATGTTTCAAAATTCGATGGGGCTTCTGCTTTTTCAGCCAGGACATCTTCAACTTTTGATGCTGCAGGCCCTTTATGACACCAGTCCATCATCTGGGTGACACTTGGTTGTTCTCCTTCGAAGACAGCCTCTACAGAGCCATTGGACAGATTTTTGACATATCCTTTAACGCCAAGCCTGTCGGCCGTATTTTTGGTGTGGAACCGGTAAAAAACGCCTTGGACTCTGCCGCTGACAATAACTTTAATTTGAATTTTCTTCGGCATCGGGGTTTCTCCTATAATTTATTTCGCTTAGTGATGCTTTTTTAATAATATTGGTGCCAAATTTTTCCGATATCGAATCTACAGCCGAATCCACCGATTCCCATTGCTTTTTCTGCCTGTTTGGATCTTGAATCAACTGCATCTGGACCGGGGTGTTTTTATCTTTGAGTGCTGTGACACCAACACCCACCAATCTTATTCTCTTTTTTAACTGAATTTTTTTATACAGGGCAAGTGCTTCGTTAAAGATAGCAGATGAAGAACAAATGGATGTATCAAGTTTTTTGCTCCTGGTAATTTGTGAAAAATCAGAGAACTTAAGCTTTATAAATACATTTTCACACACAAGATTTTTTTTTCTTAAATCCCTGCCAACACTTTGAGATCTGCCCAGTATCACCTGTTTAATGGTTTCAAAATCAAAGATGTCTTTTGGCAGGGTTGTCTCACTGGAAATGGATTTTCTCGTATAATTGGTTTCGACCCTTGACGGATCAATACCATTTGAAAGCGCTATCAGCTTTTGACCCATTTTACCAAATTTTTGGGTTAATATGGGGAGGGTAAATTTATTTATGTCTCCCAGGGTTCTGATCTGCAATATCTCCATTACCTTCATTGTACTTTTCCCGATTCCCGGTACTTTCTGGATGGGCAGGGTAAAAATGAAATTTTTCACCTGGTGTTCTTTAATATGGGTTAATCCATCCGGTTTGTTCATGTCAGATGCGATTTTTGCCAGAAATTTAATGGGTGCAATCCCAACAGAGCAGGTTAAAAACAGGTCATTGTTGATCTTGTTTTTTATGGCAAGGCCAATTTCTTTTGGTGAGCCGAACAGCCTTTCACACCCCTTAATATCAACATATGCCTCATCAATGGAAACCTGTTCCATCAGCGGGGAAAAATGTGAAATAATCTCCATTATTTTTTTTGATTCAGCCTGATATTTTTTCATATTCCCGGGAACAATCACAAGATGGTCACACTTTTGTTTTGCCTGGAATACCGGCATGGCTGACCGGATACCGAATTTTCTTGCTTCATAACTTGCCGTTGCCACCACGCTTCTTTCTGACTTACCTGATACTATAACAGGTTTGTTTCTTAAAGCTGGATTGTCTCTTTGTTCAATCGCCGCAAAAAACGCATCCATGTCAATATGCAAGATCATTTTTTTTATCTCAAGAATATATTTGTAATCTTGCCCATGGTATAGGATAATATTTTTCGGGTCAAGATTTACATGTTCCCTTCACAGGGCCAATCGCATGTACATTGAAAAAATTTTTAGATATCTTGGCATTGAATGAAACTAAGTTTTTTAAAATAATCAAGTTCAACTCCAATATGGTTTAGTGGAAGATTTGTCCATTTGATTGAGTTTGGTAAATATTGAATAGCACTTTACACAAATTTGAAACACTGATACTGTTTTATAGATCAAATTTTTTAATCGTTGCATGTCGGATAACATTCCAAATTACATGAAATCCAGATCTGCATAATAACTGGTTAGGCAAAGGATTGTGAAATGAATTGTGAAGATATAATATATCTGGACGCTGAATATTTGAGTAAAAAATATGAAGATGAGAATAACGAGCCAGTTATGACTTCGCTTGTTCGTGACGAAGGTTTTCAAGCAGGAATAAAAATCCCATTTGCTAGTGGTGGGGCACATTCAAAAGAGGTGAAATTATATAAAGTTTCAGTATATGGCATGTACAAAGGCTTAAAAAGTAGTCTCGAACAATACCCTAAAATTCAAGAAGTCAATAAGGATGTTCATGGCAATGTTTGCTGGGTGAGAGGCAGACTTTTTGTCGCCCAACATAAAAGGATTAGGCAATCGGGGAGCACTGAGGAAGTTTTAGAAGACGGGTTGGCTTTCGAAATCGAACTTAAAGATACCAACAATATAATACTTGTTACCAAAGATGAATATTTTTCATCTGGATATGAAAACATATTGAATCTGCTGTCGCCAATATATCTGTCTGTAGATTCAAATGTTAAGTGTATTCTTAAAGTGATTGGTTGGAATGAGGTTATAAAAAGGGCAGTTGGTGTTCCGTATATAATTCATGATGTGGCTAACAAAACGCATTCACAAGGATGCTCGTAACCTCACGCCAGTGATGTGCAGCGTTCATTTCCAAAAAAGAAGGGATACATGAAATCAAAAAGAATGTCACCGGCTGCAATTAACGCCTTGAAAGAAGCACTATGTAGCATTTATTGGTATAAAAATGAATTGAGAAGCTTTTTAACAAATTGCCTGAATGATAGGCATCTTGTTGCAAGTTTAGATTGGAATAACTACAAACGACAAATTGTCTCTGATTTAGTTGATATTCTTTGTAGTGATCAAGATAAATACCTGTCAGCCCTTACAAGGCTTTGCTTCGAGACAATTAGTATCAACAACTTTTCACATTTAGAGCTTATTGATGGAGGGAAACAGAAGGCAGAACGAGCGAGGAATGCTGTGAAGCAACTTAAGGAGTTGGTCGAACCCCACCAGGAATTGAAAAAAGAAAAAGAACAATTAGAAGCCAGAAAAAGAGATTATTCTGATAAATTAAAGAGCAATAAAGCAGTAAGAAAAAAACTTGCAGAGTTGAATGCATCTTTTTTGGGAATTGCCACAGGTGGAAATGCCCAGAAAAAGGGATATGAGCTTGAAAAGTTAATGTATGATATCTTTGAGCTTTTTGATTTAGACCCAAAGGCTTCATTTAGAATTATTGGTGAGCAGCTGGATGGATCTTTCTATTTAGAAGGCACAGAATACCTTTTCGAAGCAAAATGGCACGCTCTACTTATATCAGCCAATGATTTAGATTCATTCTCAATGAAAGTATCACGAAAATTGGACAATACCCTGGGTGTATTTTTATCAATGAATGGCTTTTCTGAAGATGGTATAAGAGCTCATTCAATTGGCAGACCAAACATTATCCTAATGGATGGGTCGGATTTAATGGCGGTACTTGAAGAGAGAATAGATTTGGTCTCGTTATTAATAAGAAAAAAAAGACATGCAGCACAAACAGGGGAAATATATCTTCCTGTGTATAAGTTGGGTCTATAAAGAGCGAGCAAGGCTAATATAAGGAAACATAATTGTTGAATAATGGTACGCCGCAAATCTTCTACGATATTGATAATTGTTGTGTCGATTTATATGATACTTTCACAGGTTTAATCTTTGATGATATTCAACAGTATTATGATGAAATGTCTATGATCCCTCAATGGGTCTACCATACTGGCATAGATTCCGATTCTGCTGTAAGCAAAGATATATTTAATAACTGGGTCAAAGAAATTACTAATGAAAGGTATTACAAACATTTGTTTCTTGCAGATTGCCATAATTTAATAGGAAGTGTCCAGAATAGATTGATGTCGACGAGAACACAATATCAAAATTTTTTCAGATATTTAGAAAATGTAAACGCAATCGTATTAGAAAAAGATGGATATTATTGGACCTCTGGAGAAAATATTGTGGCAGTTTTTTCCGCGTTACATGACCTTATAATAACGATGTACGCGTCATTAGATTTATTGGCCAAATTATCATTTCAATTTGAGAATATGCCTAATGATTTTTCCAAATATCGGAAAATGAAATGCAAAAAAACACTTTTCGGTGACAAACGTAAAATTCAAAGAATTGATTTTACGGACACGGTATTTGAAGATTCGAAGACTATAAAAATAATCGAAAATTTAAGGCATGAACTTATTCATAACGGAACATGGGAGTCAGTTCCAAAGGTCCATTACAAGATTGAAGATAAAAATGTAGTCGAAAAATTTATTTTCCTGCCAGATTTGTTAGAATCAGGAACTCTTGAAGTTGCAATCAATAGGAAAAGATTCTTCTCTAATGATCAAAAAATCAATGAGAAACTGCCTGATTTATGTGGTGAATTCTGGGCGCGAGTACTGGCGACATTAAATAAGTTGAGGAAGGTTAACTATTGATCGGGGGACACCTTACTTACTTCCAACAATAAAAATGAACCGGGTGTGACCGGTTATTTTCAAAGTTCTCTTAAAAAAAATATGATGATTAATAAAATCCAAAACCATTATAGAATACAGCATGATTTTGTGCCTATTGTTTAAAATATGGACTACTCTTTTTTTCAAACTTTAGCATTACAATTAGTATTTGATATTGGAAGATATTTTAGATAATATTTTTGACAAATTTTCAACATGAAATTATGACGGTACATTTTTTGGTAAACTTGTTAAGTACCATAAGGAGCAAGGCCCATGAAAAAAATAATAGTTACTGATCTAACAAGATTTTCTAAAGGCGATAAGGTTTGTACTGCTGGCATTGATGTTGATACAGGGGAGTGTTTAAGACCAATGCCATATTTAAACAGCGCTCGTTGTGCAGAACTAAATATTCAACCTGGTGCTATTCTTAAAGGCGATCTTAACATCCATGTTAATACCACAAGTCCACACATTGAAGATGCAAACTACACAAAACTCGAATTTCATGGTCCATCTAAAGCAAAAGAATTTAAAGACATATTGGATAACTCATTGTCTGGAACGGTATCATTAGGTTTTGGTATTGCATTTGGGGTTGGACAAAAATATATTCCAATTGAAATGAATGCGAACTGTTCCATAATTACTATAAAAGTTAACCCCTATGAAATTCAGATTCACGAAGATCAATATAAGCCGGGTAAAGTAAAATGCAGCTTTACTGACCAAAGTGGAAATCAATTTAGATATTTGTCAATAACAGACCGTGGTTTCTATGATTATGCTCAGCGTCATCAGAACGATGGTAGCCTTAATATACTTCAAAATTTTCTTCAGTCTCAAGATGATATATATTTAAGAATAGGTTTAAGTAGAGCTTTTCAAATTAGTGACCGAAATGGTTATTGGTTGCAGGTAAATGGAATATATACATTTCCTAAATTCCACCAGGAAATTAGGAGCTACCAGTAAGGACACCATAAATGAATATGATTTATACTATAGGTTTCACAAAGAAGAATGCGGAAACATTTTTTGGGCTTATCAAGTCTGCTAATGTTTCAACATTAATTGATGTTCGTCTAAATAATGTTTCTCAGTTAGCTGGCTTCGCTAAAAGAGATGACCTAAAGTATTTCTTAAAAATACTTTGTGATGCGGAGTATGTACATGTGCCTAAACTGGCGCCGACGAAAGAGATTCTTAACGCATACAAGAAAAAAGAAATATCTTGGGAAAAATATGAAGATAAGTTTTCAAATTTAATGGCTCAGCGTCATATCGAACGATTAGTTGAGCCTGAAATTTTAAACAATAGCTGTTTATTGTGTAGCGAGCATGAACCTATCCATTGTCATCGACGTTTGGTAGCCGAGTATTTAAGCAAGAATTCAGACGTTGAACTCAAAATTAAGCACCTTTATTAAAATGAATAGAATTATTATTTTATATCCGAAACTTTTTAAATCTTATGATAAGTTTTCAAGAAAAATATTGAAAATAACACAAAATATTGAATCATTTTCAATCATATGTCCAGATGACCCCAATAATTTCATAAAAAGATTAAGATCAAAAAATGATATAAACACTGAAATTCATATAGATGAAAACTGGAAAGAAAGTGAAGTGACTCATGGTATCGTATTCGATGATGGCGAGGAATTTCCTATAGAAACAAAATTTCTTAAATCAAAAAGTATTCCTTTGAGAATAATAACAATTGCTATAACTCGTGTAATTAATATCAAAAAAGAGACTAAATATCGTAATGTAAAAAGCACTCCAACTTATCAATACATCGGGCGAGGTTCATATTGGGGTAATCCATATTCAATGAATGAAGGTGGGGATGGCAGGGAAGAAGTCATTAGAAAATACAAGTATGACTTTGATTTTGAAACATTTCCAAACAAAGACAAGTCAGAAGTGTATAAGCTATCGGGTAAAAGGCTTGGATGTTTTTGCAAACCTGAAGCATGCCATGGAGATATACTAGCAGATTTTTTAAATTCTTTGGACGATGGTAAATAGTTGATCTTCCCCCAAAAAACTGGAGACGAAGTTAATCCACATCATAAATATTATCCAATCGGGTAGCCGGGGGTTTTAATCCCCCAGCCCCCACAACACCCTGCATGCGGGTCCGCACAGGGCGTTTCACCAAGATTACCGGGCCGAGGCCGGGTAATGAATTTTCACCCACTGATCTTTGACAGATATTAACCC
>NZ_JAUWQB010000097.1 GCF_030611305.1 Desulfobacula sp. | reverse complement strand
GTAACCGGTGCCAGTGTTGAGAATGTAAAACTGGCCCATAAAGGAGAAACCGTGATTGGTGAGGTTATGGCTGACACCGCCATAGCCGGATATGAAGGGCTGTCAAAATTTAAAGGCAAAAAACACAACATTCTTTCAATGGCCATTATGTATCCAAACGTGCTACAGGTGGTGACTCTGAAAAAGAGCGGTATCACCAACATCGAGCAGCTCAAAGGAAGGAACATCAGCACCGGAAGTCCGGGCAGTGGTACCAATTTTATGGCTGAAGCCGTATTCAAGGCATTAGGAATTCCTCTGGACTCATTTAAAGACAGCCGACTCTCCTTTACTGAAAGCGCTAACGCTTTGAGAGATGGTACAATTGAAGTAGGTTTCTGGTGTGTAGGACCACCTACCAGCTCTATTCTGGATTTGTCAACTACCCATGATATCAGCGTTATAGAATTCACACCGGAGCAAACAAAAAAGATCGTTGCGTACAACAAGGCTTACACGTCAGTAGATCTGTTCGGCGGCGCATATAGAGGTGTTGACAAAGCCGTACCTACAATCGGGGTAATGAATGTAATAATCGTTCAGAAATCTCTGGATACGGATTTGGTCTACAACCTGGTTAAGGCGCTGTATGAACATAATGACTATCTGGTTAAGATTCATCCTTTGGCTGCTTTTACCACACCTGAAAATGCAGTTAAGTATGCGCCTATTCCATTACATCCCGGCACAATCAAGTATTTAAAAGAAATGAATATCGCCGTACCTGCACGGCTGATTCCTTAAGGAGAATAAAAAATGACCAGGTCGAGTTCAATTATTATTTTCTGTGTGCTTGGCCTGGTTTTATCACTGATCCTGACTGCCTGGCTGACGCCTGGCGGTCTGGAACTTCATGTCACCCTGGTAAAAGAAAAAAAACCCGTGCTTGTTCTGCCTCTTAAACCCGGAGAGCGGTTTACCCTTCATTATTACCACTCGGTTGAGAACGCCCCTATCTGGGAAGAGCACAGTATGGATAAAAAAGGCAATATCTATATTGAAGAAGAGCGCTATGAAAAATTTGGTGCGGGTATGGGCCAAATGCCCGGAGTGGGACGGAAGGTAAAAAAAGGTGTTTATGAAGCGATTACAGATATGCACATGCCAACTGGTGATTTCATATTACGGGTGGGAAGCCCTGGAGTAGACCATACCATTATCTTGCGGGACAGGCGGTATAATCTTTCTGACACAATTGCCCACAAGGCCGTAAGGTTTTCAGGCAAACCTATAAGCATGCTTTATCAAATATGGCGATCTCTTAGGGTTTCGAGCTTGCAAGACAGCCCCTAAGTTAAGCAAATAATATATTCAGAGGACATAATGGTTGACAAAATTACAGTAGTTCAAGGCAAAGATTCTACAGAAAATTCTGGGTTGGCAGATGCCAATGAAACCCTGATGAAAATAACGGCATGGATCATCATGGCAATTGCTGTGAGCCTGAGCCTTTACCAGCTCTATACAGCAGGCGTGGCTGCACTGACAGCCCTGGTTCAGCGATCCATCCATCTGGGGGCCATTCTCAGCCTGACATTTTTACTTAAACCCGCTTTTTTAAAAGCCAGAAAAGATAAATTTTCTTTCGTCCTTTTTCTGGACTGGATTCTGGTCGCCTTGTCCATATACTGCACATTTTATATCTGCAATAACCTTACTGCCATTTTTGAACGCCAGGGAGACTGGCTCATCCAGGACCGGGTTGTCAGTATTATCGGAACGCTTCTGGTGCTGGAAGCCTGCCGCAGAGTTATCGGGAATATTATGACCGGGATTTGCGCCATCAGTATTGCCTATGCCATGTTTGGGCCCTATATGCCTGAACTGATTATCCACAAAGGTTACAGCGTTGAACGGATTGCCACGACCCTCTGGCTGACCACCGAGGGAATTTTTGGTCTTCCCATTGGCGTGGCAGCCACCTTTGTTTTTGTGTTTGTTCTTTTCGGGGCCATCCTGGAAACAACGGGGGGCGGGGCATTTTTCATTGATCTGGCCTATGCCCTTACCGGTCGTTTTTCAGGAGGACCTGCCAAGGCATCCGTGCTTGCTTCAGGATTTATGGGGTCAATCTCAGGCTCTGCCGTGGGTAATGTGGTTGCCACAGGCTCTTTTACCATACCAATGATGAAAAAGGTGGGGTATCGTTCCCATGTGGCCGGGGCCATTGAGGCCGCTGCCTCAACCGGAGGGCAGCTTATGCCGCCCATTATGGGAGCCGGGGCTTTTTTAATGGCCGAGTTTACCAACACAAGCTATCTGACCATCATCAAAGTGGCTCTGGTACCGGCTATCATGTATTATATTACCGTGTTGGTATTTGTTCATTATGAAGCCCAGAAATACGGTTTAAAAGGCCAGCCAAAAGAAAGCCTCCCAAAGATTATGACTGTGATTAAAAATGGGCTGCATTTTATTATTCCGGTCCTGATATTGATCTATGTCCTTATGTCCAATTATTCCCCCATGATGGCCGGGTTTATTGCCGTAGTCAGCACGCTTTCCATTAGTATTATTGCAAATTTTATCCGCTGGGCTGTGAACGGTAAAAATAAAACCAGCCTTGTCGGATTCGGCACAAGCGAGTTTAAATTGATCATTAAGGCCCTTGAAAACGGAGCGAAAAATGCTGTCATGGTCTCAGTGGCATGTGCAGCCGCCGGAATCATCGTAGGCATGGTATGTCTCACGGGCATGGGGCTTAAGTTCTCAAGCCTGGTCATTGACTTAAGTTATGGTATAAAAGTCCTTGCCATTCTCCTGATCGGCGGTGCTTCCCTGGTTCTTGGCATGGGGCTTCCCGTCACTGCCAGTTATATTGTTCTTGCCACATTGGCAGGACCGGCTCTGCTTGATATGGGGGTTCCCATCATGGTCGCCCATATGATCGTGTTCTGGTATTCCCAGGATGCCAATGTTACGCCGCCTGTCAGTCTTGCCAGCTTTGCCGGAGCAGGAATTGCAGGGGCCAATCCCATGAAAACCGCCTTTACCTCCTGGAAACTGGCCAAAGGACTTTATATCATCCCCATTATCATGGCATACAGACCGCTTTTAGGTATGGGTGATAATTACGAACTGTTCCACTGGGAAGTGATTTTAACCATGATCACCACGACCCTGGGCCTGCTTGCCTTTGCATCGGCGATAGAAAGATATTTTTTACGAAAAACCACACTTTTGGAAACCCTTCTTTTCTGGCTGGCTGCCATTGGGCTTTTCTGGCCGGAATACTGGGCAGACATTACAGGTCTTATTGCATTAATAATCGCTTGTGCGCTCCAGAAATTTTATTCCGTTACACCAACCACCAACACAGGTATGACAAATGAAAAGCAGCTTAAACAAAGTGATTCCGCTTAAACGGGCTATTGAACAATATGTAAAAAACAGTTCACATATATCCATTGGGGGATTTACCATAAACCGAAATCCCATGGCAGCAGTTTATGAAATTATCAGGCAGAAAATTTCTGACCTGCATTTATATGCCCACTCCAATGGCACGGGCCTGGATGAACTCATCGGCGCAGGCTGCGTTTCAAAGCTGGAAATCGCCTATGCCGGAAACGGGAAAGCTGCTCCGACCTGTATTCGTTTTGCACAAGCCGTCCAGAACAATGAAATTTTAGTTGAAGACTATTCAAATTACATGATGAGCCTGAGATTTATGGCAGGTGCCATGGGACTGCCTTTTCTGCCCACACTTTCAGGATTTGGATCGGATATTCTGACAAAATGGGGGCTTTCCAAATCCATGCGAAAATCAGATCCAAAAATTGTGGATGAGAAACTGATAGTTATGGACAATCCTTTTGGAAACTGGACAGGTGCATCCAAAGTGCTTCTGGTACCGGCCATCAATCCGGATGTTACCATCATTCATGTTCAAAAGGCTGACGCCACGGGAACCTGCAGCATACAAGGACTTGCATTTGCCGACATCGAACAGGTAAAGGCATCTAAACACGTAATTATCACTTGTGAAAAACTGGTCAAAAAGGAAGAATTAAGACAAAACCCTGACTTGAATCAGATCCCCTTTATCCATGTGTCAGCGGTCTGCCATGTTCCTCTGGGCGCTTACCCTACTGCAGTATTTGGCCACTATGACTATGATTCTCAATATTTGCGCAGATTTGCAATTGCAGCAAAAAACCAGGACAAATTCAAAAAATATCAGGACAAATATATTTATGGTGCTAAAGACCATGAAGCATTTTTAGACATCATCGGCCAGGAAAGAATTGATACGATCACGGCAGATCCAAGAACCGGTTACTCAGTTAATATGAAAAGGGATTAACATGAAAACAGTTCAACCTTATACCCCCAGGGAAATCATGACCATTATGGCGGCAAGAGAAATAAAAAACGGGGATATTGTTTTCAGTGGCACCGGTATTTCAATGCTGGCAGCTATGGCAGCCAAGAACATCAATGCGCCCGACAGTGTGATTTTTTTTGAAACCGGAGCCATAGATTCCCTTTTGGAAGAACTGCCCTTTGCAGTTGCAGACCCTCGAATCATGTACTGGGCTGCTGCAAATTCCAGACTGACAGATGCCTTTGCCACCATGCAGAACCCGATAACAGGGGAAAAAGTCATCGCTATATTAGGTGCCGCCCAGATAGATCGTTACGGGAATCTCAACACCACCTGCATTGGGGACTATCATTCTCCTGAAATCCGATTTTCAGGAAGCGGTGGTGGGTGTGACGTGGCAAGTTTTGTCCCCCGGTGCATTGCATTTATGCAACATGAAAAACGTAAATTTGTCAAAAAACTTGATTATCTCACAAGCCCCGGGCAACTTGGAGGAAATAACAGCAGGCAGAAAGCAGGCTTAAGACCCGGCGGTGTCAGTGTAGTGGTAACCAATCTGGGTGTGATGCGGTTTGATAAAGACACTGGCAGAATGTATCTGGATCAATTCTATCCCGGTATTACTCCTGAAAAAATCCTTGAAAACACGGAATTTAACATGGACGTTTCAAGGGCAACCCTGACTGATCCTCCCACAAAGACAGAACTTACAATCCTGCGGGAGGAATGTGATCCCCAGCGGCTGATACTCGACTGATAACCCAACCACAAAATATCTTTATATTTTTATAATCTACGGCAATGAATTTTTTTAAAAAGTTGGGAACTGAGAAATTTATTTTCCCGGACTGAACTTGTTTTAGTGGGCCGGACTACTGGTGCTCTGGCTAAAATTAGGATCAATAAATTTTTAAAAAAACACCGGACGTATAGACATAATCAACACCATAGCAGAATGGATATCCCTTACTTTTTGTCTCCAATAAAGAACATTCTGGCGGATCGTTTCTGAATAAATTATATTTTCACTAAAACTTATTTTTTAAATATCTTTACTGATTTCTGAAATATTGTTACAGAAATCTTGAATCAGATTTTTTTTATTTATCTGGTCGGATATCGTTCAAATTTATAAAATTTACAGGTCAACATAATTATAGTTATTAAATCATGATAAAATATTTAACTCTTAAAAATCATAAAGCCCTCAATAGTGTGAATTTGAATAATCTTGGCCATATCAATATCATATGTGGGAAAAATAATAGTGGCAAAACCACGTTATTGGAAGCCATGTGTGATGAAAAGAAGATCGGAATAGGAAAAGAGTTAGTTGGTCCAACCGATTGGCTGTTGAGCCTATTTAAACCTATGGCAAATCGTTATACAAGGCCTGCTCCAAGTATTTCAATGAAGTGGTTTCATGATTTCATAAATAATGAAATAGCCTGTGGGAAAATTTGGTTTTCTGATAAACGGGAAGAAATAGATAAACAAATTAAGGAATCTATAGGCAACCATAATCCACCTAATAGTTTCGGCCCTAATACTTTTAAGTTTGATAATATTTTCAATACGTTCTTTCAAAAAAATATTGATTTTTTTAAGCCAATTTTGATTCCCCCTAAAAGAAAGTTGGATTTTAAAACAGATATCATTTTAAACCAAGAAGTGACACCGGCAGGTCAGGGTTTGCTTAACAAACTTTTTTTTCTAAAAAATCAAGATTTAGAATCATACAAAACATATAAAACATATAAAAAAATATATGAAACATTTGAATATATAACTAATTCAAAATTCAATGTTGTCCCAAACACAGATAACATGATTGAGCTATTTTATAAATCAGATACTAATTGGATTAATGCAGAGGCATGTGGATTAGGATTAACAGATGTACTGATCATCGTTACAGTTCTCAATGTTTTTGAGAACAAAGTTGTATTAATTGAAGAGCCTGAGAATCACTTGCATGCTGATTTTCAAAAGCGTTTGTTATTTTATCTCACCTCAATAAAATTTAAACAATTTTTTATCAGCACTCATTCGTCAATATTTTTAAACATTGATATAATTGATAAAATATTTTACTGCCAAAACAATGCGGAGATTACAATTACAGACCAAACAACAAAATCAGAAATCTTTAATGCTCTTGGTTATTCTATTACAGAAAATATAGTTGCCGACATTTTAATTTTACTTGAAGGACCGACTGATATTCCTGTCGTTAAAGAAATGCTGAAATGGGTTGATATAGGTAGCCATCACAACATAAAATACTGGCCTCTTGGTGGTGACATTATGGCTTCCCTTGATTTGTCCGTATTTGCAGAAAGAAATAACGTTTTTGCTCTTATTGATTCAGACCCCGGTAGTAAATCACAACGGACTAGATTTGCAAGGAATTGTAAAAAGAATCAGATTTATTGCAAGAAACTCAATAAATACTCTATTGAAAATTATTTCAATTTGGAAGTACTTCGAAAAATATTCCCACAACAAATTCCAAAAAAAGTTAAGAAACTCTTACCATTGGAGTCAGTTGATGCACAAATAGGATTTAAAAAGAAAAATAAAACTATCAAGTCCAGAAATTACCAGATTGTAAAGGAAATGGAGTTAGAGGATATAAAAGGTACAGATCTTGAGATTTTTTTATTAGATATTAAAAAATACTTACTAAATATTTAATTTACCATTGATGCATTGGAAGATGTTTAATAAATTATTCTGTGAGTGTGCCTATGATTGAGATAGTTCCCCATAGTGATTCCTTTAGAGGAAGCTATAATGTGTCATTAGCAGTGGACTCAATGGCATATTTATACATATATAATGACGTATTTGTCGAAGAATGGAATCAATATGTTAAAAAAATTGAGGCTGGTTCTGATTTCATCAAATCGAAATGGTTCATGGAGGAATCTGAGCCAGCTAATGATGTATCATTTGAAACTCTTTCCCACGAAGAAAAGATAGGGCGTGCCGCGAACGTTGGCAAATTCTTTGAAGATAGACGAGGCAAAAAAGGTCGATATTTCGAAAAATTGGTAGATGATTTTGATAGGGATAGAAATCTGATTGCCTGTTATAATACTAAATTTTATACTTATGTAATTGAAACAAAGTTTGCGGATCATATTTCAGTTTATCTAATCGAAGAACACGAAGTAACTGATATGATAAGCTGCTTATACATGAAAATAAAGAAAAGAGATCGTTGCATGACGAGAAAACAGCTGATTGGTAATTTTGAAATAAATGGTGATGACTAAATATATCCTTTCTGCAATGGGAAGAGTTGAGGCGCTTACTTGGCTGAAAGCCAGTATCAGTGTGGTTGCTTTCTCCCTTCTTCTGCTACGTATTTTATTGCCTGACTTGAAGGTTGACTCGATCACTCTTGGTTTACTTATAGTGGGCATATTGCCTTGGCTCTCGAATCTTATTGAGAGTGCGAAGTTTCCGGGTGGTTGGGAAGTGAAATTTCGCGACTTAGAGAATGCTGGAAGGGAAATTACCGGCACCATCTCTCCATCAACACTTGCACCAACAACAGCACCTCCTGAGGAGCCAAGTCCCTCATACCTGAAAATCGCAAGTGATGACCCTAATTTGGCTCTTGTTGGCCTCAGAATAGAGATTGAAACCAGACTTAGAGAACTGGCCGAAGCCTATGGTATAAGCGGTAACATGCCTCTCAATCAGATGCTCAAAGAGCTCAGGCCACATAATGCAATGATTAAGGAAATAGAAAAGGGCCTCTATCAACTGATTCAAGCAGGGAACCGGGCTGCTCATGGTGCACGTGTTGATAGAGACGCCTCAGTTTGGGCTATTGATTCCGGGCCAGAAATTTTGGCAGTTCTTGATCGAATTATTGAAGAGCACCGAACAATCGGTTGAAGAAGGATTGGCAAATCCACTGCACTCCTTTGCCAACCTCTTAAGCGAACTGTTATTTTACGAGGCAAAAATGGAAATTGAACGTTCCCTTAAAGCTATTACAATAAATGATCTTAAAGAGTTATATGCTGGAAGCGTTAGTCGGTTGCATGAATATTTCATATCTGGACAAGGTAAAAAATGGACAAAATTGTATAATATCAAAAAGCCATTAACCGTCGCACTTTGCCAGGGTGCAGCAATGCATTTTCACGACAAAGTAAATGGTGTAAAAGACTTTGATGTTTGGTTTTTTTATCCATTCAATGAAACACATCTACCTTATCGCACAATTTGGAACTGGGATTATAAAAATCCAAAATTTGGCAAACATCCATCAATACCAGGTTATTCTGGTAGAAAAGTTGATGTGATAGTAAGGTCAATAAAACACTATTCAAAGCAGGAGCCAATCAACACAATCCATTATTTCCTGCAAAATGAAAATACTGCAACATCAAAAAGCCTATCCAAAAAAGCTGTTGTGTTGTTGTCTCCAAGTTCAATGCTGGGTAAGGTTGTATGGTACAAACAAAAAATATAACAATTTGCAGCGGAGCACTGGGGCAATCCCCCAGTCCCCATCCTTTGGTTATTGGTCCCTGATCGCAAGCAGTTGGAATTCAATTATATTTTCTGACAAGCACAATCAAAGACATATTTTCATAATGTTTTTCATAATATATTTATCACATTCCAATAGAGCCGGGAAAATTCTTTTCTTGGGGACTGAACAAAAATTATCTCTATCTCCAGTATTGTTTAATGAAACAATTTGTCCATTTGATTGAGCTTGGCAAAATATAATTGAATAGGTCTTTACACAAATTTGAAACGCTGGTATTGATTTACAGATCAAATTTTTTAATCGTTGCAAGTTGGATAGCATTTCAAATTACACAATATCCAGATCTGCACAGTAACTGGTTTAGCAGGGAAATCGAATGACCCACGACGTGTTCAAACTTATATACGAAAAGGCTCAGATTTGGAGGGGACTATATCACCATGGATGACTTGCCACCAGAAAAAGTAACCCTGGCGGAAGCCCAGGCAATCCTTAGACATATCAGAAAACCTACGAGTTCTTATAAGAGTGCTGGAAAGTTGTTTAACCTTGACCCAGAAACAATACCAGCAGTTTTGGCTGCACATGGGCTGGTGATAAGATCCGGGAAGAAGGGGCAGTCTGCATTATCAGATGCAGAAATTAAATATGCTCTCAAAAGACTTGGGGAAGGGGCAACCAGGGATTCAGTACGAAGGGAATTGGAGGTTCACCGCAATACCCTCAAGCGAGCTTTTAAACTGAAGGGGATTCAATTTCCAGTCATACAGAAAAAACAGCTATCTCAGGCTGAAGTAGCTCATATAACAAAACTGTTTAAAAATGGCCTATCAACACGACAGGTAGCTATAAAGACTGGGATACCAGTCTCTGACATTAGTTACTATTATCTTCCCTCTCCCCCAGGCAGGCCCACAGTAGATTTCAATCCCACGCCCCTTATATTTGTACAACTCCAGAGACTTTTAGAAGCTGACAATGATATCAAGTCCATTGCTGATACATTTGAGACAACAGAATATTTTGTCCGGTTAATGATTATATCGCTGGGTATACCCGGATTCTTCAAACAGAAGTTCAAGTATCCACCACAACATGGCCTTACTGCAAAAATGATTAGCAGATTCATAGAGCTAAAATTCAAAGGGGTATCATCTGGTACCATAGCATCAGAATTAAATACAACAAGACCAACTCTAAACAGAATACTGGTTTTGATTGAAAACTACTTCTTTGAGAATATCATGGGAGGACAATATGAAAAGAATACTTAGTGAACACCTCCAGCATGAACCTTATGATTTTTGTCTCCAATTAAAATTATTTTGGCAGATCGTTTCTGAGTAAATTATATTTTCACCTAAGTTGAATTGTTGAAGTGCCTTTACAGGCCTCAAAGATGTTGATATAAAATTCCAAATTACATTATATCCAGATCTGTACAATAACTGGTTGGAAGTAAAAAAAGAAAATATGGCAAAAAATTTAAGTAAATTAACAAGAAACGAGTTGGGGTATCTTTTCCCCATCATTCTTTCAGAGCCAAAAACCGAGTGGCCCAATCTTTTTGTTCAAGAAAAAAATCACTTAATCACATTATTGGGTGATGAAATTGTCCTTAGAATCGAGCATATAGGTAGTACAGCAGTGCCAACCCAACACTCATGCTAACGTTTTACCCTAAAGAGTACCAATGAAAATACTTACTGAATTTAACCCTCTCTTAAATGAAATAGAGTTTTTGGAAAAGAAGCTCTTTCAACACAATTCCAAAAAAATTGAGAACTATTCTTATGAGCAATTCATTTTAAAAGCTGTTGATGATTCTAATTCAATTCTTGCGGGTATTCACTGCCAAATTGGTGGTAATTGGCTTTACATAGAGAGTTTGTGGATTGACAAAAAATATAGGTCACAAGGCTTGGGAAAAGAGCTATTAGGTCGGGCTGAAAAGATTGCTGTCGAAAAAAAGTGTTTTGGTGTTTACCTATACACATATAGCTTCCAAAACCCAGGATTCTATAAAAGGTTCGGGTACAATGTATTTGGTACACTTGAAAATTTCTGTAATGAGAATTCAAAATTATATATGAAGAAAATTCTGGTATAACCCTGTTTGCTGCAGCGGACCGTTAAACTATATTTTTTGATAAGTTTCATTTAAGTTACTTCCCCGCATTATTTTTTATAATATATTTTGTTGAAAATAAGCCTCTCCTAGAGTCAAGTATCATTATCCCATACCGAAAAATTTAGGATACAAAATTATCGAGGATATTAAAAATAGAATTAAATTTTGGATTCCTTGTCATTTTCCCCGTATTATTATATTCGATCAGTTTAGGTTGGTAATAAAATAATTATGGATTCTTTTCAGCATGAAAAACAAAAAAGAAAAAACAGACTCTTCATGCACTGGACCGCATAAAGTCAAACTTGAAAAATGGATCAGTTGCGCACCTTTTGAAGATCTCCTTGGAATAAAAATCATTAACGCCAAGGATGGTCATGCTCATTTAACCATGCCATTTGTTTTTAAATTAGCTCAGGGAAAAGGGTTGGCACATGGAGGTGCTATTGTAACACTCGCTGATACAGCAGTGGCTATGGCTATAAAAAGTATTATTCCTCCAAACAGTCGTTTTGGTGTGAGCGGCGGCGTGAAAATGTCATAAAATCCCTGCTTTGAAAATGTATGCAAAAAAAACTGGCAGATCGTTGTTTTTGAACTGCCAGCCTGGTTAAATTATAATTGCTTTTTCTCTTCTCTCATCCGATAACTA
>NZ_JAUWQB010000043.1 GCF_030611305.1 Desulfobacula sp. | reverse complement strand
TTATGCTCATCCCCGCATCCAGGCGGTAGCTGCCGACCAGTTGCAGCGCATGAACAGCAACACCCGCTACCTTCACCCTGCCCAGATCGCCTTTGCCGAAAAAATCGCTTCCTACATGCCTGAACCGCTGTTGGTCTGCTTTTTTGTCAACTCAGGTTCCGAAGCCAACGAGTTGTCTTTACGGCTTGCCCGGGCCCATTCCGGCGGTAAGGATATGATCACCCCGGATCACGGGTATCACGGTAACACTACCGGATGCATCGATATCTCGGCTTATAAGTTTAACGCCAAAGGCGGAGTCGGTCCCTCGGACTGGGTACACCTGGTTGAGGTGGCCGACGACTACCGCGGCCGCTTCCGGCGAGGCGAGGCTAATATCGCACAAAAGTATGCGGATCTGGTAGATGAGGCCCTTGCCAACATCAGCGCCCGCGGCGGAAAACTGGCCGGATTTATTGCCGAAACCTTCCCCAGCGTTGGCGGCCAGATCATCCCGCCCAAAGGTTATCTGTCGGCTGTCTATGAAAAAATCCGGAAAGCAGGCGGTGTCTGCATTGCCGATGAAGTGCAAACCGGTCTGGGGCGCCTTGGTGACTACTTCTTTGGCTTTGAGCAGCAGGGCGCCGTTCCCGACATTGTCGTCCTGGGCAAACCCATCGGCAACGGCCATCCCCTGGGCGTTGTGGTCACGACAAAAGAGATCGCTGACAGTTTTGCCAAAGGGCCTGAATTTTTCTCCACCTTTGGCGGTTCCACCCTGTCCTGCCGTACGGGCCTTGAGGTGCTCAACATTGTTGAAGATGAGCGCTTGCAGAAAAATGCCAAACAGATGGGGGATAAACTTCTGGCAGGGCTGCACGGTTTGCAGGGAAAATATGAAATTGTGGGTGATGTTCGCGGCTGCGGGCTTTTCATCGGCCTTGATCTGGTGACGGACCTTTCGACCCGTGAACCCGGCACCGCTTTGGCCGATTACATTAAAAACCGCATGCGTGAACACCGGATTCTGATGGGCAGCGAAGGCCCCTATGACAACATCTTAAAGATAAGACCTCCCATGACCATTGAGAACGAAGATATTGATTACATCCTTGAGGTGATGGACAAGGTGCTGGATGAGGCCCAATCCTTAATGGGGTTATAAAAACAAATAAAACAAGAGAATTTCTTAACGCAAACATGCTGACAGTCAAAGGAGTTTTACATGAAAGAAGTACTATCGAAGGATGCCCCCCAACCCGCTGGACACTATTCTCAAGCCATCGAACATCATGGTCTCGTGTATGTTTCCGGCCAGCTTCCTATAAATCCGAAGAGTGAAGAAAAATATGTCGGAAGTATTGAGGAGCAAACAGAGCAGGTATTGTTCAATCTTGAAGCAATTTTAAAAAAAGCCAATAGTGGCAAGAATCATGTTATAAAAGTGACTGTATACATATCGGATATTGCACTATGGGATAGAGTGAACTCCGTTTATGCCCGTTTTTTTGGAAATCACCGCCCTGCCAGGGCGATCGTTCCTACTCGGGAATTGCACTTTGGTTACCAGGTCGAAATCGAAGCCATTGCGGCAGCCCTTAACAATTAACTCTGGAGAAGTAACAATGGATCTTTTAACATTGGAGACTCCAAGCTTGGTATTAGATATAGGTAAGGTAAAAAATAACATCTCTCGTATCCACAAACGAATGGAGAATCTTGGGGTTAATCTGAGACCTCACGGGAAAACAGCAAAGAATATTGATGTTATCAATGTGGCTTTAGATGGTCAAGAGGGTGGTATTACAGTATCAACACTTAAAGAAGCTGAATATTATTTTAGCCACGGTATTATTGATATTGTTTATGCTGTTGGTATTGCACCTGTAAAACTTGATCGTATTGCCGGTATGATAAAAAAAGGTGCCAACATTACCCTTGTACTTGATTCAATTGAGCAGGTTAAATTTGTCTCAGCAAAGGGTCAACAATACGGCTTAAACATACCGGTTCTAATTGAACTTGATTGCGATGGACACCGCTCAGGTGTGACACTTGATGATTCACTGCTGTTGGATATTGGTCATTTGTTGGATAGGGAAAAAGGTGTGAAGTTGAGTGGTGTGCTTACCCACGCCGGTGAATCTTATCAATGCAAATCTGTAGAAGAGATTCGTGTTCTTGCTGAAACAGAACGTGATATGGCTGTGAAGTGTTCTGAAATATTGCGTCAAAATGGCCTGCCATGTCCAATTGTTAGCGTTGGTTCAACTCCAACCGCTAATTTTGCAAAAGATCTTGCTGGGGTTACAGAGGTTAGAGCTGGGGTTTTTATGTTTTATGATCTGGTGATGGCAGGATTAGGTTGTTTGCGATAAAAGTGACATTGCGATCTCAGTACTAACATCGGTCATTGGTCATCAAAAACATAAAGGATGGGTGATAACCGATGCGGGTTGGATGGCTCTTTCTCGTGACAGGGGAACTGCCTCACAAAAAGTAAATCAGGGGTCTGGTTTGGTATGTAATGTAGAAGGTGACCCACTAAATGACTTGATTGTATCAAGCACTAATCAAGAGCATGGAATTATATCAGATCGTTCAAAAAAAGATATAGCCTGGGAGTCTTTTGGAATTGGTAGTATGGTCCGCATTTTGCCAAATCATGCATGTGCAACAGGTGCCATGTATGACCGCTACTATATTATTGATGGTTCTACGGAAATTATTGATGTTTGGCATCGTATAAACGGTTGGTAATAATGGCGCTATTAAAAATAACCCGAATCGATAAAGTACATATGCCTAATATTATGACCATGCAACAATCCTTTAAGTCTCTGATCGGTTACTTCTTAAAGTAAAATTCATTAAGTGTCATAATAAATCCCTGATCGGAAACTTTTATTGCGTTTTATTTGCTGAATTGATATAAGTGTCTGAACGGAAACTTTTATATGGTGATAATTTGAAATATTCAACAAAAATTAACAATCCTGAAGAATTGGGGAAGTATCTTTTAAAAGAGCGTAAACACCTTAAACTGACTCAAAAAGAGATCTCTGAGTTTGCTGATGTTGGTAGAAAATTTATCATAGAGATTGAAAAGGGCAAAACAACTGCTCAACTTGGAAAAGTATTTGAATTGATGAACAGCCTTGGTCTTGAACTCCATCTCGTTAAACGTGGAGACAGTTAATTTTGGAAACTTTAAATGTTTTTTCCGGACAAATCAAAGTCGGATCCCTAAGTATTAATAACAGTCGACGATTTGCATTTCAATATTCCAGAAAATGGTTGATGTCACCTAATGCTTTCCAAATATCTATTTCTTTACCGATGCAGAAAGATGTTTTCCCTCATGATAAAGTAAAATCATTTTTTTCTAATTTGCTACCGGAATCTGTTGTCAGAAAATTAATTTCGAAACAGCTCGGGATTTCAGATAAAAATGATTTTATGCTTCTCAAACATATCGGAGGAGAGTGTGCCGGAGCGATATCAATTCTGACTGAGTCTGAAATACCTGAGTCACCCGATCAATACATATACCATTCGTTATCAGATAAACAATTAGCGGATCTAATAATGGATATTCCCAGACGTCCTTTGCTTGCAGGTCAGGAAGGAATCCCAAAAAGTCTTACTGATCAAAAGGTATGACAGAATTTTTGAAAATGATGTGCTCAACCGGCTTCACCAAGAAGATTTTCAGGCTATGGGGCTTTCCCACGAACTGAAATATCAGGCTGATGGGGGTCCAGATCTTAAAGCATGCTTTAATAGCAGAGCATGAGAGAAATTATGGTGAAGCAAAGATTTATGAGGATTTAAATAAAATTATAAAATCAAACACCGTTAAGTTGCAAAGTTTTTTCAGGTAGATGTATAGCATTGAGGTCTTCTATTAGATCATGGAATTTGGGAAAGCCCATAAAATTGCTATTAATAAAATGATGGTGTAACGTGCAAACTCGGACCCTGGTTGACCATCAAGGAGCAAATCATTTGATTGAATTTAATAAAACAGAACTTTCTGCGACCTTTATGAACGCTTCAGGCAACCGGATCAAAAGGATTCAACAGGTACGGACAGACCCTGTTTCCCTAAGAAAATGCAGAATCACACTCAGCAGAGCGCTTGAAAATGAACGGGGAACGGAAATGCTTTATCATCCGCCGGAAATAGATCTGGATGAAAAAAAATGTCCTTTCTGTCCTGGAAACCTTGAATCCATGACCCCTTGCCTCATGCCTGAAATCAGTGGGGAAAAAAGGCTGTCTTATAATGATTCAATCCTTTTCCCCAATCTTTTTCCATATACTGAATGGTCGGCGGTGTCCTTATTTGACAATACCCACCATGTTGAAATCGGCACTGCAGAATTGGGCGCCTACCGGGACAGCTTTATCAATTGCGCTCAATATCTATCACAGGTTAAAAAAATTGATCCTGACGCTATTTACATGTCAATCACTCAGAATCATTTGCCCGGTGCCGGGGGGTCATTGGTTCATCCCCACCTCCAGGTGCATGCGACACAACAGATATCAAACAATCACAGGATTCTTAAACAAAGGGCACAGGCATATGAAGTCCGGTATGACAGTTGTATCCTGTCTGATTTGCTCCTGGCTGAAAAAAAAACAAAGAAAAGATATATCGGCAGCACAGGTTCGTGGGAATGGATCACGGCTTTTGCACCTTCCGGGTTTTACGAGATATGGGGAATAGCGCGGAAAGCATCGTCCCTTCTGATCCCGGAGAAAACACAGGTCTGGAAGGATCTTGCCAAAGGCGTTCTGAACACCCAGAAATTCTATAAAAGCCTGAACAGAAACTCATATAATCTTGCCCTGCTGTCTGTTGAAGATGGGAAAAACTTCCCATGCCTGAAGGTTTCCCTGACTGCAAGATCTAGCTATGCCCCATGGGTACGGAGCGATTTTACGGGTTTTGAAATTGCTTCCGGGGAGATGGCCACGTTCACTCTTCCTGAATCTGTGGCAGACATGGCCAAAAAATTCTGGAAAACAGATCCGTCTAACCTAAAAAAATAAGACACCATGTCTCGAATTAAGTCTTTTAATATCAGGCATATTCTTAAAACCGTTTTTAACCCGGTCAAAGGTTAAAAGGTGTTCTCTCATACTTTCGACTGCCGGCATCACGGCGGTCATCGAAAACACTGCTGGCCAGGAAACCAATATGGGACATCGATTTGAAAAATATTTCAAATTGTTTTATTGATACGTTAAGTGTATAGCTTTTTTACATTCTAAGCAAAATCAGGAGAACTATAATGAACGAAAAAAAGAGTTTTATTGTCATTGGATGCGGCGGGGCCGGCGGACCGGCTGCTATTCTTACCAGCAACATAAATCCAGACGTTGATGTGACGGTAATAAGGGCGGAACCCAATTTCATTGTCAGATGAGCGCTGCCCCACGTTGTGGCCGGTCTGGCCACCAGTGAGTCCATAGTTATCCCTGATGCCATGCTGAAAAATGCAGGCATAAATGTTATCAGAGAGAGGGTGACAGGTGTTGACAGCAGGGAGAAAAATGTGACCCTGGAAGGGGGCAAAGTGCTTTCATTTGATAAGCTTCTCCTTGCCAACGGCGCTGACCCTGTCATACCTCCGATAGCAGGCAGAGATCTCCAGGGTGTTTTCACATTACGAAGCACACCAGAAGCCGAAGCAATGATAAAGTTTATTGATGAGAGGAAGGTGAAGAGCTTTACAGTGGTTGGGGCAGGTTTTATTGGACTTGAGGTGGGCACCCTGCTGAAGCAGGCCCGTCCGGGTCTCAAGGTGACGGTCGTGGAACTTCTGGATCAACCCCTTCCGGCTATGCTTGATGCCGATATGGCGTCAAAGGTTGCTTCTTATCTTGCAGAACAGGGAATAGATCTGCACACAGGCGTCAGGGTTACTGGAATCTCCGGAAAAAATGGATATGTAAGCGGCGTTGAGCTTGATTCAGGCGATGTAACAGATTCGGATATGGTCCTTCTGTCAATCGGGGCCAAAAGTGACTTTGACCTTGCAAGGCAGGCCGGACTTGATATCGGAGAATTCGGCATAAAGGTAAACGAGTACATGGAGACATCTCACCCGGATATCTTCGCCGCAGGTGACAATGTGGAAAACAAATGCCTTGTTACCGGCAAAAACATACCTGGGCAGCTCAGGGGTACTGCAATCTGTCAGGGGCGTCTTGTTGCCAAACGGCTGAAAGGCGCTGCCATCCCGTTTACAGGGGTGCTAAATAGCTCCTGTGTCAAGCTGTTTGATCTCTGTGCGGCAAGCGTTGGCCTTACAGATGAGCTTGCCAAAAAACATGGCATCAAGACAGCCTGTTTCACAGTTGACTCCCGCAGTAAGCATGGCATGATCAAGGGTATGAAGCCATGGACTCTGAAGGTGGTTTTCAACAAGGAGAACAGAAAGGTTATAGGAAGCCAGATCGTGAGCATGAGCGAGTCTCCGGCAAAGGAGATCGACGTCATGAATATGGCCATAAAGATGGGCGCAGTCCCTGAGGACCTTTTGACCATCAACTGTGCCGGACACCCGGATCTTTCTTCAGAACCCAGCTTGGAACCCATATCCATCGTGGGAGTCCAGGCGTCAGGAAAAATTTGATGTCTGCAAATAATTTTAAATCTTCATTGTTTCAAATTGCCATAGTATGTTAATAAATGCCAGCAAAGATTAATTTATAAAAGCGGACGTGTATAATGGCAATCCAGTTTCTTGGAAAAACATTGAAAAACCCCATGGTTCTTGCTTCAGGGATTCTTGGAAACAGCAAGGACATCCTTGAAAGAATTCATGAAAACGGCTGCGGCCTTGTGACCATGAAATCCATCGGGCCTGAACCCAGGGACGGGCATAAAAATCCCACAGTGATTGATCTGGGTCACGGCATGATCAATGCAGTGGGACTGCCGTCTCCCGGGTATTTGAATATGGAAAATGAGTGGAGGGATCTTGAAAAAAGAGATTTTCCGTTAATTGCAAGCGTTTATGGCGGCTCTGTTAAAGAATACCAGATGGTTGCAGAATTTGTATCTTCCAAAAACCCGGATTTTATCGAGATTAACATTTCCTGTCCCAACTCTGAAAAGCATGGCATGATATTCGGGATCAACCCGCAGTCTTCACATGATGTTGTGTCTGCCGTTAAAAAAGTAATCAATGTTCCACTCATTGTAAAACTGACCCCCCAGGCTCCGGATATCGGAGACATTGCCAGGACCTGTGAAGATGCAGGGGCCGACGCCATCTGCGCCATCAACACGGTGGGCCCGGGAATGGTAATTGATATTGAAGCGAGGACACCGGTGCTGGCCTTTAAAAAAGGAGGGCTTTCCGGCCCCATGATAAAGCCTGTTGCCGTCCGGTGTGTCTTTGATATTTACAAAGCTGTGGATATACCCATCATCGGGCTTGGAGGAATTACCACAGGAGAAGACGCCATTGAAATAATGATGGCGGGAGCCAGCCTTGTGGGAATCGGAAGTGCGGTTCGATACAGGGGGATTGATGTGTTTCAAGCGGTTGCAGATGAAATGGAAGCCTGGCTTTCAGATCATCATTGCAGTCATGAAGACATTACAGGAGCGGCCCATAAGGAAGGATGATGAATACCATTACCGATCAGAGACATATCATGCTCAGGGTTGAAAAAAAACAGGTTGAAAGCCGGGAATTTGCCACTTTGTTTTTTAATTATGCCCTGCCCTTCAAACCCGGTCAATTCATCATGGCCTGGATTCCGGGTATTGATGAAAAACCCTATACCATTTCCTATTATTCAAAAGACAGGTTTGCCATTACCATTGAGGCCAAAGGTGTTTTTTCCCAAAAAGCCATTACCCTGGACAAGGGTGACCTGGTTGGAATCCGGGGGCCTTTTGGTAACGGGTTTGATATTAAATCAAACGGTGTTGTGGCAGTTGTGGCAGGTGGCTGCGGTATGGCGCCTTTGGCCACATTGGTGGAAAAGCTTAATAAAAACGCAACCTTTATCCACGGGGCAAAATCCAAAGAATATATCCTCTACCCGGACCGGTTTGACCTTGAAAGACTATTTTGCACGGATGACGGCAGTTTTGGCCACAAAGGGTTTGTCACGGAACTCCTGGAAAATGAAATTGCTTCAGGCAGACGCTTCGACATGGTCTATACCTGTGGCCCTGAAATCATGATGTACAATGTTTTCAATATCTGCGAAAAGCACCATATCCCCTGCCAGGTCTCTTTGGAACGCTACATGAGATGCGGATTCGGGGTGTGCGGGGCCTGCGTCTGCGGCAAACAGGTGGTCTGCAAGGACGGTCCGGTCTTCGGCTCTGAAGCACTTCGTGATATAAAAGACTTTAATACAAAAGCCCTGTTAAAATCCGGCAAAGATGTTGATCTTGCCCAGTATTTTTCCTGGCGTTGTAAATAGAAATATTGCAAAGGATTTTTGTAAATGACATATAAAGAAGAATTTATTGAATTTTTAATTGAATGCAATGCCTTAAAATTTGGCGAATTTGAATTAAAAAGCGGCAGGATTGCCCCTTACTTTATTAATACCGGCATGTTTGACACCGGCCTTAAAATTAAAAAACTCGGTGCCTGTTATGCCAAAGCCATACAGGAACATTTCCCCGGCAACTTCGATGGAATCTACGGCCCTGCCTACAAAGGGATTCCCTTATGTATTTGTGCAGCCCTGGCACTCTCTGACATGGGCATGGATAAAGGGTATGTGTTCAATCGAAAAGAAGCCAAAACCTATGCTGACAAAAGCCTTGTTGTGGGCATGCCACTGACATCCGAAACCCGGCTGATTCTGGTTGATGATGTCATTACTTCCGGGAAAGCCATCAGGGAATCCCTTGAGACCCTTAAATCCTGTGAAAACCCTAAAGTCAGCGGAATCATCATCAGTGTAAACCGACAGGAAAAAGGCAAAACTGATAAAAATGCATTAAAGGAAATTGAAGAGATCCTTGATATTCCCATTCACTCCATTGTCACCATTACGGAAATTAAAGAATATCTCCACAACAAAAAAATAAATGACCGGGTTGTTCTGGATGACCGCATGCTTGCAAAAATTGATGCTTATCTTGAAGAATATGGTGCAACATAAAAATTACTGACAAATAAACCTTTTTATAAGAAAAAATATAATTAAATTATACGGGCCTGATGCCCGCCTGATCATCCAATCCTTTTTGATGCATACTCATCAAAAATGGCTCTGTTTTTTCTCAACATCTCTCCTGCCAGCAAATCCCCCAATGCAGCATCATAATTTTTCTTTGACACACCCGGGATGAGCCTGTGCCTTGCCACAGTTCCCAAAAGGGCCATATTCTGCATCCTTGAATCTTCCACGATTTGGGTGTCCACCTTAATGGCAGTTGCACTGCTGGTCTCACAGGCAATCCTGATATCTTTTGCAGTCACCTCATGGTTCACGCCAAGGCGAACCGGAAGGGGTTGCCAGGACACATCCATATAGACAAGGGTTCCTCCCTTTTTTAATGCTATATCAAGTCCCCGCAGGGCTTCATGAACCTCCATACCCAGAACAAGATCTGCTGCCTTTTTCATAATCAAAGGAGAATGGATCTGTTCTCCGCATCTAATCCTTGAAACAACAACGCCTCCTCTCTGGGCCAGTCCATGGGTGTCCACGGCAATGGCATTGATTCCTGCATGATCTATCCCCCGTAACAGCGCCTGGCTTAACAATCCAATGCCCTGGCCGCCAACACCTGTGATATGAATATTATATGCTTTCATTTTACTCCTTTGTCAAAACCAATTGCCTGTTCAGGGCATGACGGCCTGCATGACCCATCTCCGATACAAAGATCAAGATTGATATCAACGCTCTCATCCGGGTTTCGTATAAATGTCGGACAGCCGAAGCTTTCCACACAGTCATGGGTTTTATTGCAGGTTTCCTGGTTTATGGTGATATGCTTTTGAACATATCCGGATTTTTTGCGCTGAAGCCTTGTAAACTTCAACATGCACGGGTGCCTGGCAATGACCACACTGATGCCTTTAATTTGTATGGATGATTTCACAAGATCTGTTAATTTAGCCTGGCTGTAGGTATCACAGGAGAGTATACTTTCTATGCCAAGCCCTTTTAAAATGTTTTCAATGGGAACCTTATTGCCGGCATGATCCTGATGCCCGGTCATGGCAGTGGTACCGTTTTCCATAATAATCAGAGTAATATTATGGTTGTTAAATATCGCATTGATCAATCCCGGGAGACCTGCATGAAAAAAGGTTGAATCTCCTAAAAAAGCCACCACTCTTTTTTTATCATTAAACAACGACAAGCCGGAAGCTATTCCGGAAGAAGCGCCCATGCACATTAAAATCTCTCCAACGTTATAAGGCGGCATGTATCCCAATGTGTGACAGCCGATATCCGCAACCGTAATATCTTCTTTTTCCAGGACTTTTTTGATGGCAAAAAAGGCGCTTCTGTGACCGCAGCCGGGACACATCTGAGCGGGCCTTGCCGGAACTTCGAGTGGCGACACAAAAGCTTCGGGTTCACCTCCCGGCATATCCGGCCATACTGTTGCAAGCTTGTCCTTTACTTTATCCGGGGTATACTCACCCACATAATCTTCATCCTCTGTTTTCCCGATCAATCTTGTTGCAAGGCCTTTATCATAGGCCATGGCTTTTATCTGAATTTCAAGGATATCGTCCAGTTCCTCCAGAACCAGAACCTCGTCATGAGCCTTTAAAAATGAGAGAATACCGTCCTTTTCAAGCGGATTAATAACGCCAAGCTTTAAGACATCAGGCTTATACCGGGCCGTTTCAAGCACATCAAGCAATGATAAACACGTCAACCCAGAGGTAATGATGCCCTTACCCTGATTGTTTTCCGAATTTAATTCTTTATTTAAACCTGCATCTTTAATATATTGTATAGATCGATTAAATTTCTTGATTGCTTTTCGTTTCATATCCAGCGCCATTGTTGTCAGCGCAATATACGGACCATTTTCCGGATTAAACTTTGTCCGATAGGAGGTGGTGTTTTTATATTTATCAAATAATATTTTCTGCCTTGCATGACAGACATGGGTGGTCAGTCTTAACACGACGACGGTCTGTTCTTTTACCGCAAGGGCTGCAGCATGTTTATAATATTCATAGGCTTCTTTTGGAGACGCCGGTTCAAAAACAGTTACCCTGGACATTTTATAGACATTCCTGTTGTCCTGCTCATTCTGGGACGAATTCGCTCCCGGGTCATCCCCTATGACAACCACCATACCGCCGATGATATTCATCAATCCAAGCTGAACAAAGCTATCAAGAGCCACGTTCAATCCCACGCTCTTAAAAAATGCACAGGAAAGATTTTTGTTTAATGCCGCCCCAAAGGCCACTTCAGTGGCAACCTTTTCATTGACTGAAAATTCAAAATAAAAGGGGCGTTTATCTTTGGGGATGCTTTGAATGGCTGTTGCGATTTCAGGGGTTGGCGAACCCGGATAAGATGTCACCACCTTTGTTTGGGTTTCTATCATTGCTCTGACAACAGCCTCGTTCCCCATTAAAATTTCTTCAAAAGAATTTTCGCCTATAAGGATATCACCTAATTTTTTCATATGATTTTCCTCGGATTAAAATTATCGCTCGCCTTGTACTCGAAAAAATTTTCAAGTTTTCGTTCAAACACTATTTGCCCATTACAATATCATGAATCCTGTTTTCAAACACTATAAAACATATCTGTTTTCAGATCTTTGTTACCGCAAGGTTCTTGACTATTATTACAATCTCACATACATATAATTTGGGTAGAATCGAAAATTAACTTAGAGGAAAAAATGGTACCATCCCTTGAAATGACCTCGGATATGATGATTGTATTCGGGTTTTTAATTTTTGTAACAATCTTGTTTGTTTTTGAAGTTGTAAGAGTTGATATGGTCGGGCTTCTAATGATGGTACTTCTGCCCTTATCCGGTGTGATAACAGGATCCCAGGCCATCAGCGGGCTTAGTTCCAATGCCGTTGTTTCAATCATTGCCGTTATCATCATTGGGGACGGCCTTGATAAAACAGGGATCATGAATATCTTTGCCAGGCAGATCATTAAGTTTGCCGGGAAAAGTGAAGTTCGAATCATGGCCTCAATTGCCGGAACCGCGGCGTTTATCTCCAGTTTTATGCAGAATATTGGTGCAGCTGCCCTGTTTTTACCGGCAACCAACCGGATCTGCAGGCAATTGAATGTGCCCGTTTCAAAAATCCTGATTCCCATGGGGTTCTGCGCTGTCATCGGCGGATGTATCACTCTGGTGGGTTCGAGCCCATTAATCCTGTTAAATGATTTGATGGCATCCTGGTGGTCAAACAATCCCTCTGTTGTAGGGGATAAAACCTTTGAGGCATTTGGCCTTTTCAGTGTAACCCCCATCGGTATCGCCCTTGTTATAACGGCAATTTTATATTTCATTTTTTTTGGCAAATTCATATTACCAGAGGTAACATCAAGACCTGGCCCTGTCTGTCTGCTGAATCATGATCTTGAATGCGTTTATGGCGAAGAGATCCACAATGCCTATGAGCTGAATATACCGTCCGGTTTTCAAACAAAACGGCTGGATGAATTAAAAATCCGACCTTTGTATCATTCAACGGTTATTTGCATTTGTAAACATAGGAAACGAGATGGCAGACTTAAAGTTTACGTCCCTGCACGGTCAGATATTATTGAACCCGGAGATACCATTGGTGTCATCAGTAATGGTGAACATATAAAAAAACTTGCTCAAGATATGGGATGGGAACTTTGTCATGAACTCAACAAACTAAACGAGATAATATCCCCTGACAACGCGGGCATCACCGAAGCCATTGTAAGGCCCAGATCGGAACTGGTGGGGAAAACATTGCACCATGTCTATTTCAGGAAAAGATACCAGGTTAACCCTTTGGCTTTATTTAAAGGAGATAAGGTTTTTTATGAAGATATCTCTGAAACTAAAATTCAAACCGGAGACGCGTTCCTCCTTTTTGGCCAATGGGAAAAATTTCATTTATTGCAGCAAAAAAAAGACTTTGCCTTTACCGAGCATATACCCGGAGAGATCATGCACCCGGAAAAAGCAGGGTTTGCCATTGGCAGCCTGGTTCTGGCCCTTGTCCTGGCGCTTGGATTAAACGTCCAATTGTCCATATCATTACTGGCAGGTGCTGTCAGTATGATTCTCACCAGGGTCTTAAGCATTGACGAGGCATATCGCGGTGTCGACTGGATGACGGTTTTTCTGCTGGCAGGACTCATACCTTTAGGGCTTGCCTTTGAAAAAACAGGCGCAGCACTTTATTTATCCACATCCATTGCCAACCTCATGCAGGGGGCACTGACGCCTCTTGTCCTGTTTTTACTCATCGGTTTTTTGACATCCTTTTTTACCCTGGTAACATCAAATGTCGGTGCCACAGTGCTCATGATTCCCCTGGCCATGAACATGGCTGTCCAATGTAATGCCGATCCGAGAATGGCGGCACTGCTGGTTGCCATAGCCGCATCAAATACTTTTATTCTCCCCACCCACCAGGTCAATGCGTTGATCATGAGGCCGGGCGGCTACAAGGTAATTGATTATGTCAGGGCAGGCAGCGGGATGACACTCTTATATATTGGCGTGGTCATGACCATTATGTATTTTTTCTATGGTATCTCAGGCTGAAACCCTTTTTAAAAAAAGTGACTCGAATATGAAACACTATATTGAAACCCGGCACGAAAAATTTGTTACAGATTTTCAAACCATCGTTAATATTGACAGCAGCAGCGACAATAAAGACGGGATCGAAAAAGTCGCCCGATTTTTTGAAGATCGCTTCAGGAATATTGGCCTTGATACTGAAATCTCGTTTTTAGGTAAGAATAAAGTTCCCTGCCTCTATGCAGAACACAAGCAAGAAAACAAACCATTTGATATCATGTTCCTGGGGCACATGGACACGGTGTTCCCCACCGGGGAAGTTGAAAAACGCCCTTTTTCAATCAAAGGAAACAAGGCATTCGGTCCCGGGGTCTGCGATATGAAAGGGGGGTTGCTTGTGGTGCTGCATGTTCTTGAAACCCTTAAGCATGAGGGTATCCTTGACTCGTTATCTGTCTGTGTTGCTTTTAATGGCGATGAGGAAACCGGTTCTAACGCCTCCAAGGAATGGATTATGTCGACGGCAAAAAAAAGTCTGCGAACCTTTGTTTTTGAGCCCTGCCGGCCGGGATATCGATTTGTTCTTCAGCGAAAAGGCGGGGGCTGGTTCCATGTAATTGTAAAAGGACAGGAAGCCCATGCCGGGGCTGATCCGGAAAAAGGAATCAATGCCGTAGTCGAACTTGCCCACAAGATTGTTGAGATAAATAAGCTGAATCAAAATAATACAGAAACATCTGCCCAGGTAACGGTTGTCACAGGCGGAGATAAAGTCAACATAATTCCGAACAGAGCCGAAGCCTCTGTAGATGTACGCATTTTAAAGATTGAAGAGAAAGAACGTATTGAAACCTTTTTTAAAACCCTAACTGAGCATCCTTATTTAAAAGGCTCTGAAATAACTATTCAAGGCAGCATCAAAAGACCGCCCATGGAACCAGGGGATGCGACCTATAAACTTTGGGAACTGATTCGATCAACAGGAAAAAAAATCGGCTTGCCCATGGAATGGATTTCAACAGGCGGTTGTTCCGATGGCAATTACACATCTGCCACAGGCACTCCCACCATAGACGGGATGGGCATTGTGGGAGCTAATTCCCACCGGGCAGATGAATATGCCGCACTTGACAGTATTGATAACATGGTTCTTCTTGTGTCGCAGGTCTGTAGAGCCATTGGAGAGGAAAACGAGTTGAGACGATAAAATCATACCGGTTATGACTGGTTATGTATCCTTGAAAAATTTTAGAATCGGGTCTGAACTGATAATATAATAGGCTTGTCCTGTGGAAGGTTCTTTTACCGTCTCCATGATGTTTATGTCACTGATAAATTTCACTGTTGCAAGAATATCCAGCTTTTTCTTATACTGTCTTGCAGTATCAAATTCTTTGGATGTTATAATTCCTTCTTTTGTATAGGCCCAGTAGACCACTTTATCGTGGGCCAGAACAGTTGGGTCATCAAAATTCATATACAGGTCACCGACCAGGTCCTGAATTTTTTGCTGTGACGCAGCCTCAAGCTGCTCATAGATGACAAGAACCCGGTTACTTGTTTTCTGTGCCACAACATATAAATTTTTATCCTTGAATTTAAAGGTGTCCTTTGAAGTGGCATCAACCGGGTTAGCTGTTGCTATTTTGATTTGTCTCTGATTTAAAGCTGCTCCCAAAACATATCCGTTGCGTTCTAATTTCAGCGTTTCAACCTGCTCAAAAAGATCGTTCGGGTCATTGGCATAAAGCCCTCCTGAAAAGAGGCAGAGAAACAGAACAAGCACAGGGATGCGACACAGTATTTTTTTTTGCATTTTTACCTTTTTTACCTTTTTTACCTTTATTTCTACTGGACCAAACAAAATCCGGCAGGAAGGCACGTCATGCCATCCTGCCGGAAATAGACCCTTTGTTACTGATTATATCTTAACTTGTTTTCTTCTTCAATTAACTTCATGGTTTCCGCACTGCCGCCGGTTTTTATCCATAAATGTTCGGGTTTGGCCAGAAGTTCCGTAATGTGCTTGCGGTACTTCTCGCCCTTACCGGCATGATCCGCAAGTTCCTGGACTTCGGGTAAAAATTCATGGTAAAAATTCCTAGAAATTTCATACAGGCCGTGCCAATGAGTGTAATCCGGTGCAAACATGGCCGCTGCCATCCTGGCTCTTCTACCTTCATGATGCCAGATTTCAAACCATGTGTAGCCGATTTTATGCTGGAATCCTGTATTCTCCCAGATTCCGTCTTTTTTCAGCATACCAACCAGTTCCACGCCAGGTTTGGCAAATTTATCATTATAGAGATTCACCAAATCATCAAGCTGTTGATAAAAACCCCTGACCTGGTTGACACCGTGACAGGATTTACATACTTCCTGCATGCCGGCGCGTCTTTCTTTCCAGGACACAACACTCTTGATAGTTTTTTCGGCAACTATTTTCTTGAGCCTGTCACCTTCCCGGATATAGCTTTTTGCCTTTGCTGTCTGGCCGGGACGAGGTGCTATTTCACCTGTAATATCTGCAACCGTGTCATCTGTAAATGTCACCCGGTTCAGTTTTGAAGAGACAGGGGCTCTCAAATTCCATGAAAGCCTGTCGCCCACATTATGGCTGTTTTTAGCAACAGCACCATTGAGTTTAATAAATGATCCCATATGACAGGTGGAGCATGTCGGTGCGGTATGGTAATCATCCCCCAACACCCAGGAACCGTCTTTCATGATATTCATGCCGTCGGGAGAGCTTCCCTTGTCAGCCGTGAAATAGGCAATGCCGTGTTTGGATTCTTCATAGATCTCTTTTTGCGGATGATCCGGTCCCAAATGACATTTACCGCAGTTTTCAGGCTGTCTAGCTCTTGATGCAGAAAAAGAATGCTTGGAATGACAGGCATTACAAACACCCTTGGTCCCGTCAGGATTAATTCGGCCGATACCCGAGTTTGGCCAGGTATTATAATCCATTTGGGGCGCATCGGTTTTGGACCGCATGGGCTTCCCATCCTTATCACGTTTCAGTGAGACCACGGATCCATGGCACTGCCAGCAGCCGCTGGCCATATTTCCTTTGTTTGAAGGCATTCCGCCGACCACTTCCGCCAGCATGTTATCAAGGGATGCCATAATTTCACCGGCAGTGGCATGGTGTGATATGGCCATTTCCTTTGCCTCGGGTTCATGGCACTTTGCACAGTCATTGGGTGAAAGAATGGCCTTGATAAAGGCACCTTCATGGTTGTAACCCATTTCATCACCTTTGTCTGCCGCATGGCAGTTGTAACACCCAACCTGACCTTCTTTGGCTGCTGCATGGGCTGAATTTTCCCATTGAAGGACCAGGGACTTGTTTTCTTTTAGATGACAGGTGATGCATTTTTTATTCATTTCAATATTTTTCTGATTTTTTACATCAAAGGACTCTTGAGTCAATGCAAAAGCTGTCCCTGCTGTAAAAACAGATACAATCATAAAAATTAGTAATGACCTTAAAACAGTCATGTTTAGTCCCTCCCAAAATTTAAGTTAGAATGCAAAAATACAAAAGTTTTTTGCACCGCCTCTCACCACTTGCCTGCATCACCTCCTTTCATGATTTTATCTTAAATTTTTGTTAAAGTTTATTTTACATTTGTCTCGTTGTCTGTTGTCCAGAATGGAAAAATCTTACTCAATACAAAAAGAATAATAAATGGGATGGCCATGACAATGACCACCGCCAGTATCCCCTCCTTATCAAACCACTCAGGATGAAACTCGGTATAGCCTCTTGCGCTCTTGCTCATGAGCTGACCGCCGATGACAACGTTCCATCGCATGATCAGTACCTGTAGCAAAAGGATCGCCGAGACAATGGCTGCTGTAAAATTATAAATCGCGTCTTTTATCTTAAAAATACCCATCACGCCCAGAACAAACAAAGGGATCACAGAGCAGATCTTGACCTGCCACAGCCAGAAGGAACTTGCCAGCGGACCGTTTAAAAGTCCTTCAACCATATGGTGATATCCGGATTTTAAATACGAATGGGAAAACACCTCCAGCATCTCAAAGGTAAAGGCCATGATAAAAAAGAGCGTCAGCGTCTTAATGCATGTTTTGATACAGTCAGGATCAATGGATCGCCCCTTTACCTTGCGGATAACGATGTAGGCCAGGATAATGGCCGATATCCCCGATACACAGGCAGAAAACAAAAAGATCACCGGCATCAACGGTGTCGACCATGTTGGGTTGGCTTTGACGCCGCCAAAAATAAAGCCCACATATCCATGAAGTACTACCGTAATAGGAATGCCGATACCCACCAGAAACCGGATGATTTTCCGATCAAAAGCCAAGGCATCTTTTGAAAGATCAATACTGTCAAAAGTCATGGCCCTGTAGAGAAGCTGAAGCCAGCCTTTCGAGGTGGCTCTTAATTCCACAAGATCTTCCCGGTACACAAACAGGACGATAAAAACAAGAACTCCCATGGATACGGCATAGATGTATCCAAACCCTGCCATGGCTGAACTGGGACTGGGGGTTAAAAGCATATTAAAATTTCGCTCAGGCCGTCCAAGATGGAGTAAAAGCGGCAGGGTGGCAATGGCCAGAAAAGCCAGGGCAAACAGAAGTGAAAACCTTGCCACGGGGCGCAGGCTTTTGACATCAAACAAGTAATAAAGGGCTGCAATGATAAATGCCCCGTCCACAAGGCCTGTGATATACGGATAAAGCACAATCATCATACTCCAATGGACATGGAGATCATTGGGGAAGACATAATTGGAAACCAACATGGCTGCCGAGCTGTGGGCTGCATCCATCAGATCACCTCCCTTCTGGCACCTTTGTAGTAGAGTGCGGGAAAGGTTCCCATTTCTTTTCTAAGAACCGTCAGAACACCAGGGCCTTTTAAAATTTTATAGACTTCAGATGTTTCATCCTTCATGGAGCCAAATTTTCTGGCACCTGTGGGACAGACCTCGACACAGGCCGGCAACAACCCTTTTCTGACCCTGTGGTAACACCAGGTACATTTTTCCGCCACTTTTGTAACGGGATTTAAGAACCTGACTGAATAGGGGCAGGCCTGGATACAATAAGCACACCCCACACACCGTTTTTCATCCATAAGGACAAATCCGTCAGGTGATATGAAAGTGGCTCCCACCGGGCACACCTGAACACAGGGAGCTTCCTTGCACATATTGCAAAGTTTGGGCACAAAAAAGGTGTCCCTTATTTTTTCATCAATATCTGTTCTAGGGTGCTGGTATCCGTCCAGGCCGCCATGGGGACTGTCTACATAAATCTGGTCGCTGAATCCCTTGACATACCGTTCAACCCAGGTCCGGTAATTCCCATCGGGAACATTATACTCCCGCTTGTCTGCCACACAGCAGGACCCGCAGCCGATACATTGGGTAATATCCACGATAAAGGCGAATTCCTGATGATGAATATCATAGTCTTTACCCTTGATGCCCGGAATCTCTTCAGGGATTTCAAGGCTGTCTCCCCCCATTGGCCAAACCAGATATAACGAACCGGCAATGGTTCCGTTTAACACTTTTTTTACAAACGACCGTCGATCCATCATGATCCTGCCTCCATCAATCCTGTTATCTGTTTTGCCCGGATAATATATTTCAAAGGCGCGTGAACATAATGACATTGATTGCAATTGTGGGTAAGTTTTACATTCTGATCCTTAAGATGATTTGGCATGGCAACGGTCTTAATCACTTCTTCTTTCCTTGCCTTAATCTCGGTGTTATGGCATCTCAGGCAGAGGGTGGTAATTTCTTTTTCTTTTTTCACCGGCAGTGTTCCGATTTTTTTGCTATCTGCTACATGGTCTGCATAGGTGCCATGACAAAATTCACAGGATATGGTCTGATGGCGACCCTTTTTATGATTCTTTGCCTCATAGGGATGACATTTGAAGCAGGATGTGTTGGTCCCATGCCGGATGGGGACAAGAGCGGCTTCGGCAATGGCATCCGCTCTGTAGGGGCCGTAGACACCAAAAGAATCCGGAAGCAGTAATTGTTTAAATAAAAATCCCCCCCCGGCCAGGACACCAATGCTTAACACCACGACCAAAAGACGCAACCGATAACTTAAATTCACAACGACCTCCTGTATTTATTCATACAGCTCTTTAACAATTGTCAGCAGCCATTTGCTTCGGGACTTCAGTTGTATTCAGTTTTTATTTATACTCAAACTTTGAACAGTATATACGAAACGATTATGTAACAAGTGCAACAATATCATTACAAAAATATTATAGGCAAGTTTTTTTTAAAAAATTTTGAACGGGAACTTTCCTTTTTTCCTATCTGAAAAATAATGTTTAAGGGTTTGTTTGATGACTTCAAAGGCAATATCATCCCAGGGAATATCTTTTTCGTCGAACAATCGGACATCCGTGCTTTCATTCGTGGGGCCGAATTTGTCAGAGGTTAGAGTCGCCCTGAACATGAAATAAATCTGATCAACAAAAACAATATTAAAAAGTCGGTAGGGTTCAATGTTTTGAACATCCGCCATTGTTTCTTCCCTGGTTTCACGAACAGCGCCATCCTGAACAGATTCCCCGTTTTCAAGGTATCCTGCCGGCAAGGTCCATTTGCCTTTTCTTGGTTCAATATTTCTTTTGCACAGCAACACCTGTCCGTTTAATTCGGGAATACATCCCACTACCATTTTTGGATTGTTATAATGAATCAGGCCACAATTTGTACATACGGACCGGACATGATCATCATCGAGCGGAATTTTCAATTCTGTATGAGACCCGCACGCCGCGCAAAATTTAATATCCATAATTAATTATCTCTCCTTTGGTTTTACCCGGTTTGTCGGTCTGGCACCAAGGGGATCATCAGGCCAGAAATGTTTCGGATACCGACCCATCAGGTCTTTTTTTACGTCTTTATAGGTATTCTTCCAGAAATTTTCAAGATCCCTGGTTATCTGAACCGGCCGTCCTGCGGGCGACAGCAGATGAAGGGTAATCGGAATGGTGTGATCCGCAATTTTCGGAGTTGAAGTCAGGCCAAACATTTCCTGCAGCCGGACTTCAAGAACTGGTGAATCAAAAAGACCGTTTTCATTGCTGTACCTTAATGGCTTTTTAGAGCCGCTGGGAACTTTGATATGAGTTGGCGCATTTTTCTCTATGGTCTGCTGCTCTTCCCAGGTCAGCAGGGATAAAAAAGCTGCTTCAAAATTAATCCTTTCAAGCTGCTTTAAAGAAAATATACCCGGCATAAAAGGTTTCAGCCAAATAGTCAACTCCTCTTCAAGGGCCTTGTCTGAAAGATCCGGCAGATCCGGAAATCTGCCTGTGTTCTTAAGGAACACCGCGCGTTCTTTCATACTCTTCAGCCTTTTGGTCCAGGGAAGAAGGGCAAGGTCTCTTCGTTGGATTTCCTTAATCAGGATATTACAAGCCATATCCGAATCAATGTCTGAGATGGTGCGCCGGTGAACCACAAGCTTTTCAAAGACAGTGTCTTCTTTTGCCCGGACAGCATTCATTTTTTTATCCCATGAAACCGTCTGAACTATTTTAAAACGGTCACAAAAATCCTGTTCAAAGTCCTGTTTTGAATAGGGCGCGGCAAGAAAAATCTTTGCATTTTGTGGATTCCCGTCAAGATGCACCGCAACAATATATTCGCTTAAGGAAACACTATTTGTTCCTGCAAAAAATGCCCCCTTTCCCGAAGCCGTTAAAAACGTATTGTTCCTGTTATCCCTTTTCCTGGCGATCCGGTCAGGATATGCATGGGCAAGTAAGCCACCCGCTTTTTCAATGTCTGTCCTTGCCGGGTTTATGCCAAAATCTCTTGCTATCTTTTGTCCGGATTCTATAATCCTGTGAATGGCCCCCTCATTTATCTTGAATTCTTTTTTCCATATCTTTTTCTTAATTGTAAACGCTTCAATAATCTCAAGGCGAAGCCGAATGTCAGGATCAGCTGTTTTTTGATCAAACCGGATAAAATCGCGCTCATTGAGAAAGGCTGCGATCCTACAGGCCAAAAATCCCTGACCTTTTTCATCTGCTTTGATAACCATATGGGCAAGCCGGGGATGCAGGCCGGCAGATGACATCTTTTTACCATGAAATGTAATACGTCCCTGTTCATCAAGGGCACCCAGGGTTTTAAGAAGATTTTTGGCCTGTTCAAAGGATTTTTCTTCAGGCAGGTCAAGCCATTTTAACTGCCCGGGATCTGATATCCCCCAGGCTGCCAGTTCCAAAGCAACTCCGGTCAAATCAATACTTAAAATTTCAGGTTTTGTATAGGCTTTCAACAATCGATGATCATATTCAGACCATAACCGGTAACACTTCCCCGGTTTTGTCCGGCCTGCCCGGCCCCTTCTCTGGTCAGCAGAGGCTTTTGAAACCGGGAGGGTCTCAAGGTGGGTCATTCCTGTTTGAGGAGAAAACCTTGGAACACGCATGAGACCTGCATCAACCACAACGCTGACACCCTCAATGGTGATAGAGGTCTCTGCAATGGATGTGGCAATCACAATTTTTTGCTCACTTGGGTTTGAGGGGCGAAAGGCTCTGGCCTGATCTTTCTGAGACAGATTCCCGTACAAAGGAAAAATATGAATCGCTGATTCAAGGTCTTTTTCAAGAATTGAATATAAGGTTTTAATCTCCTTTACACCGGGCAAAAAGACCAGCATATCTCCGCCGGTTTCTGACAGAGCACGCCTTATGACCAAAGCGCAGGCAGTTTCAATGGGAACAGCCCTCTTTTTCCTGTCTAAAGGAGGAACATAAATCGTTTCTACAGGAAAACTTTTCCCCTTTGAAACAATAACAGGTGCATTATCCATGAGCTTTGATACAGCAAAAACATCCATTGTGGCAGACATGACAAGAATGCGTAAATCATCACGCAATGCTTCAAACGTCTCCAGGCAGAGGGCAAGCCCGAGATCACTGTGGATATGCCGCTCATGGAACTCATCAAATATCACCAGCCCGACATCTTCCAGAGACGGATCATTCTGAATTTTCCGGGTAAAAATTCCTTCGGTGATCACCTCTATTCGGCTATCCGGACCGATCTTCCTGTCCAGCCGGATCTGATATCCAATGGTCTGCCCCACTTTCTCTTTCAGAAGATCTGCCATATGGGCAGCACAGGACTTGGCTGCCAGCCGTCTTGGCTCAAGCAGAATAATTTTTTTATTCGCAAGCCAGGGTTCATCCAGGAGAGCCAACGGAACCCGGGTGGTTTTACCTGCACCGGGTGGGGCCTGAATCACAGCATACCTGGAGGTCTCAAGAGCTTTTACGATATCGGGAATATGTTTTTGAATTGGAAGGGTCTGAGTCATCCGTCACCAGCAATGCTCCATAATGCCTTGACTCTGGGATTGGCAAGATTCTTTCTCCGGGTACAAAGGCCGAGGATAAAGGGTGGCAGTTCCGGAACCCCGTCCAGAATCTTTACCTGTTTAAAGAAAGGGCTCTTTTCCAGCACCATTCTGGGAACAAGTCCAATACCGCAGCCAAGGCTGACCATAACAATGATGGCTTCGTTTCCTGCCACCTGGGAGTAAATTTTTGGAATAAAATTTTCCTCTGAAAACCACTGGTCGATACGGTCCCTGCTCAATCCGTGATCCGGGATAATCAAAGGGGTCTGCTCCCAGTCAATCCCGGCTGCTGTTTCTATAATGATCTCAGGATATTGCAGCGGCGCAATAAAGACCAGGGGGGTCTGAGAGATGGTTTTAAAGACAAAATCTTTGGGCACAACATCCGGCAGGGCGGCAATGACCATGTCCGCATCCTGATTTGAAAGTTTAATCAAGGCTTTGGCCGCATCGCCGGTTTCAAGATGTATCCGCACACCGGGATGGGTCTTTCGATACTTTTCCATCATGTCAGGAAGAATGCCGTAGGCTGCGGTGACAGAACAATATAACGAGAGTTGCCCCTGAAGAACATTATCAGAAGACAGCTCGTCATGGAGCCTGTCCCATCGCTGTAGAACATCATCTGCATATTTCTTAAATGCAATCCCGGCCAAAGTCAGCTCCACAGACCGGTTGTCCCGGACAAAGAGCTTTTCACCCAGCTCTGTTTCAAGCCGCTGGATGACTCGCGTCAATGCAGACGGCGTGATATAACAGGCCTGGCTGGTTCTTGCAAAATGCAGTGTTCCTGCAAGATGTCTGAAAAGCTTTAAATTTCGAATGTCCATCTCTCAATACCTAACATCATGTTTCAAATTATGCAACAAAGCATGAGGTCTAAATAAATATTTGCAACATTAACACCAAACATCACGTTTCAATATTTGAAACATAATATTGCAAATGATTCATTTGACGCAACAATAAAATTGATTATAATCAGACAAAAAGGTTAATTCATATTAATGTTTAATTTTTCATAAAAGAGGAGCACACCATGGGCCAAAATTATTTTAATACCCTGCCATTAAGGCAACAACTGGAAGAGCTTTCCCAATGCCGTTTTGTGGATTCATCCGAATTCAACGGCGTTGAAGCGTTAAAAGGCAAAAAAATAGTCATCGTCGGGTGTGGTGCTCAAGGATTTCACCAGGGCCTAAATTTGCGCGACAGCGGCCTGGATGTGTCCTATACCCTTCGGGATACCGCCATTGAAGAAAAGCGGCAGTCCTGGAAAAATGCCACGGGAAATGAATTTTATGTGGGAACCTATGAAGAATTGATCCCCAAAGCAGACCTGTTGATCAACCTGACCCCGGACAAACAGCACACCAATGTGATTGAATCTGTCATGCCGCTGATGAAACAGGATGCGTGTCTTTCATATTCCCACGGATTTAATATTGTGGAAGAAGGCATGCAGATCAGAAAAGATATCACCGTTATCATGGTAGCGCCAAAATCCCCTGGAACAGAAGTCCGGGAAGAATATAAGCGGGGATTCGGAGTGCCGACACTGATTGCCGTACACAAGGAAAATGATCCGAGAGAAGAGGGAATGGAACTTGCCAAAGCCTATGCCTGTGGTACAGGAGGAGACCGGGCAGGCGTCCTTCATTCTTCTTTTGTAGCTGAAGTAAAATCTGATCTCATGGGAGAACAGACCATTCTCTGCGGTGTTCTCCAGACAGGCTCTTTGCTCTGTTATGATAAAATGATTGAAAAAGGAATTGACCCCCAGTATGCCTCAAAACTGGTTCAACATGGATGGGAAACCATTACGGAAGCTTTAAAATACGGCGGTGTTACCAATATGATGGACCGCCTTGACAACCCTGCAAAGCTCATCGCGAATGAACTTTCCAAAGAATTGAAAACCATTCTTGAACCCATGTTTAACCAGCACATGGATGATATCATGTCAGGAAAATTTTCAGAAACCATGATGGAAGACTGGGCAAATGATGATGCCGACCTGCTTAAGTGGAGGGATGAAACCGCCCAAACCGCGTTTGAACAATCAACATCAACCGATCAGGACATTCTTGAACAAGAATATTTTGACAATGGGATTCTCATGGTTGCCTTTGTCAAAGCAGGCGTGGAATTAGCCTTTGATACCATGGTCTCAACTGGTATCGGCGAGGAATCCGCCTACTATGAATCACTTCATGAACTTCCCCTGATCGCAAATCTTGTTGCAAGGAAAAAACTGTATGAAATGAATGTGGTCATCTCAGATACAGCCGAATACGGATGTTATCTTTTCAACCATAAAGCCATTCCATTGCTCGCAGGTTTCATGAAAAAACTCGATGTTGACGTCATCGGTAAGGGGCTTGATGTTGAAAACAATGGTGTGGACAATGCCAAACTCATCAAGGTCAATGATACCATCCGCTCCACCGGTGTTGAACACATTGGGAAAGAACTGCGCGAATACATGGAGGCCATGAAACCCATTTATTAAGCCTGTTTTTATACCGGATCATACAAAACCGCCTGGTTTCATTATACAAACCATTCATTCTTTCTATATGCCTGGTCCTGGCTCTTTGCCACCAGTTCGCCGGTATTTTTATTATAAATTTTAATATTATATAATGCTGTTCGCCTGCCACTATGTTCCTCTTTGGCCTCTGCTACCAGATGGTCTCCCGGATAGGTAGGTTTTAAAAAACAAATGCTCACATTCAGGGCAACCGCAATTTTCCCGTGGGAATTGCATGCGGCTGCAAATGCCATATCACTGATGGCAAAAATAATACCGCCATGGGTGGATCCGTGAAAATTGGTCATATTATCGTTAACGATAAGGGATACACGGCTTTGCCCTGGTTGAATGATTTCCACTTTTGCCCCAAGATAATTAGCAAACGCATCTTTTTGAATGTGATTATTGATGGTTTGCTGACGGATTTTATCATCCATATAATCTCCCCTGTATATTGAATTCCTTTAAATTAAAATTTTTCAGAAGATTTTTTTAAATAAAATGAAAAAATCATCCCCACAAAAGAGATTCCTCCGGCAATAAGAAACGGAAGTGTAAAAGAGTTGCTAATATCCGCAAGATATCCTCCCAGAGCCGGGCCTATGGATTGCCCGATTCCAAAAAAAAGGGTTATAAACCCCAGTCCGGCAGGCGCCAGCCTGGGACCCACAAAATCTCCGGCTGCGGCTGCCATAATGGTTGGGATGCTCCATGCGGTTAAACCGAAAAGAATAGCGGACAAATAAAACCCGGCTTCAGACTTGAATACCGCATAGACGATATATGAAATTCCAAGTACAAGATAGGCCAGCGCAGCACCTTTACCCCGGCCGATTCGGTCTGATATGCTTCCCCAGATCACACCGCAAAAAATGCTTAATCCGCCGACTGTGGCCCATAAGCCACCTGCCCATGCCGCTGTGTAGCCCATCTCATTCACCAGGTAAGCAGCAAAAAAAATAATGTAAATAATGTAAATAATGTAGGACAGACCGTAAAAAAAATAAACGATTCCCAGGTACCAAAGTGCCTTCATCCTGTACACTTGACTCCAATCCAGAGAGGAGACTTTATTGTTTGCCGATGAATTTTGGATGTCGCCTTTTTCTTCCTGCCCCACCGGAAGTAATCCTTTGTCCTCGGGATGATTCCGTAAAAATAAAAAGACAAGAATGGCTACCAGTAGAACACAAATTCCCAGAATGTACCATGAATAACGCCAGCCATTCGTTCCATATGAAGTCAGAATAAAAGGTACGATTATCCCTGATAAAAACGTCCCCAATCCAATGCCGCCTGAAACAATCCCGGTGGCAAATCCGCGCTTGTTAACGGCAAACCAGGCCGAACCCAGAGCCATGGCAGGCACATAAGCCGCACCATTTCCCAGACCCGTTAACAACCGCATGGAAAAAGCGAAACCAAATGATTTGGCCAGACCCGTCAGTATCATGGTGACACCCATGAGGACCAAAGCAAATGTAATGACTGTTCTTGTGCCAAACCTGGCCGCGAGGAATCCGCCGATGATGGCCATGGAGAGATAACCGATAAAATTTCCGGTCCCCAAAAGCCCCAGCTGGGTATAATCGAAATTTAACCCGTCCTTCATGGCCGGTAGTAAAATTGTATACGCCATTCGTCCAAAACCATGAGCAGCAACCGTTGTAACCAGTCCCATGAAAATTACAATCCATCCATAATGTATCTTCTTTTCCATGTACTTCTCCTTTATCTGATCCCCCCAAAGGAGCCCATTATTGAGCTCACTTCAAAGTCATCGCCTTTTCAAGACAGATCTCCTGACAGCAAAAACAAGTAATACAGATGTCGGCATCCACCACAGGAAAGTTTTCTTTCATTGTAAGAGCAGATACGGGACAATGATCTATACAGTCACCATACAGTCACCACATGCCGTGCACAGTTCCGGATCGGCCTGGGGCCTGACCAGAGTCCTGATTTTCATCAATTCCTGAACCTCCGGGTTACCGAAAATGGCCTCACCGCCTAAGGGCGGAAGCTTGAAATCAGATAGAATTCTCATTTCCCCATCTATTTGAATCATTTGAGAATCAAAATCCCCAAGCCCCATGGCCTTTGCTTTTTGAAGAAAACGCAGGCGGGCAGGATCAAGCCCCATCATTCTCGCAACAACCCCATCCATAGCCACGGCATTATCGGCAGCCAGAATCAGGCCGATCTCCCTTAACTCAGGTGAGGCCGGACCATTTCCCTCCATGCCCACCACTGCATCCATGATAAAAAAATCCGGGACCCGCAGGCGAAAAACCTCTACAATAACATCATGAAACCGCTCTGGCGTGCCGGCAATCTGGTGCAGCCGTGCTTTCTGTGCACCGGGCAGGATCCCATAGCTGTTTTTAATGGCCCCGGTCATAACTGTAAGGCCATGGGTTTTAAACTTGGGCAGGCTGATAATAATATCAGCGTCCAATATTTCTTTGGAAATACCTACTTCGGGCATGAAATCAGGATTAAAGGCAACGTGTTGTGTTATGTTGCCCAGGTTCCTGTAATAGCCCTTTGCCGCATCCATCAATCCGGTTTTTTCAAAGCTGTTCTCATTGTCGCCATAATTAAACAAACCAGGATTGTCGCCCACCACAATCTCAGCCGGGGACATCTCCTCAACTTTTTCAACAACAGCCCGTAATAAAGGCGGGTGCGTCACAATGTGCTCTTCTGCTGTGGACGTCCGGAGCACATTGGGCTTGATCACAACTTTTTTTTGGGCAATCTCTTGAGGAAAAATCTCAAAGGCTCGATCCACTGCATCTCGGCAGCTATCGTAAGATGCCGGATGTATCATGACACGATGCATATCTTTTCCTTTCCGTTAATGCATGTTTTCCTGGTATTGGGTAGCAGATTTCTGTGAAGATAACAACATTACTTTTATCCGGTGATCGAACGTTTATGGCTGCTGTTAGCACACTATCATGGCTTATAAAAAAATCGAGGTGTCAGCAGTTATTTCACCTCAACTGTCTCGTTAATATCCAGAAAAGTTAAGACAACCCTCGCAAATTCGGTGGACGCTTCAAAAATCAAGTGGTGCGTTGCTTTTTTGAATTGTACAAGCCATGCCCCGGGAATATCCAAGTACGTTGGCCTTTTTTATTTTAAGGGCATTAAGAAGGCCAATGACATCATCGGCAAATAATTTATAGGTAAACATTGTCTCATTAGTTTTGGTATACCCCATACCCCGGTTATCCAGTAAGATTAGCTGATATTTTTTTGACAACGATTCTATAATTTCTTGAGGCCAATTATCCATTGTTCCGCCTAACCCCATGATCATTACGAGCGGTTCACCATAGCCAATCAATTTGTAACCTATTTCTATTCCATTTGCAGGGACCTGGTAGATAGCGTTACCCTGCTTATCCGAGCCAATAGATTTTCCTGATGGCTGTATTTGTTGAGCCGAAACACTAAAGACGCCGATGGCCAGAAAAATAAACAGTGAAACAAATAGGGTAGTGGTTTTTTTCATATGCATTGGTATTCCCTCCTTGATGGATATAACACCAAAATCTGCGGTATTATCCCCAGCCCAAGTTCGTCAAAACAAATTACAGACACCCGTCGGTAGGGAGTCGGTCACTATTTATGGTCACTACTCATTTCGCATTGTATAACTTCCTTGG
>NZ_JAUWQB010000026.1 GCF_030611305.1 Desulfobacula sp. | reverse complement strand
AAGACCAAGAATCGCAGAATAACCTGGAGAATACCCTGAAAGCATAAAAATTGTGATTATGACAAGTGGAAGTATATAAAACCACTGTTTTTTAAAGATTTCTGTGGCGGAAAATTCACTCTTTTCACCAATAATATTGTGTTTTTTTGCTTCAAAATGAACCATGACAAAGACTGAGAAAAAATACATTAGTGCAGGGAATATCGCCACAAGCATTATTTTTGAATAAGGCAGACCTGTAAGCTCAGCCATGATAAATCCACCTGCGCCCATAATCGGCGGCATGAACATGCCTCCTATGGAAGCTGCTGGTTCTATTGCGCCTGCTACATGGGGCTTAAACCCTGCTTTTTTCATCATTGGTATTGTGAATGCACCGGTTGAAACAGTGTTTGCAATGGCAGAACCTGAGATGGAACCAAAAAGTCCGCTTGCAATAACTGCAACTTTTGCAGGACCACCGATTTTATGACCCACTGCAGCAAGTGGCCAGTCAATAAAAAATTTCTGGGCACCGCATTTTTCTAAAAAAGCACCAAAGAGCACAAACAAAATCACATAGGTGGCCAGAACATTGGCCATAATTCCAAACACGCCATCACTTTTATAAAATATACTGACACACAATTCAGTAAACGGAGCGCCTGCATGGGAAATCAAATCCGGTGCCAGATACCCGTAAACACCATAGGTAAGCATTACTGCACCCAGAAAAACAAATACTTTGCCCACCACCCGTCTGGCAAGTTCGATACCCACTAATACACCAATGATGGCAAACACCATATCCGTTTGTGTTTCCGCACCAGTACGGTAATTAATGGTTTCAAACATAAACATCCAGTATCCGATGGAGGCAAGGGAAAGAAGAATGAGGATATAATCCACAACCCTCATAATTTTTGATTTTGATTTGTATAAAAGGAAGACAAGCAAATAGGTTATAATGATGTAAACGCCCCTGTGATACTGGGTTGCCATGGGATGAATCACCGCAGCATAGGAGTAAAAAACGACCAGGATCACTGAGCATGCATCAAACACAATTTTCTCAAATCTATTTAACTTTTCGTACACGGTTTGCCTTCCTGTTGTTTGAAATCACTGGGGACAGATTTCAAATCTGTCCCCAGTGATTCGGTTACCGGTTAGAGGATACGAATTTTCTTTATTTAAAACCCGTACCTTAAATTAAGATATACCCGTTAAACTAACTTATGTCTATTTTAAAATACCTTTATCTTTCCAGAATTTTTCAGCACCCGGATGGAAAGGCGTTACAACACCGTCAGCACCGGTTGCAAGGGCCATCTTCTTAAATGTCTTTTTCGCAGCATGCATATGGGCCATCCCCTCATCAGTATAAATAAGGGAAAGGATTTCATATACAGAATCTGCAGGCACTTTTGAATTAGCTACCCAAAGGGCTGAATCCTGAAAGGAAGGAGAGTCATAATCTACACCCTTATAGGTATTGGCAGGGACAGACAGTTTTGTAAAATACGGATATTTCTTATAAAATCCGCTTGCTTGAGCATCTGCATCAAGGTTTACAAGGGCAATGTCATTTGTCTGTGCCGCCATGATGACAGCACCGCTCGGAAAAGCTGTAAACAGCCAGAAAGCATCCAATTGCTTGTTTCCGAATGCCTGGGCTGCATCATTGTAGCCCATTGCATTTCTTTCAATTTTATCCCAGACACCCATGTGACTGAAAAAGAGTTCACAGTTTGCAAATGCACCGGAACCGGCATTACCAACACCCACTTTTTTGCCGACAAGATCTTTTACGCTTTTGATTCCGGAACCGACACGGGTTATCAATTGGCCAGGTGCACCATAGAGCCATGCAACAGCCAGGACATTTTCATACTTTTTGGTATCATTTTTCATCATGCCGTTTCGACCCAGATAAACATGACCTGAATAAACAACACTAAATTGTTGTTTACCGGCATCTGTTTTTCTCATGTTTTCCACGGAACCTGCTGAAGACTGTGCCTGCACTTTAAACGTGCTAGACGCTTTTACAGGTTTATACACCTGGACTGCGTTGGCAACCACCTGGAATGTACCACCGGCAGGGCCGCCACCGAATACGAGTCTTTCTTTTGTAAAGGCTGTCTGGCAAAATGCCAGGGTGAGTACAGCGATAAACCCAATAACTAATAAACGTTTACTTTTCATACGATTCTCCTGTGTTTGGTGTTAAAACATAAAATCCATCTCTACCATTTAGCAGGCTACTAAATATGTAGTCAATGAATCAATTAGAGGATTTCTGATTCTGGTGTAGGTAAATTTCTTACAAATTATATGACCTGATCCACCGAGGAGAGGATATAGGAAAATCTCTGGCCGTTTTTAGACTTCGATTTATAAAACTTCAGGCACTTGTGAACGATGCTCAATACCGCATCATGGGTGTGGAGTCCCGGAACTTCCATGGCAAGTCTGGGATGGCGCCCCAATCTTCCGCCAAGCATCACCCGGAAGCCTTTTCCTTTTTCCCCGAGAGTTCCAGTGGGGCAGGCGCTTATGCATTTGGCGCAATAAAGGCATTGATGGCTACTAATTATAGGCTTAACATTCTCTTCATCCAGCATAACGGCGTTTTCATCACAAACCTCCACACAGGCACTGCAAAGGGTGCAGGCTTCATCGAAAACACCTGGCAGAACCGCTCCAATGATACCGATATCCACAATCTGAGGCCTTGAGCAGGCATTCGGGCAATCGGAAAGCGCAACCCTGAACTCGTGGTGGAATTTTAGATCCCCTTTTACAGTCTCTTTTAAAAAGGAAAGGATATTCTCTTTTTCAATAATTGTTTCAATATCCTTTGCAAGCTGGGTGCATGAATTTGCCGCGTTCGGGCATCCGGCACCCCCAAAGCAGGTTGTGACCTCATATCCTTTAATTTCTTTTTCCATCCCGCCTTTGGAAAGGAATTTTTGTTTCAATTCAGTCACATCCGACAATTCAACAAATGTCTTTCCCTTTTGTTCAACAAAATTCTCAATTTTTTTTTTTAACTTTTTGTCTTACAAAAAAAGGAATTTTTTTTATGGCCCTGTCTGCATCTTCAGACCAGTTCATGAAAGGATTTGTCCACGGGGACTGACCACAACTTCTTTAAGCGGGATATCAACATCTGCTTTTTCTAGAGCCTTCTTAATAATTATCGGCAGGGCAGAACAGCAGGGCACTTCCATGACAACGGATGTGATACTTTTTATCCCTGACACTTTAAATACCTGGGAAAGCTTTTCAACATTTTCGTCGGCATTGTCAAATTTGGGGCACCCTATCATCACAGCATTTCCTTTCAAAAAATCTGCATGAAAGGCCGGATAAGCCACAGGCACACAATCGGCTGCAATCACAAGATCTGCGTCTTTGAGAAATGGTGCACCCGCCGGAACCAATCTGATCTGAACCGGCCAGTGACCCAGACTGGATGCGCTGCCGGATGATTGACCGGGTGCCTGCGTTATTGGTTTATTAGCACAGTCACAAGGACTTTCGTTGGCTGTCGGGAAGGTACTGATTGTATTGGAAGGACAGCCACAGGCAATGGTTTCTGCTTCTTTTTTTTGAATTTTCTGCTGTTTCAACAACACTTCAACAGCTTCTTCATCAAAATCGTCTGCCTCTCTTTCTATGATCTTTAAAGCATCCTGGGGACAGTCACCTATGCACGCACCCAAGCCATCGCAATATTTATCTGCAATCACTTTTGCCTTACCATCTATGATTTGAATCGCACCTTCTGCACAGGCAAGCACACAATTTCCGCAACCGTCACACAGTTCTTCATCTATTTCGATTATTTTTCTGGTCACTTTCATATCGTCGTCCCCCTCATTCTATATTGATTTAAATCATATGCGCTTTTTTAGATCGCATATGATTTAATTTTTATTTTCTAATTCGTCCCTACCAACACCTGTTTTGCAAGCTCGTTTCCGGCTGTGGTTAAAAAAAGCCGGTCAAGTTTGGCGAAAAACTCCTTATCATCAACACCGTTTTTCCCTTCGCAACTTACCATATGGGTCAGCATATCCGCATCATGCAAAACTTTGCGGTTCAAACTGTCTTTTTTTGCCGGACGATTATGGTGTCCCACAATCTCAATAACTTCATTGATCAATTCCTCTTTTGCTCCCAGTTTTTCCATGAGAACTCTTGCCACTTTCGGGCTCTCTTTTTCCATGTATTCAGGTTTTATTGAATCATGTTTCTCAAGAACATTTTTTACACCGATATCATATAAATATGCCGCGCAAAGAACCACGGCAAGATTTGCTTTTTCTTTTTTTCCGATTTTCTCTGCAAAATTAGCCACCTTTGCAGTATGCCCAATACGTTTAAAATCCGTGCCCATATATCTTTTCATTTCTACGGCCACCCGGTCTTTTAAGAGATCATCTCTTTGGGCGACAAATTCTTCAGGCAGCGTTCCAAGACATTGCTCGGCAAATTTACAATAGGAAGCGCAGCCAAAATCCATCTTGGGATTAACAATCTTTTTTTTGCAGTTTGCACATCTTCGAGTGGCGTCATCCTTGAAAAACTCCATGGGATGACCGCATTCCGGACATTCAGTTTCAAAGATAGCGTCTTTATTCCAGTATTGGGTATCTTGTCCCGGGCATTTCATTTTAAGCCTCCTTGCAAACTTTTGGTTTACAGCCGGTGCATGATCTTTTCATACACCGGCTATACATTTTCTTTATTTACTTACCCTGCATCATAGCTGCTATATCAGCATCAGCATCTGTAGTCGGTTTAATATCAAAATTTTCAACCAGAACATTCAGTACTGTCGGGGAAACAAAGGCCGGCAGTGTGGGTCCAAGTCGGATACCCTTTACGCCCAGATGAAGCAGAGCCAGAAGAACGGCAACCGCCTTTTGTTCATACCATCCAATATCAAAGGAAATCGGCAGATCGTTGATATGATCAAGACCAAACGCTTCCTGGAGTTTAAGGGCAATGACGACAAGTGAATAGCAATCGTTGCACTGTCCGGCATCAAGCACCCTTGGGATTCCGCCGATATCGCCCAGATCCAATTTATTGTACCTGTATTTTGCACATCCGGCAGTCAGAATTATGGTATCTTTAGGCAGTTTTTCAGCTACTTCGGTAAAATAATTTCTTCCTTTTTGACGACCGTCACAACCGGCCATGACAATAAATCGTTTGATTGCGCCTGATTTTACAGCATCAACCACCTTGTCTGCAAGCGCCAGCACCTGGTTGTGGGCAAACCCGCCGACAATTTTACCGGTTTCAATTTCTTCCGGTGCGTTGCAGGTTTTGGCAAGCTCAACAATTTTAGAAAAATCTTTAGCACCTCCATTCACCCTGTCTGCAATATGTTTTACACCTGGAAAGCCAACCACACCAGTGGTAAAGACCTTATCTTTGTAGGTATTTTTCTTTTTCATGGGGATAATGCAATTGGTGGTCATGAGAACAGGGCCGTTAAAGGATTCAAAATCTTCATTCTGATGCCACCAGGAACCGCCATAATTGCCTTTAAGATGGGCAAATTTTTTAAAAGCAGGATAATAATTGGCCGGAAGCATTTCACCATGGGTATATACATCCACGCCGGTCCCATCCGTCTGTTTTAAAAGTTCTTCCATATCTTTAAGATCATGTCCGGAGATCAGTATTCCAGGATTTGTACTAACACCGAGATTTACTTCGGAAAGTTCCGGATGGCCGTAAGCTGTTGTATTGGCTTCATCAAGAGCTGCCATAGTAGTGACTGCAACCTCACCGGCTTTAAGTACCATGCCCACCATTTCATCCACGGAGAGATCCTGGGTGGTGGACGCAAGTGCCTCAAACATGAAATCAAAAATTTCATCTTTTTCTACGCCCAGAACCGATGCATGATCTGCATAAGCGGCAATCCCTTTTAACCCGATGATAAGAAGTTCACGAAGGGATCTGACATCCTCGTTTTCCGTGGCAAGTACACCAATGGTTTCAGCCTTGGCTTTAAAGGAAGCCACATCATCGGAATACCAGGTGGCACTCTCATGAAGATCCGACCCCACTTGATCCTTCACTCTTTCATAAAGCTCTTTTTTAACTTTTTGCGCCTGCTGAATCCAGTCAACCAATTTTTCTTCATCAAAATTTGCATTTGTAATAGTGGTAAATAAAGCCTGGGCAACAAACAGAGCGGCATCTTTGGGAGTTGCTGAACCTTTTGCCTTTGCCGCGCTTGCAATAACACCGATTCCTTTGAGGTTATAAATCAACAGGTCCTGAAGAATGGCTGTATCATTCTCTTTTCCGCAAACACCTTTAATGGTGCATCCTTGGTTTTTCGCTGTTTCCTGACATTGAAAACAAAACATGTTACTTTCTCCTTATATTATAGTTAATGAACAATTAATCTTTACATCCTGGCTTGAAGTTATTATAAAAAAAGATATAAATCCTTGACCTGGATCAAGTAATCTTACTTTTTTTGATTTTTTTTGATTTTAAAAATTTTTTAATTATTTTCGAAAGTTAACTGGAGAATTATATATTATTAAAAAATTAAAAGCCATCCCTCTTTTTTCAACTCTTTCTGATGAGCACCTGGAAAAAACAGCTACCATTGCCACAACCCTCAAATTTGATAAAGGGGAAATAATCTTCCATGAAGGAGATAAGGGGGATGGGTTTTATATGGTTGAAAAAGGAAAAATTAAAATTTTTAAACTTTCCTTTGAGGGCAAAGAACAGATCCTTCATATTTACGGTCCCGGCCACACCTTTGGAGAAGTCCCGGTTTTTGAAGGAAAAAATTTCCCAGCCTCTTCCATGGCGCTTGAAAAATCAGACATTATTTTTCTTCCCAGACATAAATTTGTAGACTTGATTACTGCAACACCAGGGCTTGGAATGAACCTGCTGGCAGATCTGTCCAAACGACTCCGGGAATTTACCATACAGATTGAAAACTTAAGTTTAAAGGAAGTCCCTGCTAGACTCGCAGCCTATATTCTCACGCTTTCCAAAGAACAGAAAAACAAAAAACAGGTGATCCTTCCCATATCAAAGGCACAATTGTCCAACCTGATCGGCACCACCCCTGAAACCGTTTCCAGAATATTTAAAAAAATGATGGCTTCTTCTTATATTGAGGTACAGACCAAAACCATTTTAATTAAAGACCTTGAAGGGCTTCTTGAACTGTCAGAATCAGGCAGTCTTTCTTAAGTTAAAAAAGCACCAAATATATGACAAAAAAGGCGAAATATACTATTTGGGGAAAAGATATAGACCCTGCTGCAGTATCGCAAATGGAAGATGCTGTAAGCCTTCCTGTCTCCATCAAAGGTGCTTTGATGCCGGATGCTCATTTGGGATACGGGCTGCCCATCGGTGGTGTGCTGGCGGTTAAGGATGTTATCATCCCGTATGCCGTCGGGGTTGACATAGCCTGCCGGATGAAAATGTCTGTGCTGCCCATACCTTTCAAAGATTATGAGACCCATAAACAGGTCTTCAGACAGGCCCTTGAAACCCAGACAAAATTCGGTGTGGGAGAAGAGTTTTCCCGCCCCAGGCAGCATCGGGTAATGGATGAAGACTGGACATTCAGTCATGTCGTCAAATCCTTAAAAGACAAGGCCCATAAACAATTGGGAACCAGCGGCTCAGGAAACCACTTTGCAGAATTTGGTAAACTTTGCCTAACCCGCGATGACATCGGTCTAACGGCAGGAGAATATATTGCGTTTCTGACCCACTCGGGCAGCAGGGGTGCAGGCGCCAGGATAGCCGACCATTACTCTAATCTTGCAAAAAGGCTTCATCCTGAACTTGGCAGGCCGTTAAACAATCTTGCCTGGCTGGACATGAAAAGAGGAGAAGGTATTGAATACTTCAAGGCCATGGAACTTATGGGAAGATATGCATCTGCCAGCCATGAAATTATTCACACTGCCGTGTTGAGCTTTATTGGGGAAGAATCAATTGCGACAATAGAAAATCACCATAATTTTGCCTGGAAGGAAAAAATCGGGTTACGCTCCGTGATTGTCCACCGCAAAGGGGCAACACCTGCTGACAAAGGAGTTTTGGGTATCATCCCCGGATCCATGGCTGATCCGGGATTTATTGTCAGGGGACTTGGAAATGATGAATCTTTAAATTCAGCCGCCCATGGGGCCGGACGGCAAATGAGCCGAAATGCTGCCATGAAACGATTCAGTTTTAAAGATTTACAAAAAATTTTACAAAAAAAAGACGTGACGTTAATTTCTGCTGGACTTGATGAAATACCCATGGCATATAAAAACATTGAAGTTGTCATGGATCAACAAAAGGATCTTGTTGAAATTGTGGCAAAATTTGAACCCCGACTGGTAAAAATGGCGCCACCCGGCAGAAAAAAACGACGAAAAAAAAGAAAATAATTGTTTTTTATTAACCTAAGTAGTCAAGGAGGGGAAAATGGGAAAACTTTTAAGGGTAAACACAAAAGAAAAAACCTTTGGGTTTGAAGAAGTACCGGAAGCTTATGCAGGTTTAGGAGGCCGGGCACTCACATCCAAAATGATTCTGGATGAAGTGCCGGCGACCTGTCATCCGCTTGGAAAAGCAAACAAACTGATTTTTTCCCCGGGACTTCTTACCGGTTCCCCCGCAGCCAATTCAGGCAGATTGTCAGCCGGGGCCAAATCACCGCTGACAGGTGGCATCAAAGAGAGTAATTCCGGTGGATATGCTTCCCAGAAACTTGCAAGACTGGGCATTGCAGCCCTGGTTCTTGAAGATAAGCCGGAAGAAGATGAGTTCAGCATCATTGTGATTAACAATGATAGTGTTGAAGTTCTGCCGGCAGGAGACCTTACGAATGCGGGTAACTATGAAGTGATGGAAAAACTATGGCAAAAATACGGTAAAAATGTTGCCGTTATCAGTATTGGCCAGGCAGGCGAACAATGCCTCAAAGGGGCCAGTATGAACCAGGCCGATTTGAATGGAAGGCCGGGACGTGCCCACGGCAGAGGGGGTCTGGGTGCGGTCATGGGATCCAAAAAAATCAAAGCCATCGTCGTGGATGACAAAGGTGCCCCCCGTGTTGAAATTAAAGATCCGGAAGCGTTTAAAGCCGCCAACAAAAGATGGGTGGACATGTTAAAAAGTCATCCCGTCTCCGGACAAGGCCTGCCTTCCTATGGTACGGCTGTGCTGGTAAATCTGGTCAATGAAGCTGGCGCATTCCCTACCAAAAACTTCAGATCCGGCCGATTTGAGCATGCCCAGGATATCAGCGGCGAAAAAATGGCGGAGCTCATTGAACAAAGAGGCGGTGTTACAACCGAAGGATGCCATCCGGGTTGTGTGATTAAATGTTCCAATGTCTACCATGACAAAGATGGCAAGTATCTCACATCCGGGTTTGAATATGAAACCATCTGGGCCTTTGGTGCCCATACCACCATCAAGGAACTGGATGATATTGCCATGCTGGACAGGCTGTGTGATGATTTCGGCCTTGATACCATTGAAATGGGTGTCGCTATAGGTATTGCCATGGAAGGCGGCATGATTCCCTGGGGAGATGGCAAGGCTGCCATAGATCTTCTGTCAAAAGTTGGTGATTTTGCTCCTGAAGGAAAAATCATTGGAAATGGCTCTGTGTTCACTGGCGAGGCCCTTGGTGTGGACAGGATACCTGTAGTCAAAAAGCAGGCCCTTCCTGCCTATGATCCAAGATCCTGTAAAGGCGTTGGGGTGACCTATGCCACAACTCCCATGGGGGCTGATCATACGGCAGGTTACGGTGTGACTGCTAATATTTTGAGTGTTGGCGGAACCATCGACCCTTGCAAAAAAGAAGGAAATATTGAGCTTTCCCAGAACCTTCAGGTTGCCACAGCAGCCATTGATGCAGCAGGACTTTGTCTGTTTATTGCCTTTGCCATACTTGACGATGAAGACGGGGTTCCAACCATTGTAGACATGCTTAACGCAAGATATGGACTGACGCTCACACCAAATGATATTGTTGCCCTTGGAAAATCCATCCTGAACAATGAAAAGGAATTTAACAGGAAAGCCGGGTTCACAGAAATTGATGACCAGCTTCCGGAGATGTTTAATGAAACATTTCCTCCTCATAATACAACGTGGGATTTTACTCTCGAGGAATTGTCAGAAACGCTTAAATTTTAAACCGTAAGTTTAAATAGCGTTTGATCAAAAATAAGGGCAGTACTTCTGCCCTTATTTTTTCAATTGTAACTTAATCTGCCAATATTTAAGATAACCAAATGACCTTCTTTTTTATTTTCACCAGCTTTCTTTTTATCATTTACCTTTACACCGGTTTTAGGTTAATCCCGTCTCTTCTGAAAAAACGGGCTGCACTATACTGTTGGGGTATCTTTTTCCTTTCCCTTATCTCTTTGATGGTGCATATTTATTTACGGGTCAACTTTATTTTTCCCGGTATTTCAACGGGCCTAGCCTGGATCGGATATACATCACTTGGCCTTGTCAGTTACCTTTTTTGCCTTGCCTTTTTCCGCGATCTTCTGATCATACCTTCTCTGATGATATTAAAAACAAAACAACTCTTTATAAAATCAGAAAAACTGCCCTTTTTTAATCCGGAAAGAAGAATTTTTCTCTTTAAGGCATCAGGTTTAACAATCACTGCTTTGAGCACATCCACCACTGCCTTTGGATATGCCACCGCCCTACAGGATCCAAAGGCTGTCCAAATTGATATTAAATTAAAAGAAAACCTCAAAGACTTAAAGGGGCTCAAAATTGTTCAGTTTACAGATCTTCATGTGGGCTCTACCATCAAATACGATTATGTTAAGCGCGCCTGCGATACAATCAACACCCTGAAAGCCGATCTTATTGTTTTCACAGGAGATCTTGCAGACGGGTCTCCGCAGGACCTTGCCCTTGATGTTTCCCCTTTGATGGATCTTTATGCACCCCTTGGAAAATATTTTGTCACAGGCAACCATGAATATTATTCCGGTGCAAAAAGATGGATTCGTGAAGTAAAGATGTTAGGGTTTGAGCCGCTCATCAATGAACACCGGGTTATCGAATATAACAACGGACTTTTAACCCTTTCAGGCGTGACGGATATCAGGGCCGGAACTTTTTTCCAGGATCATCAATCAAGCCCCGAAAAAGCCATTCAAGGATGCCCTGAAAAGAGTTTCAAACTGCTCTGCGCCCATCATCCCAAAAGTATTTACAGGGCCTCACAGGCAGGGTTCGATTTACAGTTATCCGGTCACACCCATGGCGGTCAGTATTTCCCGTTTGATTATTTTATCAGGCTTAAACACCCGTTTGTGAAAGGGTTATACCAATATCAAAACACACAGCTTTATGTCAGCCAGGGTACCGGATACTGGGGGCCGCCGTTAAGGCTTGGAACTTTTCCTGAAATAACCCTGTTCAAATTTATTTGATGGATTTATAGATTTTCTTTTGCTATAAAAAGAGCCAAAGCTTTTATATATGTCTGAAATTTATCGGTATTTAAAGACCACATAATCACCACAATATAAACCATATTTTTTTGGGAATAATAAAAAGAATGAAAATATATCAATATCCTTCCAAGAGTGCAGAAAAAAGAGTAAAAGATACCATAGAACGAGGCTTGGGATTCTCAAAACAGGATTATGAGAGGGTTGAAGCCTATCTTGAAGATGTAAAAACACGGGGGGATGAAGCCCTTGTTGAATACACCAAGAAATTTGATTCAAAAAAAGTCACCATTGATTCTTTAAAAGTGACCCAAAAAGAGTTTGAAATTGCATTAAAAAACGTTGATACATCATTTTTAAAAGCCATAGACCGATCTGTCAATCAAATTGAATATTTTCATTCAAAACAGAAAGAAAACTCCTGGATTGATACACCCAGAAACGGTGTCATGGTGGGACAACTTGTCAAACCAGTGAGTACTGCAGGTGTTTATGCGCCAGGAGCAAAGGGAGGGAAAACCCCTTTGGTGTCATCTGTATTAATGGGAGGAATTCCTGCAAAAATAGCTGGTGTTCCATCCATTAATCTTATGACCCCGCCCATGGAAAACGGTGAAATCAACCCATATATTCTTGCTGCAGCCCAAAGGATTGGAATTACTTCAGTTTTTAAAGCTGGAAGTGCCTGGGCAATAGGTGCCTTGGCCTATGGAACCCAAACCGTCCCAAAAGCAGATGTGATTGTTGGTCCTGGAAATATCTATGTGACGCTTGCTAAAAAAATTGTTGTCGGCATAGTAGGAATTGACATGATTGCAGGCCCCAGCGAAATACTTATCATTGCCGATAAACACGCAAACCCTCAATTTCTGGCAGCAGACCTTCTTTCCCAGGCTGAACACGATGCCATGGCCTCTTCCATACTTGTGACAGATTCACCAAGCCTTGCCAAAAATACAGTTGCCGCCATTGAAAACCAGATTGAAAAACTATCCAGAAAAAATATTGCAAAGAAATCCATTGAAAAGTTCGGTGCCATTATGCTGGTCCCGGACATTGAAACCGGAATCGAACTTTCAAACCGTCTTGCACCTGAGCATCTTGAGCTGATTGTCAAAGAGCCCTTTGATTATATCAACCAAATACAGAATGCCGGCGCCTTGTTTTTAGGGCCGTACACCCCTGAACCCATGGGAGATTATATTGCAGGGCCCAACCATGTCCTGCCCACTGCCGGGACAGCAAGATTTTCTTCAGCTTTAGGTGTTGAGCATTTCACAAAAAAAACCAGTTTAATTCATTATTCAAAAGCTGCCTTTAAAAAGGAAGCCGACGATGTGATCCGACTGGCTGAAACCGAAGGGCTGACTGCCCATGCTAACTCGGTTAAAATCAGAAAATAACAATTTATTGAAACATCATTTTACGTATTGACTAACACCCTGATTTTAATCTATAAATAACGGTTGTTTTAAATTTTGATAATAATTTTTAGGTAAAAGAAAAAATAATGCAGACCATACGAGGGTTTAGAGATATACTGCCGAAGCATATTCCCCTCTGGCAGAAAGTAGAGAAAGAGGTAACACATTTATTTGAAGCATTTGGGTTTAAAGAAATCCGGATTCCCATCCTGGAAAAAACAGAACTTTTTGCCAGAAGTATCGGAGAAGTAACCGATATTGTTGAAAAAGAGATGTATACCTTTGAGGATCGGAAGGGGGACAAACTGACCTTAAGGCCGGAAGCCACAGCTTCTATTGTCAGGTCTTACATCCAGCATAAAATGTATGCAATAGACCCTGTCAGAAAATTTTACATGATCGGCCCCATGTTCAGACGTGAAAGGCCCCAAAAAGGAAGATACCGTCAATTCTATCAAATTGATGCAGAAATATTGGGGGTGGAATCTGCCTATGTTGACAGTGAATTGATTTTTCTGTTAAACGAATTATTTAAACGTCTTGGACTGACCGGGCTTTCAGCACATATAAATTCCCTTGGATGCCCTGAATGCAGGCCATCCTTTCAAAAAGCACTTTTGAATTTTATTGAATCAAAAAAAGACAGGCTTTGTGAAAACTGCTTAAGAAGGATGGATAAAAACCCCTTAAGAATCATTGACTGTAAAATAGCAGGTTGTAGAAAAGCGCTTGCCGATGCCCCTGCAACCCTGGACTACCTCTGCAATGACTGTTCAGACCATTTTAATATAGTAAAAACAACCCTTGAAAAACAAGGCATTGATTTTATTGTGGACAAATCCCTGGTGCGCGGCCTGGATTACTATACCCGGACTGCCTGGGAAATTCAGACCACTTATCTTGGCGCACAAAGTGCAGTTGCCGGCGGCGGGCGATATGACGGCCTTGTCAAAGAACTGGGCGGCCCCCAAACACCCGCGATAGGGTTTGCCATTGGCTTTGACCGACTGGTGGAGGTAATGGAACAGACTAATAAAACATCGGAAGCCCTCTCCCTTGATCTGTTTATCATTTCTTTAGGTGATGCGGCCATGGAAAAAGGATATCACTGGTCCTGTGAGCTGAACCAGGCCGACATTCGCACAGAGATTGATTTCAGGGGAAAAAGCCTGAAATCCCTTATGAAACGGGCAAACAAACTAGGTGCCCAATATGTATTGATTGCCGGTGAAAATGAGCTGGTCGAAAATGCCATTGTATTACGAAACATGAATACCAAAGAACAGGTATCTCTCGCCATAGAAACCCTGATTCCTGAACTGATCAAGATAATTAAAAAATAATATAGAGGAAACACTACGTGACTGATTTACTAGGAGATTTAAAAAGAACACATCATTGTTGCCAATTAAGGGACACTGATATCAATAAGGAAGTTGTTTTAATGGGCTGGGTTCAGCACCGCCGTGACCATGGAGGGGTAATATTTATTGATTTAAGGGACAAAGAAGGTATCACCCAGATTGTTTTTAACCCGGAAAATTCAAAAGCGGTTCATAAAAAAGCCCAGGAAATCAGAAACGAATATGTCATTGGTGTAAAAGGAAAAGTCATTGCAAGACCCTATGATATGCTCAACCCGAACATGAAAACCGGTGCCATTGAAGTATTGATAGATGAACTGAGCATTTTTTCCAGGGCCGAAACTCCGGCATTCCCGATTGACGACCGGATCGAAGCATCGGAATCCATTCGGTTGCAATACAGATATCTGGATTTAAGACGACCCCAGCTGAAAAATAATATTCTGGCAAGACATAAGGCCACTATAGCTGTCAGGAACTATCTTGACAATAACGGGTTTGTGGATATTGAAACACCTTTTTTGACCAAAAGTACACCTGAGGGTGCAAGGGATTACCTGGTTCCGTCCCGGGTCAACCAGGGGGACTTTTATGCGTTGCCCCAGTCTCCTCAGCTTTTCAAACAATTATTGATGATCGCAGGTTTTGACAAGTATTATCAAATTGTCAAATGTTTCAGGGATGAAGATTTAAGAGCGGACCGGCAGCCCGAATTCACCCAGATCGACATGGAGCTTTCTTTTGTTGATGAAAAACAGATTATGGAGATGGCCGAGGGCATGATCGTTGCCATTTTCAAAAAAGTGCTGGATATGGACCTTGTCACACCCTTCCCAAAGATCACCTATGACGATGCCATGACAAGATTTGGTCTGGACCGGCCGGACTTGCGATTTGGCCTGGAATTATGTGATATCTCCGATATTGTAAAAGATGCCGGATTCAAAGTGTTTGCAAACGTGGTAAAAAATGGCGGCCTTGTTAAAGCCATTAATGCAAAAGGATGCGCGAGCTTTACCAGAAAACAGATTGACGAGCTGACTGATTTTGCTGCTGTATATAAAGCAAAGGGGCTCGCCTGGATAAAGATCAAAGAAGATGCATGGCAGTCTCCCATTGCCAAGTTTTTTACCGATGAAGAAAAAGATGCCTTAAGAAAACGACTGGACCTTGAACCCGGAGATATTGTTTTCTTTGTGGCAGACCAGCCGAAAATCACAAACGAAGCCCTTGGCCAGTTAAGGAATGAACTGGCAAGACGACTTGAACTGATTTCTGATGATATCTATGAATTTACCTGGGTGACCCAATTTCCATTGCTGGATTATGATGAAACAGAAAAACGTTATCAAGCCCTGCACCATCCATTCACCGCACCCCTTGAGGAAGACATTGAAAAACTTTCTTCCAATCCTCTTGCGGTTAAATCAAGGGCCTATGACCTGGTGTTGAACGGAATTGAAATCGGCGGCGGAAGTATACGTATCCATTCTGCCAAACTTCAGTCAAAAGTATTAGATTGTCTTGGAATTGATGAAAACGAGGCCAATGAAAAGTTCGGGTTTCTTTTAAATGCCCTGACATCCGGAGCACCACCTCATGGAGGAATCGCATTCGGGCTCGACCGCCTGATGATGCTGTTGTGCAAAGAAGACTCCATCAGAAATGTCATTGCCTTTCCAAAAACACAAAAAGCAACCTGCCTTCTGACGGAAGCGCCGTCAAAAGCATCAACAGCACAGCTTCAGGAACTTGCAATTAAAGTATCCAAAATAAAAGAATAATGTCAAGGATTGAGTACGTTTGAAAGACAAGACTTGCAAACAGCTTTTAGAATAGCTGTTTGCAAGGATTTTAGACAATCTATAATTCTAACGCTTCTCTTAATTTATGAGAAAAATCGATTACACTGTAAGGCTTCAGAATATACCCTTTGCACCCTTGTCTGAGCATTTTCTGGACCTTTTCATCAATGGCATATCCTGTTGAAATCAGCACCTTAATATCGGGATTTAGTTTCTTGAGTTTCAGGAATGTCTCAAGTCCGTTCATTTCCGGCATAATCATATCAAGAACAACAAGATTGATCTCTTCTTTTTTCTCTTTATAAAGTCTTATTGCTTCTTCTCCGGAAGCTACAGTTAGCACACTATACCCAAGCGCCTTGCAAATTTCTCGTCCAATCGTCAGAATCCTTTCCTCATCATCAACCAGAAGTACCGATTCATTCCCCAGAACCAGCTTTTCATCTTCTACAGGAATATCTATATTACCTGCCGCTTCCTTTAAAGGTAAAATAATGGAAAAAGAAGATCCAGCCTTTGGAGAACTCCACACATCAATGACCCCGTTATGATTCTGAATGATTCCCTTGGCAAATGTTAACCCCAGCCCCTTTTTCTCAGGATATCGTTCATGGCCTGCGGAATAAAAAGGAGTGAAAATATTCTCCAACACATCTTTTTCCATACCGATACCGGTATCTGTTATGGTGATTTTTACGAAAAATCCAGTGTTTAACCCATAAGAACCTGCGCTTCCATTTAAAATAGCGGCAGATTCAGTGACAACGGAAAGTTTTCCGCGTTTTGGCATGGCCTGTAGTGCATTATCGACAATACTTATAAAAACCTGGGTGATTTTATCAGAATCTGCTTCAACGATCAGGGGTTTTGAGTCAAGTTCCACATCCAAAACAATGCTTTTTCCATTAAGATCAAGGTTTTCCACTACTTTTCGAACCAGCCGGTTTACATCAATGAAGCTGGTAGAATACTCATCAACTTTTGCAAAACCAAGTAACTGGTTTGCAATTTCAGATCCTTTATCAATGCATTGGATGATTTCTATGATGTGTTGATAAAGCGGATCAGAAGGTTTTATGCTATTCTTCATCAGCGATGTTTTGTCTTTAATTACAGCTAAAAGGTTATTAAAATCATGGGCTATTCCACCTGCAATCGCTTCCATCGCATCGGGAGTTTCACTTTTTAATTGAATATGTTCCATTTTGGCACCTTCCCTTATAACCAATTAATATTCTCTATTAATCCAAACAAATTTTAATATAGTAAAAAGATAAGGGTATTTCAATCAGGGAAAACCCTGATTTTTGCAAAAAAATTAAACTTTTTTTACTCCAGGAAAACAATCCCTTCTTTAATTGCAAATTTTGTCAGCCCGGCAATAGTGAAAATACCGAGTTTTTTCATGATATTTGTGCGATGGGTTTCTATTGTTTTGATACTGACGTTCAGTTTTTCAGCGATGTTCCTGGTTTTTTCCCCTTCTGCAACCAGTTGAAGAACTTCCCGTTCTTTTTTTGAAATTTCTTTGAATTTTGGCATATCCTCGATATCTTTAACCATATTACCCTGGCTGTCGACATACATCCTGGCAATGGATGGGGTTAAATAAACATTACCTTTATTGACTTCCTGTATGGCATCATACAATTCATCAAATGCAGACTCTTTTAGGACGTATCCCGATGCACCGGATGCAAACATCTTATCTATGATTTTCTTACTGGAATGCATGGAAAGAGCAATGATCTTAGTATTTGGAACTGCCCGTCGTATGGCTGCCGTTGCTTCCACTCCATTGAGATCCGGCATTGAAATATCCATCATCACAATATCGGGCTGATGCGCTATTGCAAGAGATATGGCTTCACGGCCATTCTTTGCAATATCAATGACATTCACCCCCTTTTTTTCAAGAAGGTTTTTCAGTCCTTCCCGAATAATGGCATGGTCATCTGCTATGATTACCCTGATTTTCATATTCCTCACTGCCAATTTTATTTCAACCGGCAAAAGTCTATCCTGATGGCAAACTAAAATCAAACAATACTTTAAAAATCTTTATTATTTTTATTGACAAAAAAATTTAATTATTTATAATCTTTTTTCATTATGTTGTTCTTGTATATAGAAACAAAAATCAATCGGCAACAACCCGGCAAAAGTGCTGCGGCAGGTTTCCCACTTTGGCGATGGTGGCGCAAAAACACCTGTAGCAGCGGTCTAACTTAAAAAACAGAACCATAACTTAAAACAAAAAGGCTGCAGGCAAACATTGCAGCTTTTTCCTATTTTAGGGCTGTAGAAACTTATAGCCTTTTTTATTGCTCAAAGGGTTGAATACTGATACAAAATCAAATGGAGGGAAACAATGTTAGTAGTAATGGAAAAAGGCACAAGTGAAGAAAAAATTCAAGCTGCGGTAAACGCAATTGAAAAAAGAGGTTACACCGCTCGCCCCATACCCGGAGGAGACAGGGTATCCATCGGAATTCTGCACAATAAGGGTTCTGTCGATGCCACCCATTTTTTAGGGCTTGACGGTGTAAAGGAGGTTATTCCGGTGACAAAACCGTATAAACTTGTCAGCCGGGAGTTTAAGCAGGAAAACACCCACATTAAAGTTGGTGATGCTGTTTTCGGCAATGGAAGCTTTCCCGTAGTTGCCGGCCCCTGTGCTGTTGAAAGCGAAGAACAGGTCATGTCTATTGCAAAATCTATTAAAGAGGCCGGTGCAAAATTATTTAGAGGAGGTGCGTTTAAGCCCAGGACCTCTCCTTATTCTTTTCAAGGGCTTGGGAAACAAGGCCTTAAATTTTTAGCAAAAGTACGGGAAGAAACAGGGTTGCCCGTTGTAACCGAAGTCATGGATGTTGAAAATTTTGATCTGGTTGAAGAATATGCTGATGTTGTCCAGATCGGCACCAGAAACATGCAGAACTTCAGTCTTTTAAGACGTGCCGGAAAATCAAAAAGACCTGTAATTTTAAAAAGAGGGATGTCAGCCATGCTTCAGGAGTGGCTCATGGCGGCTGAATATATCATGGAAGAAGGCAACAGCAATGTCATTCTTTGTGAAAGAGGCGTAAGAACCTTTGTAAGACACAGCCGAAACACCTTAGACCTTTCTGTTGTACCGGCAGTTAAAAAAGAAAGCCATCTTCCCATCATTGTTGATCCCAGCCATGCAGCCGGTGTCAGGGACCAGGTCATACCCCTTGCTTATGCTTCAGCAGCGTTAGGTGCGGATGGGGTGATGATTGAAGTTCACAATCATCCGGAAGACGCCTTGAGCGATGGTGCACAGTCTTTATATCCCCATCAGTTTTTTGCAGCTATGGAAAAAATGAACGCCATCCATGCAATTGTTGGGAAATAATAATGGAAATATTCCATGTTAAAGGCCGGTCAAAGCTTTCTTCCATCTATGTAGGAGAAAGCCTTAAAAACCTGGAAAATTATCTGCCTGACTCCCAAACCATTATCATCACAGATGAAAATATAAAAAAATATTATCAAAAAGATTTTCCAAATGTTCCCGTCATCACCATTGGAACTGGAGAAGGTATTAAAACCCTTGCCACTATTGAAACCATATTTAAAAAACTTGTTCATCATTCCTGTGACCGCTCAAGCTTTATTGTGGGAATCGGCGGTGGTATTGTCTGTGATATTACGGGATTTGCAGCCTCTACCTTTTTAAGGGGAATAAACTTCGGGTTTGTATCCACCTCTCTTTTGTCCCAGGTTGATGCCAGTATTGGCGGAAAGAACGGGGTTAACCTGGATTCCTATAAAAATATGGTGGGGGTCTTTAACCAGCCCGAGTTTGTCATTTGTGATCTTGATCTTTTAAACACCCTGCCCAAAAAAGAAATTTCAAACGGGCTTGCTGAAATCGTCAAACACGCACTGATTTCAGATACCGACATGTTTAATTTTATCGAAAATAATAAACAAAAAGCCCTTGCCCTTGATTATGACACCATTTTCAGACTTGTCGCAGATTCCTTAAGAATCAAATCCCAATTGGTCCAGCAGGATGAAAAAGAATCTGGCGAAAGAAGAAAACTCAATTTCGGTCACACGATTGGCCATGCCATTGAAAAAATTGAAAAAGCAGGCCACGGAAGGGCTGTCGCCCTGGGAATGGTGGCTGCTGCCATATTTTCACAGGCCAGGCATCTGATAAACCAGGGAGATGTTTCAAGAATCCGTTCACTCTTAAATGATCTTAATCTGCCAGTAACCCTTGATTATAATGCAAAAAAAATCATCAGCGCTGCCGGAAAAGACAAAAAAAAACAGGGCAACGACCTTTTTTACATTTTCCTTGAAAAAATTGGAAGAGCACGGGTTGAAAAAATCAGCTTTGATGAAATGAATGAATTCATAACATCGGCCTTTAAATAATAAAAGGAGGGAAAAATTATGGCAAGCGTAAAAGGAACCCAAACGGAAAAAAATCTGTTAACCGCATTTGTTGGTGAGTCCCAGGCAAGAAACCGGTATACTTATTTTGCCAGTGCGGCGAAAAAGGAAGGCTTTGTTCAAATTTCTGATATTTTTACAGAGACCGCCAACCAGGAAAAAGAACATGCTAAACGATTTTTCAAATTTCTTGAAGGCGGAGAAATTGAGATTACAGGTGCATTCCCCGCAGGTGTGATCGGAACAACTCTTGAAAATCTCAAAGCGGCAGCAGCAGGAGAGGAATATGAATGGACAGAAATGTATCCTGATTTTGCCGCAACTGCCAGGAAAGAAGGCTTTGATGCCATTGCCATGGTATTTGAAATGATTGCTGTTGCAGAAAAACAACATGAAAAAAGATATACCGACCTGGCTGTCAATATTGAAACGGGAATGGTATTTAAAAAACAGGGCAGCACAAAATGGAGATGCAGAAACTGCGGGTATGTCCATGAAGGAGAAGAGGCCATTGAAATGTGCCCGGCTTGTGTCCATCCACAGGCTCATTTTGAGCTGCTGGCTGAAAACTGGTAAAATTTAATATACTTGCCAATACGAATTTAAGGGGTAAAACAGCTTTTATTAAATCATCAAAAGCGTTTGCCCCTTATTTATTCAGACAGCATTTGATTAATTGACAAAGAATGAATAAGAACATATATTTACAGGATATTTTTTAAACCATAAACATAAATTTAGGACGGTTGCCATGACACAAAATATAATTGAACTTGATGATGATTCCTTTGAGGATAAAGTTCTCAAATCAGATAAGCCTGTAATGGTAGATTTCTGGGCACCCTGGTGTGGTCCTTGTAAAGCCATTGCCCCGACCGTTGATGCCCTTGAAAAAGAATATGGCAATAAAATGACATTTGTAAAAATAAATGTTGATGAAAATCCGATCAGCCCCAGCAAATATGGTGTTCAGGCAATTCCTACGCTGATTTTCTTTAAAAATGGAGAAATAGCAGATCAGATCACCGGAATGGTTGCCAAAGAAAAACTTGAGGAAACTATCAAGGGCGTCCTTTAAGGAGAGGTTATAATGACAACGACTGACCATGATCTTGTAATTATTGGTGCAGGTCCTGCCGGTCTGACAGCAGGAATCTATGCCGCCAGGGCAAGGATGAATGTCCTGCTATTGGAAAAAGTCGTACCAGGTGGTCAGATCCTGGTGACCGACTGGATAGAAAATTATCCTGGTTTTCCCGAAGGCATTTCAGGGTTTGATCTTGCTGAAAAAATGAAAATCCAGGCTGAAGAACTGGGATTGAAAATTGAAACAGCAGAGGTTCATTCCCTCAATCTTTCCGGGGAATTAAAAGAAATCGTTCTAAAAGACAGGAGTATCACGGCCAAAAGTCTTATCATTGCATCCGGTGCATCCCCGAGAACACTTGGTATCGGCGAAGACAAATTCATGGGAAAGGGCATTTCTTTTTGTGCCACATGTGATGCTCCTTTTTTTAAGGATAAAACTATTGTTGCTATTGGCGGAGGAGATACGGCTGTACAAGAGGCCATATATCTGACAAAATTTGCTAAAAAAGTCTATCTGGTTCACAGAAGAGATGAGCTCCGAGCCACAAAAATACTTCAGGAACGGGCCTTTGAAAATGATAAGATTGAATTTGTTTGGGACAGTATTCCAACTGGTGTAGAAGGCTTCTTCGGTGTGGAGGGTGTCAAGGTAAAAAATGTAAAAACCAATGAAGAAAAAACCATAAAAGCGGACGGCTGTTTTATATGGGTCGGTATTTTACCCAACACCTCTTTTTTGAATGATGCCGTTGAAACAGATGAATTTGGATTTATTCGATCTGATGCAAAAATGCAAACATCTGTTCCCGGCGTATATGCTGTCGGTGATGTAAGAGATACCCCATTAAGACAGATAGCAACTGCAGTAGGGGACGCTGCTATTGCTGCTGTTTCTGCAGAACATTTTATTGGGAACCTATAATTATGAAAAAACTATTTTTGTTCTTTGCGATTGTTTTACTACTTTCCGGGTGCTCGTGGTTTGAAACGTCACATGAAATGGAAAAAAATGCCGGCGAGCTTGTTTCAGAAGGGTCTTCTGCCTTTGTTTCAGGAGACTATAAAACTGCGGTAAAAGCCTATACAGACTTGAAGGATTGGTATCCGTTCAGCAAGTACGCTATTTTAGCTGAGCTAAAAATTGCTGATTCCCATTATCATCTTGAAGAGTATGACGAAGCAATGATCGCCTATGAAGAATTTGAAAAAATGCACCCAAGAAATGAAGCTATTCCCTATGTTATTTACCAGACCGGGCTTTGCTGGTTTAACCAGATTGATACGATAGACAGGGACCACACCCCTGCTAAAAACAGCCTGACTCAGTTTAACCGCCTTATTGACCAACACCCTGAAAGTGAGTATGCCCAGAAGGCAAAGGAAAATATTAAAAACTGTATGGAAAACCTTTCAGGACATGAACTCTATGTGGCCAATTTCTATTACAAAACAAAACGATATAAGGCTGCGTTGAAAAGATATGAGTATCTTGTCGAGAACTATCCGGGTTCAAAAGAAAGCAAAGAAGCATTGAATAAAATCCCTAAGTGCCGGGCATTGGCAAACAAAATTTAAAATTTTCTTTACTTTTATTTATTTTTGCTGTATCAATCCCAGGTAATTTTTGTTTAAAAAGATTTTTGCTTTAGGAGTATAAAAATGTCGAAAGAATGTGCAATTTGCGGAAAAAAGCCAATGGTTGGCAATAATGTCAGTCATGCCCACAACCTGAATAAGAGAAAATTTAATCCTAACCTTCAAAGAGTTCGTGCAGTTATTAAACAAGGTTGTGTTAGAAAAATAGATGTATGCACGAGTTGTATTAAAGCAGGAAAAGTAATTAAAGCGTCCTAAACCGCTTCTCTGTTACATTATTTCAATGATACAAATATTCTGGTTCGGGCAGTTTAAATATAAGACAGCCCGAACCTTTATTTTTGTACTGTGATTTATTCGGCGCGGATGATCCGTTTGACATCAATTACTTTTTTAACTATTCTGATATCAGACATAATTTTTCGAAGCTGATCAGAACTTTCAACCAGGACGGTAAAATACAACAGCGCCAATCCTGTTTCCTGGGTTTCAGTCTTTGCGTTTAAGATATTTGATTTATTTTTGCTGATCACCGAGGCAATATCTGCTAAAGTGGTTACCAGGTGTTTTAATTTCCTTGTAAGCGGTTCGTTCTTCAACCTGTTTTTCAATAAAAGGGAAAAAAACCTCTTGTTCTTCAAACCAAATCTGTGATAATTTTCTCATAAAGCTGCTTCTCTTGCAGCTTTTCATCAATTATTAACCCTTGTTAATTCTAAAAATATAAATTATTTTTTTTCTGCAAGAGACTCCTATAAAACAAAGATTAAAACTCCCTCAAAAAGATGACAAAAAACTGTTGCTGGTTACGCAATACCTCATAACAGATAATCCAGCATGGTTGCAAAATTTTATCATAAACGGTTGCAAAATTTACTGTGGTTTTGATGCTGATAAAACCGGCGATACTATGACAAATAAAATGATCAACCGATACCCTTCAATCAAAAGACTTCGTCCATCAAAACATGATTGGAATGACGTACTTCAAGCATCTTTTCTTTAAACTCCTCCATTGTTCGGCTACCCTGCCAAATTTTTTAAAAATACTACTTGGGGAAAAAATGGTTTCTTAATGGATTGTGCTGTGAACGAACGCCTCAATTTATCAGAGCGAAGCTGTCTCAATTTATGTGAGCGAAGCTGTCTCAATTTATGTGAGCGCCATAGTTTTGTCCCTACAAATCCAGACAAGTTATTTGCTCTCAACAAAAAATAAACACAAAAAATAAATTTTAGTTGACAAGCCAAGAGTTATGTGTTTATGCTGATTGTATACAATATTGTATATTATATAAACTAACGGTTGTGAATATGGACACTTCGAAAAAAGCACTAAGGGAAATAGTATTTAATCAAATCGTTGATGATATTATTCATGGCAGGATAAATGCTGGGGAAAAATTATTAGAAATTACATTGGCTAAAAAATTTAATGTCAGCCGTACCCCTGTTCGCGAAGCTTTGCTACAACTAGAAAAAGAGGGTTATACATCACACACTAAAGATACGGGGACTATCGTCAGAAAAATTTCGGCTCAAAGGGTACAAGAAATTTATGAAATTTTAGGCATACTGGAAGCAAATGCCGTTGAGCAGGTTAGTGTTGATATCATTTCCAAAAAGGACTTATCTTTCTTGGATGGACTTAATAATGAAATGGAAAGATTGGCCAATGGGAAGAAATATGCGGAATATATGCAAAAAAACTCGGAATTCCATAACTATTTTCTAAAAAAACAGGGTAATAAAACCCTTATGGAAATCGATAGTGACCTACGAAGGAAGATATACAGACGGGTATCTGAGGGGCTGTCACTTCCGATTCAAATAGACAACTATGTAGATTCACACAAAAAAATTATAGAAGCACTAAAACTGAAGAATGGGGAAAAGGCAAAAAAACTAATGCTGTTGCATCTAAAAGAAGCTGCGTGCGGCTTGACCAAGGAGATAGAGAAACCCTCAAGATGGGTACTTAGATTGTAGATTTATGGGCTATGGACATAAGCCGGGACACCCAGTAGAATAAGGCTCTTCTGGAATGCCCTATTCCTGAGGCCTACCTGCTGGATGACTCTCATAAACTGGTTCAAACTGTCCCGCTTTAGGTCGCCAGCCGATTTGTGATGCACTTATATTTAGGTGATATTTTATCTCAAAATTGTGGAGAGGTAAAAAAAAATGGAGCGTCAATTGCATACAATACTACATACAATGCTAACTAAAAACCCCATAAGCCAATGAGGAGGTGAACCGACCAGCAAACAAAATAATCTGTCTACTATGGCAAAATTAAACCTATAACAATTAATGTGTAAAGGGAGAAAAAATGAAAAAGCAAATGTTTAACAGCCACTTTCTGCAGGTATTTGCAATTCTGTTTGTTCTTATAGCAATGTTTACAACTAATGCAACTGGAAAAGTTATCAACTGGAAAATGACAACTTGCTGGCCTCCGTCAATTCAATTTATTGAGGCCGACAAGCATTTTGTTAACCTCGTTAATACCCTGGCTGATGATAATCTACAGATTAAATTTTTTGAAGGGGGTGCTTTAGTACCTGCCTTTGAGCTCCTTGATGCTGTCTCACAAGGCACAGTCCAGGCCGGAGGTGATTGGCCAAACTATTGGGCTGGTAAAAACTCGGCCTTCGATCTGCTCGGAGCGTTCCCAATGGGTCTAACACCTTCCGATTACATGGTTTGGATCTACCAGGGAGGCGGGTTCGAATTATACCAGGAGCTCTATAGTCAATTCGGAATTGTTTATCTGCCCTATTGGGTTTCTACTGCGGAATCAGGGGTTAGAGGAAACAAACCGATAAGAACGCTTGCTGATTATAAAGGTTTAAAAATCAGGATGTCCGGTCAAACCCAAGGAAAAATATTAAAAGATCTTGGCGCTTCACAAGTAATGCTCTCAGGTGGAGAAATTTATCAAGCACTTGAAAAGGGTGTTATAGATGCAGGTGAATTTTCAGACCCGGCAAATGATTGGGGGTTGGGCTTTCAGGAAGTAACCAAATATTGGGCAACCCCCGGTTGGCATCAACCAGCTTCAGTCGGAGGTGTCATGATAAACAAAAAAGCTTGGGATAGTCTGCCTGCCAAAACACAAGAACTGCTGAAGACAATTGCAGCGGCTACTTTCGGTTGGACATATACCTATTATGAATATTCTTCAGCTATTGCGACTCAAAAATTTCTTGACAAGGGAATCCAGGTTACTCGGCTCAGTGATGAAGATTTAGATAAAATTCAGGAGTTATCCTGGAAGCATCTTCTTGAATCCAGTAAGGAAAATCCTATGTTTGCTAAAATAGCCTATTCCCAACTCAATTTTATGAAAATAGAAGCTAAGTGGCGTTCAATAGCGAGTCCTTTTACAGCTGGACGTAACCCTGTGCTTCCTGATCTTGAAGCAATAAAGAAGTATTCAGAATAATATTATACACAGGATATTATATTCAGATGCCTGGAAAGTCAAATTGCGCGACTTTCCAGGCAACAAGATTGATTTGCAATCATAAAACGCAACATTAAAATTATTAAAGACCTCTTTAGGTTTGGAGATTATATAGTGAAAAAAATCATCCATATCATAGACAATCTTAATGAATGGATTGGAAGGATTGTCAGTTGCTCCATAGTAGTACTCACTTTGCTGGTGGTTATCGAGGTAATCATGCGATATGTGTTTCGCAAACCGACAATTTGGAGTTTTGAGGTAACAACGCAACTATTCGGTTTCTATTTTATGACACTTGCTGGCTATAGTCTACTGCATGGCGCTCATGTCGGAGTGGATGTTGTTTCTGAGACGTTAACCCAAAAGAAACAGGCTTTTCTTCAAATACTTTCGTATGTTCTGTTTTTTTTCCCTTTTTGTCTTGTGTTATTGTACCAGGGAACGGTTTATGCCACCAAATCATGGGCAATAAAAGAAACAAGCTGGAGCGTTTTTGCTCCTCCTTTGTATCCTATTAAAACAGTAATTCCCATATCTGCTTTTTTACTGTTGTTGCAGGGGGTGGTAATTTTTTATAAAGAAATACAAAAATATAAAAAAGAGAAAAAAAATGTTTGAAGTAAGCCCGGAATGGATAACAATCCTCATGTCTATTAGCCTTTTAGTTGGGTTACTTATGGGACACAGCTTGGCATTTGTATTAGGTGGATTGGCCGTAATTTTTGGGTTTATCGGGTGGGGGCCGGATTGTTTTTATATGTTTGCAGGGCGCATCTATAATCTAATGAACGATTACATTTTATTGGCGATCCCACTTTTTATTTTTATGGCCAGGGTGTTGGACAGTTCTGGAATCGCTGAAACCCTTTTTGATGCCATGAGATATTTGTTCGGGCCAATTAAAGGTGGTATCGCCATAGCTGTCATCGTGGTTTCTACACTGTTTGGCGCTTGTACCGGTATAATCGGTGCCTCTGTTGTTACAATGGGCCTTTTAGCATTGCCAGTAATGCTAAAATATGAATATGATAAAAGGCTGAGTTGCGGCTGCATCTGTGCCGGTGGAGCGCTGGGAATTTTAATTCCCCCGAGTATTATGCTCATTATTATGGGCAATCAGGCAAATCTATCTGTTGGCAAACTCTTTGCCGGATCAATTGGACCAGGCCTGATGTTATCATTTCTCTACATTGGTTATATCCTAATCAAATGCAACTTAAACCCGACTATGGGGCCAGCATTATCGAAAGAGGTACGTTCCGAGGTTTCCAATAAAACAATTGCGAAAATGGTTCTTAAATCAATGGTCCCTCCAATGGTCCTCGTTATAGGTGTGCTTGGAACTATTTTTTTCGGAATAGCAACCCCCACAGAAGCATCTGCTGTTGGAGCTTTTTTAGCGTTTGTTTTGGTGTTGGCCTATAAAAGATTTGATGCCAAAGAATTTTTTGAAGCAATCACACAGACGGCAAAAACCACATCTATGGTAATGATGATTCTGGTTGGGGCGACCTGTTTTACTGGCGTTTTTTTAGGGCTGGGTGGAGGCGATGTTGTTCGTGATCTAATTTTGGGAGTTGGATTCGGGAAATGGGGAACGTTCGCAATCATGATGTTAATCCTGTTTGTACTTGGTATGTTTATAGATTGGATCGGCATAGTTATGATCGTTTTTCCAATTTTTCTGCCGATTGCTGACCAGCTCGGGTTTGATAAACTTTGGTTTGTTATCATTATGGCGGTAATGCTTCAAGACTCTTTTTTGACACCACCATTTGGCTATGCTCTGTTTTATCTAAAAGGAGTGGCGCCCCCTGAGGTTAAAACCAAGGACATTTATTGGGGGGCTTTTCCATTTTGGAGATTAATGGAACTGGGATTACTTATTTGTATAATTTTTCCAGGACTCATCACGTGGTTGCCCTCGGTACTTATCGATTAGAGATATCAAATATACATGAATAATAATCCAATAAAACGATCGGGAATTTCAACATACATAAAGGAGAGAGATAATGTCTATAATGGATCAACTTGCAGCATTTGTTTTTGAAACTGATTTTCAGGATATACCAGATGAAACTGTTCTTTATACAAAAGCACTGACCTCAAAAATAGTCGCGGCCATGTTAACGGGCTCTACAACCGTTGCCGGAAAAAGAATTATCAAGTATACCGAATCAAAAAATGCCCCTGGAGAAATTGGTGCTATAGGCTCTGGAAAGAAATTTCTAATAGAAGACGCGATCTTTATTAACGGAATTACTTCTCACGCTGCTGAGCTGGAAGATGATCAATTCCCTTCGGCCACCAGCGATATTACTATTTTTCCTGTGATTTTTCCTCTGGCAGAAAAATTAAACTTAACCGGTAAAGAAGTTATCACGGCCGCGGCTCTTGGTATTGAGGTCATGAACCGGATTGGAATGTTTACTTTATCATCTAAAGGTTACACGGATCTTCCATTTTATGGCGTTATTGGTGCGTCCGTGACTGCTGGCAAAGCCCTTGGGCTTGATCGGGAACAGCTTAAGAATGCTATGGGCATAGCAATGGGCTGTGCCAGTGGATTCATCATTAATTTCGGTACGGATGCTCACTATATTGAATCTGCTGTTGCCTGCCGCAATGGATTGATGGCAGCCCAGTTAGCAAAGATGGGCATGACCGGGAGCTGGGATGTTGAGAAGTGGTTATCTCAAATGTGTACCGGCCATAACTACGATGCTAAGTCAATTGTAAAAGATTTGGCAGGAGCAAGATGGCGCGTTCATGAGACGTGGATAAAGAAATACCCTTGCTGCTTTTTAACCCACCGACATATTGATATGATGCTGGAAATACTGGTAGAGCAGGAATTAACAGTGGATGCCATTGATATCATAAAGATTCATGTGGGGCCGGTTGACAACACATGCAATCGTCCTGAGCCTATCCATACAGAAGATGCACGTTTTAGTTTTCATCATATAATGGCAGCTTTAATGATAGATGGTGATGTGAACAGTTGTCACTTTTCACAGGAAGTATTGCAATCTTACGAATTCCAGAAGGCCTGGAAAAAGGTGATAGTAATTAATCATTCTGAATGGCCAGCAGAGTTCATGAGTGGCATAGCAAAAATCGAAGTATTACTTACCGACGGCAGAAAGATTACTAAGGAAAGAGTTCAGGCTAAAGGAGGCCCTGATTCCCCCTTGACCATTGATGAAGTTCATTTATTGTATGAAAAATATACATCTGATGTTCTACCTCCTGATGATATGGCAGAAACATGGCAGATGATTATTGGACTTGAAAACCATGATAATCTGAACGCCTTGCTCGAAAAACTGATTTATATTCAATAAGAAAGTGCGCCAAGCAATGAGGAAACAAAATGGAAAAAGCGATAGGATTTATTGGACTGGGAGAGATGGGTTATCCAATGGCAAAAAACTTAATAAATGCCGGATACAAACTCAATGTTTATGATATTGACAAAAAATCATTAAGACAAATTGAAAAAATCGGTGCCCAAGTCGCAAAGTCACCTATGGATGTCGCAGCCTGTTCCGAAATGGTAATCATTGCAGTCAGAACCACTTCACAGGTTGAACAGATTATTAAAGGCGAGAAAGGAGTTCTTGCCAACACCGGTCAACTTGAAACCATTATCGTTGTATCAACAATTGATCCTTTGATCGCTTGCGATCTGGCCGAGCAGTCTGAGAAGAAAGGCCTAATATTTTTGGATGCTCCAATTAGCGGTGGCAAGGAAAGGGCTGGGACAGGAGACTTAACTATTATGGTCGGTGGGTCTGAAAGTGGATTTCAGAAATACAAAAAGATATTTGATGTGCTCGGAAGCCATACTTTTTATCTTGGCGATTCAGGTATGGGCCAATATGCAAAGCTGATCAATAATATGCTTCTGCTGGTGAACATGTGTGCAGTGCACGAAGCTAAAAATCTGGCAAACAAGGTCGGCCTCAAATCGGATACGTTGTTTGATCTGCTCAAAGTAAGTACAGGTGATTCATGGGTTGTCAACAATTGGCAGATTGTTCGATCATGGAAGGAAGATTATCAGAAAGGAGGAACACTTGATTTGCTCTATAAAGATATTGACATGACACTCTCTGTGGCGGAAATTCATGAAATTCCGATGTTTCTGTCGTCGCTTGCTAAACAACTCGTAAGATACAAATAATAAGGAGACAAAATTATGATGGGAAAAAAGGTTGCAGTTTTAGGAGCGGGCGTCATGGGTAGGGGTATCACTCATGTTTGTGCAGCCGGTGGCTTTGATGTGACAATGTATGATATAGAAAGTGCCTTGCTTGAAAAATCTATTGATACCATTGCTTCCAATCTCCAAAAGGGTGTTACATTAGGAAAACTGGAAGCTGCGGAGAGAACGGCTGCACTACAGCGAATAAAATATTCCACGGATTTGGCAAAGGCAACGGCCGAAGTTGATCTTGTCATAGAAGCGATTCCCGAAGATCTTGAATTGAAGCAAAAGGTCTTTTCAGAACTCGATAAATTATGCCTGGCGCATACAATATTCGCAAGTAATACTTCATCTATGAGCATAACCGAAATCGCGTCGGTTGTTGGCAAACCGGAAAGAACAATCGGCTTGCATTTCTTCAACCCGGTTCACATGATGAAACTTGTTGAAATCGTGTGTGGTTTGGAAACATCAGAAAAAACTTTTAAAAATTGCGAGGAAATGTGCCGCAAGATGGGGAAAATAACAGTAAAAATTAACGAGTTCCCCGGGTTTGTAACAACACGAATTAATGCGTTGATCGGCAATGAGGCTTTTAATATGCTCCAAGAGGGCTTAGGCTCGCCAGAAGATATCGATATGGCTGTAAAACTTGGTTTAAACCATCCAATGGGGCCATTTGAAATGGTAGATCTCGTTGGATTGGACACTCGCTTGAATATACTTCAATACCTTCATAAAACCCTTGGTGATAAATATCGACCGGCGCCGTTAATGGTTAAATACGTAAAGGCGGGAAGACTGGGTCGGAAAGTGGGAAAGGGGATCTATGATTACAAGGAGAAACAAGTAAAATGAAAGCTGAGTTTAAAAATTTAATTTTTGAAAAGGTCGGTGGGATCGGTATTACGACTGTGAATCGTCCAAAAGTCCGAAATGCTCTCGATAAAGAAACCTGGGCAGAAATTGATAGGGTTTTGACTTTGGTTGAAAACGATCAGGAAATAAGAGTACTAATTTTCACTGGCACCGGAGAGAGCGCATTTGTATCCGGTGCTGATATTAATGCATTAAATGATCGGTCGGTTAAAGAGACTTTCCTTGGAAAGAATATTAAAATACTAAAGCGGCTGGCCCTGCTTGACAAGATAAGTATTGCAGCGATTAACGGATATGCGCTTGGCGGTGGCTGTGAGTTAGCAATGGCTTGCGATATCCGGATTGCTTCTGAAAATGCCAAATTTGGTCAACCGGAATTGAATTTAGGAATTCTGCCTGGCGCGGGTGGCACTCAGCGCCTGTCACGGCTGGTTGGAACAGCAAAAGCGAAAGAATTGATATTAACCGGTGAGATTATCGATTCAGTTGAGGCTCTACGGATTGGACTTGTCAACAAGGTTGTGGCAGTAGGATGTGCCCTGGATGCTGCTAAAGCGACAGCAGAAGCAATCCTTAAGAAGTCTGCGCTATCAGTAAAATTAGCTAAAGCTGTGATTGACGCGGGGATTGACGGAAGTATTGAAGCGGGGTTGCTGATGGAAAGGCTTTCGCAGACAATAATATTTGGAAATGAGGATCATTCAGAAGGACTGACAGCGTATTTGGAAAAGCGATCCCCTGTTTATAAAAACTAATAACTCTGATTTAAGTACTTAGAGAACCTCGAGAAAGGAGTGGGCCATTGAAACCTTTACTGATAGATCATATTGGCATTATTGTAAAAAACATAGAATTATCGTTACTGTTTTATCAGGGTATCCTTGGTCTTCCGTTAACTGGAATCGAAAAAAATTCGGAACACAATATTACTATTGCTTTTTTAAGTTGTGGGGAAACATTAGTGGAGCTGATTCAACCCACGGGTGATGGTGCGTTTAAACAGTTTATAGAGACAAGGGGTGAAGGTCTGCATCATCTGGCCGTTAGGGTTGAAAACATCGAAGAGTCTATTGATAGTCTCCGGTGCAATAGTGTGCCTTTACTTGACCTCCATCCAAAAAGTGGCAGCGGAGCTTCAAAAATTGCATTTTTAGATGCCTGTGCGGCTAATAATGTTTCTATTGAATTAATTGAACGATAATTAATCCAGGATTAGATTTGCTGGTAGTAATCGGATCGAACCAATAAAATCAGAGGGGTTACACAAATGCGCATAGCACTGCTGGGTGTGGGGTCTTTAGGTACGGCACTTGGAGGGATGATTAGTAAGTCAGGGCAGGAAATTGTACTGATTGACGGCTATGAATCCCATGTTAAAGCCTTAAATGCGAAGGGTGCCACGATTACAGGAAAAATGCAGCTAAATGCCGATGTAAAAGCATGCCTTTTAAATGAAATTGAAGGAACTTTTGACATCGTCTTTTATTTGGCAAAGAGTACCAACAACGAAGTTTATCTGCCCGCTATACTCCCACATTTAAACGATAAAAGCATTGTTTGTACCCTCCAGAATGGGTTGCCAGAAGAGCTTGTCTCTCGGTTTGTTGGAAAAGAAAGAGTCATCGGCGGCTTTGTATATTGGGGGGCCAGTTTAGTGGAACCCGGGGTTACCGAGATGACCACCGAAAAGGATCAATTAATCTATGAAATTGGCGAAATTGATGGCGGTATAACTCCCAGACTCTATAGAGTTAAAAAGATTTTGGATTTAGCCGGAGAATGTCTGATTTCTGAGAATTTGATGAGGGTCAGATGGACTAAATTGTCCTTTAACTCCGCAATGAGTGGCATGTCAGCAGCCCTGGGTTGTACCTACGGCGATGTTTTAAATAATGAGAAAGCAATAGTGTGTGCGGCATTTATAAAAAATGAGGTGCTAAAAATTGCGCATGCCCAGGGTATAAACTGCTAACTGTTGATGGCACAAATTTTGAGGATTTTGAACTTGCTGACAGTGAATCTGACCTTGAGCGCGTAAAGCCATTAATAATTAATTGTTACAAGGGGTACCGGAAGGTTATTGCCAGTATGCTTTATGACCTGCATTTGAAGAGAAAAACTGAAATTGAAGCCATTAATGGAATGATTGCCTCTAAGGGCGATATGCTCGGTATCGACACTCCTTTTAATGATAAAGTGGTTGAACTAGTAAAAGAGGCTGAACAAAATAAAACTGTAAATGTATTTGCTAACTTAGAAAAATTCAACCAAATCCTTGAGGGAAAAAATTAAGAACATTTTAGAAGAATAAAAGACTAATTAAAATTGGAGGTGTTATGGAAAAAGTAATGATTTGCGGTTCTGTACGTACACCGATCGGCAGCTATCTAGGTGGATTTAAAGACATCCCGGCATATAAACTTGGAGCGCTGGTTATTGATGAAGTAGTAAAGAAGGCCGGCGTTAGCCCAGAGGATGTCGACGAGGTGATTATGGGGCAATCTTACCAAAATGGCGAATCCGTAAATATAGCACGCGTGGCGCTGCTTGCCGCCGGGTGGCCTATGGATATCCCCGGTATCACAATAGATAGAAGGTGCTGTTCCGGCCTGGATTCAATTTGTTTCGGAGCAATGAAAATTCAATGCGGCTATGCTGACGTGATTGTGGCTGGAGGTATTGAAAGCATGAGCCAGACTGAGTTCTATATCCCGGGCGAATTTATAAAATGGGGTACTGGTGGAAGATTTGATCAAAAATTGGGATTTATGCCCAGAGGTCATGGTGCGGTGTCCACTTGGGGCATGCCTATTTATGACCGCATACAACGAGCCCGCGTCATGTCACAGCCTATTGAAAGATTCGGTGAGTTGAACTCGATGATGTCTTGGGCAGAGGCTGCTGCAAGAGAGGAAGGTATTACCCGGGAAGCGGCCGATAATTGGTCGCTGCGAAGCCATCAAAAAGCCTGTGCGGCCATTAAATCGGGAAAGTTCAAAGAGGAGATCGTTCCAGTATCGATTCCTTCGAGAAAAGAAACCATAATTCTTGATACGGACGAACCGCCACGGGCAGAAACATCGATAGAAAAACTCAGAAAACTAAAAACGGTATATGATGGCGGAGTGTGCACGGCGGGAAATTCGGCAACAGAAAATGATGGAGCTGCTGCGGTTGTTTTAATTTCTAAAACTAAGGCCAGACAGCTTGGGATTAAACCAGTTGCCCGTCTGGAGTCATTTTCAGTAGCAGCAGCAGATCCAACGCTTACCTACCCAGCAGTTCCGTCTTCGGTTACAAAGGCTTTAAAAATAGCTAACCTTACCATTGATCAAATGGATCTCATAGAGATCCAAGAAGCTTTTGCAGTCCAGGTTCTTGCGGATGCCAAGTTGATGGGTATCAATGGAAAGGTTTTGGAAGATAAAGTAAATGTGAACGGGTCTGGGATTTCCCTGGGGCATCCTATTGCCGCCACCGGCACAATGAGAATGGTGAGTCTGATACATGAACTATACAGGCGTAACGGAGTTTATGGATTAGAAACAATATGCGGCGGCGGCGGTCATGGCATTGCTGCAATCATCAGCAGGATGACGTAATTCGGCTTTGATCTAAGTCGTAAATTATCATTAAGGAAATTGAAAACATGACTCCTGAAATCAAAAAAATTCTTTTTGCAACCGACCTTTCCAAAAATTCACAAATTGCTTTTGATTTTTCATTGAGCCTGGCCGAAAAATACGAAGCCCGAATTTATCTTCTACATGTAATGCGTAAGTTGAGTTCTGCTTCCGAAAGGTTATTAATCAGCGCACTAAATGAAAAAAAGTTAAAAACCATAAGATCCAAACATAATCAAAAAGCAAGGGATGTACTTATCGGCAAGAAACAACAGGTTGTTGATCAACCGCAATTAGGTATTTCCTGTAAAGAAGAATCATTAGAGCCAGAATCCAAGCTTAATAAACTACAGGTAATAGAAATAATCGCAGAAGGCAAAAATATTACAGAAGTTATATTAAAGGAAGCGGATACTCATGGCTGTGATCTGATCGTTATGGGATCTCACGCCCAAACAGGCCTTGAGAAATTATTTATTAGTGACACGATTCGATACGTACTACGCAAGTCTGAAATACCAATCTTAGTTATACCTATTTCAGGCAAAGAATATGTACCAGACCCATGACGTAAAATATACTTATTTAACTATATATTAATATTTTATCAAAAAAGGAGAATATTTAAAATGGAATTTGAATTAACAAAAGAACAAAAAATGCTTGAAAAAGCCGTCCGGGAATTTGCGCAAAAAAAGATAGCCCCTTTTGCTAATGAGTGGGATTCGTCTAACTATTTACCCATAAAAGAAGTGATAAAACCTATGGGTGAACTCGGGTTTTTCGGCGCCACAATACCCGAAGAATACGGTGGTGAAGACATGGGCTTTATGGCGTCAGTTATAATTACTGAGGAAATCGCCAGGGCCTCCAGTTCTCTTCGCGTACAATACAACCTGCTGGGGCTAGGGTGCGCCCACCCAATCTGTATGTATGGCACTGAGGAGGTAAAAAAGAAATATGTACCAAAACTGTGCAGTGCCGAATATATGGGTGGATTTGCCATCACTGAACCTGATACTGGCTCTGACGTTATGTCTATAACAACTACAGCTGAAGACTGTGGTGACCATTGGTTGCTAAACGGTTCCAAGACCTGGATTTCAAATGCGCATGTGGCCGATGTTATTGTAATGTACGCCTACACCGACAAATCCAAGGGAAACAAGGGGCTGTCGGCATTCATAGTAGAAATGAAAAATTTCAATGGTATAACCACCAGTGAATTGGAAAAACTTGGCTCCCACTCCTCACCAACAGGTGAAATATTTTTAAACAATACAAAGGTCCCTAAGGAAAATATCCTGGGGGAACCCGGTGATGGTGCTAAAATTGTTTTCAGTTCCTTAAACAATACGCGAATATCTGCCGCCGCTGGCGCTGTGGGGTGCGCCCAAGTTTGTCTGGACGAATCTATTAAATATTGCAACTCCCGCAAGCAGTTTGGTAAACAGATTGGGCAGTTTCAAATGAATCAGGATCTCATTGCTCAAATGTCCACTGAGATCGAAGCTGCCAGATTACTGGTCTATAAGGCAGCATGGCAAAAAGATCAGGGCAATACAAAAAACGGACTTGAAACAGCTCAGGCTAAATATTTTGCCGGAGAAACAGCAATGAAATGTGCAAACTATGCGATGCGGATTCTCGGCGCTTATGGATATTCCACGGAATTTCCTATTGCCCGGTACTATCGTGATATTCCAACCTATATTATCGTTGAAGGCTCTGCGAATATTTGTAAGATGATTATCGCTATGGATCAGCTTGGCTACCGTAAGGCTAACCGTTAAATTTTTAGACTGTGTGTGAGAGGTAAATGCTTTGAATAAGAATAAAAGAAATCATTATTTTACAGGTGATAATGGCCAAAATTTTATAAAAGACCGGGAACCATCAATAGATATATCCATTGAACCCCTTTTTAATCCATGCTCGGTTGCTATTGTCGGGTGTTCAGGAGATCTTTCTCGCTTAAGCGGCAGGCCGCTGAAATTTTTACTTGATAATAATTATAAAGGACAAATTTATCCTATAAACCCTAAGTATAATGAAATCAATGGTATCCGATGCTACCCCAATATTAAAGAGATCCCGGAAACGGTTGATGTCGCTTTATTAATCGTACCGGCTTCCCGCATGGAGTCGGTTTTTCAAGATTGTGTGGTTGCTAAAGCAAAATCAGCGATTATTTTTAGTTCTGGATTTGCCGAGTTGGGAAAAGAGGGCCAAGATGTTCAGGAAAAAATCAAGCATTTGTCTCAAAAAAATGGATTGCCTGTTTTAGGGCCTAACTGCTTAGGCCTTATAAACTTGATCGATTCAATTCCGCTTTCATTTTCCAGTGTCTTGGAAGAAAAAAATCTTCAAAAAGGTGATCTCGCATTGGTCAGCCAAAGCGGAGCCATTGCCGCATATATTCTCGGGGTAGCTCAGGAAGCAAAAATTGGTTTTTCTCATTGGGTTACAACCGGTAATGAAGTCTCTCTGGATACTTTTACGGTAGCCCGGTATTTACTCATGAAAAAAGAGGTTAAGGGAGTACTCGTATATTTAGAGGAATCGAGGAACCCAGATGAATTGATTCGAGCTGGTATTATAGCCAGAGAAATTGGCAAACCGCTGATTTGCCTTAAGGTTGGACGTTCTCAATCTGGTAAAAGAGCAGCGCTTTCACATACAGGTGCACTGGCAGGCTCGGACGAAGAATACTCAGCATGTTTCAGAAAGGCTGGTATAATTGAAGCTAACCACATCGAAGAATTGCTTGACCTTGGAGTTGTGCTAAGCAAGGGTTTGAATCCTAAGGGTAATCGAGTTGCAATTATGAGTATTTCCGGTGGCGGGGGGATTATTTGTGCTGATCGATGTGAAGAGCTGGGCCTGGAAGTGCCTGAACTGAAAACCGAAACCCAGAATAAGCTGAAAGATGTAATACCTCAATTCGGGTCATACAAAAATCCCATTGATTTGACTGCAGAACTGATTTCATCTCCGGGCCTTTTAAAGAAAAGCATGAAAATTATTCTTGACGATCCAGATACAGATTCAATTGTTCTTTTCCTTGGAGGCAATAAAGAGAATGCAATTTCGCTTTCACTAGATATTATTGAAATAGTCAAGGAAGCGCGCAAGACCAGTGGAAAGCCAATACTTGTTTCCTGGATGGCAGCTCCGTCTGAAGCGATTGAAGGGCTTAGAAAATATGGGATTCCCCTTTTGTTTGACGGGGTTCGGACTATAAAAGCATTATCGCAGCTTGTAAATATGAATAGACATAATTGCGAATATAAAGCTCATATGAAAGATGATGGCCCGACGGCTTTTACTACACCGGTACAGATGAGTTCTTCTTATAATAATCTTGCTATTGGAGTTTCGAAAATCGAAAAGGTAAAATCAATGTTGATATCCGAAATGCCGTCAAACTATAATAGCGGCGCATATCCGCTTTCTGAATACGCAAGTAAAAAAATGTTGCATGAACTGGGCCTTGCAATTCCGAAGGGGGGACTTGCAAATACAGCCGGAGAAGCTATTAAATTGGCAGAGCATATTCGTTATCCGGTAGTGGCAAAAATAAACTCACTGGACATCCTGCATAAAAGCGATATCGGTGCATTGAAAATAGGGATAAATGGACCTGACGCGTTGAGAAAAGCGTTCGACGAAATTCTGGAAAACGCACATAATGCAGCACCTAAAGCGTTACTCAACGGTATATTTATTGAGGAAATGGTGCCAAATGCTATAGAATCCATCGTTGGGCTCAGATTCAGTGATAAATTTGGTCCTGTTATTCTTTTTGGAGCCGGAGGCATTTTTGTTGAACTATTGAAAGATACTAGTTTGAGATTAGCACCTGTCAATAAAGCAGAAGCGTTAGAAATGCTATGCGAACTCAAGACAAGAAAACTTTTCTCCGGCTTTCGCGGAATGGCTGTACGTGACATTGACGCAGCAGTTAATGCCATCGTTACCATATCAAATTTAGGCTCGCTTTTAGGACGTCATCTCGTCGAACTGGACATTAATCCGTTGTTTATCCTAGAGGAAGGAAATGGCATAATGGTGGGAGATGCCTTAATGATTATCAATCCAGAATAATATTTGGTCACTATTGCAGTTCATATTTTTAGTCTAATGTGAAAACCCTGGTGGTCCTGAGCGACCCTAAAAGGTTTTACCGTTCCGGCGTGAGAAAAATGTAATAAAGGTTCTTCCCCGGGAAAGCTCCAAAAGAAGAAGAGAGGAAGAACCTATGAAAGATTGACAATCATTATCACATGTAAAGTATAACCTTCAAAGAGTTCGGGCCGTTATTAAACAAGATTGCGTTAGAAAAATAGATGTCTGCACAAATTGTATTAAAGCAGGAAAAGTAACCAAAGCGTCCTAAACCGCTTCTCTGTTACATTATTTCAATAATACAAACATTCTGGTTCGGGCAGTTTAAATATAAGACAGCCCGAACCTTTATTTTTGTACTGTGATTTAATCGTTTCGGATGATCCGTTTGACATCGGTCACTTTTTTCACTTTTCTGATTTCTGACATAATTTTTCGAAGCTGATCAGAACTTTCAACCAGTATGGTAAAATAGAACAGACCAACACCTGTTTCCTGGGTTTCGGTTTTTGCACTTAAAATATTAGATTTATATTTACTGATAACAGAGGCAATATCTGCCAGAAGCCCGAACCTGTCATTCGTTCTGACCTTGATACTGGCAGGATAGGATTCTGTAAAATCATCACTCCACTGGACTTCGATCTGGCGCTCATTGCTCAATTTCATAATATTTAAGCACCCTTTCCGGTGAATGGTTACCCCCTGGCCCTGTGTGATGTAACCGATAATACGGTCGCCCGGAAGAGGATTGCAGCATTTTGAAAACTTAACAAGAATATCATTAAGCCCTTTTACAATGATGCCTGTGCTCTCTTTTTTCTTTCGCTTTCCAACCAGTTTCTGAAGAATATTTCCTTCTTTAATTTCCTGTTTTTCAAGATTCGGCAGGGCTTTATTCAAAATCTGCAAAGGAGTAAGTTTTCCAAATCCCACATTGGCGATCAGATCATCAATCTTTTTAAACCCATAGGTATCGGCAACCTTTTTGATTTCCCCTGATTTAACCAGGGCATTAAAATTCTGGTTTCTCTTTCTGAATGTCTTTTCACACATCTCACGCCCCAGAGAATAACTTCTCTCTTTTTCCCGGGCATTGATCCAGGAGCGTATTTTAGTCCTGGCTTTTACGGTTTTTACAGAATTGAGCCAGTCAGGGCTTGGATTATGGCCTTTGGTTGTAATAATTTCAATGGCATCGCCGGTTTTCAGCTCATGGGTGAGCGGCATAAGTTTTCCATTGACCTTTGCTCCTGTACACGCTGCACCGACTTCCGTATGTATCAGATAAGCAAAATCTACAGGCGTGGCTTTTTTAGGCAGGGTCTTAATGTCGCCCAGAGGTGTGAATACATATATTTCGCCAGGGTATAAATCAATACGGACATTTTCCAGGAATTCGTCCGGATCATTATAATTTTCCTGGTTTTCCACAAGCTTTCTGATCCAGGAAAACAGCTCTCCGGCACTCTTATCAACCTTTGAGCCTTCTTTATAACTCCAGTGGGCTGCGATCCCGGATTCTGCAATCTGGTCCATATCATTGGTCCTGATCTGAATTTCAACCCGTTCGCCTTTTGGACCCACAACCGTGGTATGGATGGATTGATACATATTGGGCTTGGGATTACCGATATAATCTTTAATTTTATAGTAAATCGGCTTCCACATGGAATGGATGGCACCCAGGGCAGCATAACACTGAGGAACCGAATCAAGAATGATTCTAAAGGCTATAATGTCATAAACTTTATCAAATTCAAGGTTTTGGGAAATCATTTTCTGGTAAATGCTGTAATGCTGCTTGTATCTCCCTTTTATTTCAGCTTCCAATCCCATTTCTCTCATTTTTTCATGAAGTTTCTCATTGACCTCTTTAATGTAATCTTCTTTTTCGTCCTTGGCTTTGTTCACCAAGGTATCAATATGTTCATATTCGTCCCTTAAAGTATAATAAAAAGCCTTTTCCTCCAGTTCATACTTTATCCAAAAAATCCCCAGGCGTGCGGCTATCGGGGCATAAATATCAAGGGTTTCCTGGGCAATAGCCGCCTGCTTTTCAGGACTCTGGTGATATTTAAGGGTTCTCATATTATGAATTCTGTCCGCAAGCTTGATCAAAACCACCCGGATATCATCTGCCATGGCAAGAATCATTTTTCGTAAACTTTCTGCCTGCTGGGCTATTTTGGTTGAAGTTTGAAGGGCTGAAAGTTTTGTTACACCGGAAACAATATGGGCAACATCGGGTCCGAACATCTTCTCAATATCTTCTCTGGTTGCCGGGGTGTCTTCAATGACATCATGCAGGAGGGCTGAAGCAATGCTCTCAACATCCAGCCGCATATCGGCCAAAATATCGGCCACCTCAAGAGGATGGGACAGATAGGGTTCCCCGGAAAGCCGGACCTGGCCTTCATGAACCCTTGCCGAGTAAATATAGGCCCGGTCTATAATATCCGAATCGCCTCCGGGATTATACTCATAAATTTTATCAAGTATGTCGGTAATCCTGATCATGAGCTATGCTTAATATGCTTTTGCAAAAAGTACC
>NZ_JAUWQB010000124.1 GCF_030611305.1 Desulfobacula sp. | reverse complement strand
CCTGGAGAGCATTTCCAATGCTGCTTCACCATTCTCTGCAAAGTAACAAGAATAACTCGTTCTTTCCATGATATTTTCAAGCAGATCTCTTATCATGGGCTCATCATCAACAATTAAGATATTGGTTTTTGGGGAATCTGTAAAAACAAAGTTATCCATCACGGGCTGTCCTGTTTCAGCAATTTTCATCTGTAATACATCTTTTTTATTTATCTCATTTTAAAAGGACATCGGCAAGTTTACAACAAAACTTTAGCAACTGCTCAGGCTGATCCCTAATCCCTGATCCGCCAAGTTGGCGTAAGAGCATTTCCTGAAGATCTATGCCTTCCTTGCAAGGTCTTTCGCTATCTTCTGGTCAACCATTGCGGCATAAATATCCTTGTCGGAAAATTTATTAAGCCCGCTCCGCTTTGTGGGTATGAAGAATACAGAGGGGCGTGTTGAATGCTTCCCGTCGGCAGGTTTTGAAAGCAAAACAAAAAAAGAAGGATAAAAAATAAAATCAGTTTGCTCTATCCCGTTCACTGAGTGTGAAATGTTGATCTGTTTTGCCTTCAAAAGTACCGACTTTGCCTCTGATTTTCAGGAATTGATCAAAACTGGTGATAAAGATATCAAGAACCTCAGGGTCAAAGTGCTCCCCTTTTTCTTTTTTCAGGATATCATAGATAATCTCGGGAGGATAAGGGTCTTTATAAGGCCGCTTTGAGGTGAGTGCGTCAAAGGTATCTGCCAGAGCAACAATCCGTCCGGATATGGGGATATCAATTCCTTTTAATTGATTGGGATATCCTTTCCCGTTAAATTTTTCATGATGGGTCAGGGCAATTTCATGGGCCATCTGAAGGATCTTTGATTTGGATTGGAATAAAAGCCTTGCGCCGATCTGTGTGTGGGCTTTTATGGTTTCAAACTCGCTATGGGTGAGCTTGCCCGGTTTTAAAAGAATTTTATCCGGGATGCCGATTTTTCCGATATCATGCATGGGTGCTGCATAATAGATTGTTTCTTTAAATTCCCGGGGAAGATTTAGCTTTTCAGCTATGAGTGAGCAATATTGTCCGATCCTGACAATGTGATCCCCGGTGTCTTCATCTTTATACTCTGCTGCCATGACCAGACGATGTATGGAGTCGATATAAGATTCTTTGAGCTCTTCATGGGCGTTTCTTGTTTCTTGTTTAAGACGTCTTTCCCGCAACACACGATCTATCCTGAGCACCATTTCTCTGGGTGAAAAAGGCTTTTCAACAAAATCACTGGCACCGATATTGATGATTTCATCATACTGATAGCTTCTGGTTTGGCCTGTCATTACAATGATATCGGCAGTAAATTTTGATTTAATGATTTTAGCAAGGTCAATACCATCCATTACAGGCATGCCAACATCAGTAATCACCACATCAAACACCTGCCTGGAGAGCATTTCCAATGCTGCTTCACCATTCTCTGCAAAGTAACAAGAATAACTCGTTCTTTCCATGATATTTTCAAGCAGATCTCTTATCATGGGCTCATCATCAACAATTAAGATTTCAGCATTTTGAGAATTTGCAAAATCATTCATTATGGCCGCCTTGATTATTATTTTGAAATTTATGTTCCGAAATTACACTTAATAAAAATATCAAATCAACATAAAGTCAAGCTAAATTCAAAAAAATTGATCAACGATAAATGTTTTTCCCTTGGATTTTAAATTATATGCCAGCAAGCTACACCTTGACAAATAATTATAATATACTTACTCTATAATTATGAAAATGCTATTGAGTTTGATGATCCTGATCATTCCATTAATGAAGAAAGATTTATTCTTTTAGGTTTAAATCAAAACCTCAAAGTTTTAGTTGTATGCCATTGCTGTCGCAGCAATGAATCTGAAATTCGGATTATAACAGCAAGGAAGGCAACTAAAAAAGAGCAAATTGTTTATTTAAGGGGGTTATCATGAGAAAAGAATACAATTTTGATAAAATGAAGGGACGGAAAAATCCTTATGCTAAAAATTTAAAACAACAGGTGACTATGCGTATAGGAGTTGACATTGTAGAATATTTTAAAAATTTAGCAGAGGAAACCGGAGTTCCATATCAAAACTTAATTAATCTATATTTACGTGATTGCGTTCAATCAAACCGCAAACTTTCCCTGAATTGGACATCGCAAGTTGCAGAACAATCGAGTTAACTGGAACCCTTGCTGCCAGTTGCTCAGGCGTTCTGCTAAGGAAAAAACATTAAATTATATGCGATTGCTTTTTCATCAGATTTAGTGAATAGTAATATCATATCAACGCTCCTTAAAATTTTGTGAGGCCGGGAATGAAAGCTTTAAAATTCATTAATAAATTCCCTGTTATTTTTTTGCTCCTGATGGTGTTTGGTTTTTCAGCCGGTTCAGAATCAATCGGGAAATCCGACGATTATGCTGCGGCCCGCAAGAATATGGGTTTATATCAAATCAGGCATCGGGGTATCACAGACCGGAATGTATTAAATGCAATGGAATCCGTGTTTCGTCACGAATTTGTCGAATCTACTTACAAGAGAAAGGCCTATGAAGACAGACCATTGCCCATTGGCTACGGCCAGACCATTTCGCAGCCTTATATTGTTGCGCTCATGAGCCAGTTGCTCAATGTTGATAAAGACTCCAGGGTCTTAGAAATCGGAACAGGCTCAGGATATCAGGCAGCGGTTCTGGCCCGAATCGTCAAGGAAGTGTACACTATTGAAATTGTAAAGCCGCTGCATGAACGTTCCCAAAAAGCACTAAACCGTCTGGGATATCAAAATATCCGTACCTTGAATGCAGACGGCTATTTTGGATGGAGCGTCCATGCGCCCTTTGATGCCATTATCGTGACCTGCGCTTCTGATTTTATCCCCCCTCCTTTAATAGACCAGTTAAAACCGGGTGGGCTCATGTGTATCCCTGTTGGACCGCCTTTTAAAGTTCAGCATCTGGTTCTGGTGAAGAAAGGAAAAACAGGAGATATTACAACCCAAGTCATTACCTCGGTACGATTTGTCCCCCTTACAAGAAATCAGTCAAGAAAAGAGGAATAAGTTGAAATCACCCGGCTCGGGAATTGTTAGCTTCAGTGTTTTTTTTACCTCTTTTTCGATTCTGAGTTATCAAATAATTTTTACACGGATTTTTGCCTGGGCACAATGGCATAACCTCTCGCCTCTTATTATCACCATGGCTCTCTTGGGATTTGGTGCCAGCGGTTCTGTTACCAGTGTGATTCAAAAAAAAATTGAAAACAGGTATTCACTGTTTTTTTTCACAGGCCTGATATTGTTTCCTGTTTTTTTAACCTTTGGATTTATCATTTCCACAAGGTTGGTTTTTAATCCCTATGAAATGACCTTTAGTGTGGGACAGATCATCAGCATGTTTCTCTATTTTTTCCTCATGGGGTTTTCTTTTTTTCTGGGTGCTTTGATAGTCTGTATGGCATTGTTAAAATATTCCGTATCAAAGACCTATTTTTTTAATCTTCTCGGGTCAGGAGCCGGCGCTCTGGCAGTGGTTGCGGCATCATTTTTATGGCACCCCTTTCATATCATGACGGGCATTATCTTTATTGCCATGGTGCCCGCATTGGTAATGGCTTTCAAAAGCAGTGTTAAATATGCCTTAACTGCCGGAACCGTAACGGCTATCATTATCGGCATTTTTTTTATGCTGTTTTCTTTTCCGGATTTTAAAAAAGTATCTCAATACAAAGCCATTTCAGGGGCCTTAAACCTGCCGGACGCTCAAATTGTTCATGAAGCTTACTCGCCTCTGGCTGTCGTACAGGTGGTCCAGGCAAAAGGACTTCGCACAACCGCAGGCTTAAGCCTGATATCCCCCTTTCAGGTACCGGTCCAGAAAGGTATTTTTTTTAATGGTAGTTCAATGAGTCCCATAACCCCCTTTAAAGGTAACAAAAACGATATACGATACCTTCAACACCTGGCACCCTATCTCCCCTTTCATGTGATGGATAAAACTAAAAGAAACCGTGTGCTGATTATTGGATCAGGCGGCGGAGAATCCATATTAAAATCAATTTTAAGCCAATTTAAACATATTGATGCGCTTGAGGTGGACCCACGTGTCATATCCCTTATGAAAAATCAATTCGGGCCTTATTCCGGGCATATCTACACCGGGAAAAATGTGACCATCCAAATCCGGGAGGCAAGAAGTTTTATAAAGCAGACCCCAAAAAAATATGACCTTATCGAGTTGTCCATGATTGATGCCTACAATACTGCCGCATCAGGCGTTTATGCCTTAAATGAAAGCTATCTGTATACGATTGAATCTATAAAAGACTATGTCGGGCATTTAAATGATAGCGGTCTTCTGGCCATCAGCAGATGGGTGGTCACCCCTGCAAGGGACAACCTTAAAATATTCAATATGGTGATAGAAGCGTTACGGCAAATGGGAATTGATGATATTCAAAATCATCTGATCGCCATACGGTCGCTTCAGACCCTGACGCTGCTGGTTTCCAAATCTCCCATCACAGGAGAAATGATCGATAAAACTACGACGTTTGCCAAAGAGCGGCTTTTTGACCTGGTGTATTATCCAGGCATCAGTGAAAATCAGGTGAACCGGTTTATCAAACTTAAAACACCGGTGTATCATGAGGCATTGCAAAAACTGTTGTCCAGCGATTCAAAAGCCTTTATTGAAGCCTATGACTTTGATATTCGTGCTGCCACAGACAACCGGCCTTATTTTTATAATTTTTTTAAACCCGCAGTGCTCAGATATATTAAAACCTATGGCCCATCCCAGATTCCTGTCACCGAATGGGGGTACCTTATTCTTTTGATCATCCTTTTGCCTGTCCTGGTCTTAAGTTTTATTTTCATTGTTTTTCCCCTGCTGATAACGGGTCAAAAAGTAACAAGGAGAAAGAAAACCATATTTGCCTATTTCTCTCTAATTGCTGTGGGATATTTTTTTATTGAAATGCCAATGATACAGAAGATGATTCTTTTTTTGGGCCATCCTTCTTATTCTCTTTCCGTTATTATTGCAGGACTGCTTGTTTTTTCCGGTATCGGCAGCCTGTTTTCAACCAGACTTTTCCCTGAAAGCAAAAGGATTCTTTATTCAAGCTTAAGTATTATTCTTGTTACAGGGCTTTATCTCATTTTTCTGGACCCGATACTTCTATTTTTTATATCCTTTTCTCTTGGACAAAAGGTGGTCCTGACTCTTTTGATGATTGCACCGTTAGGGTTTTTCATGGGGATTCCTTTTCCCTGCGCCTTGAATTTTTTAAAAAGAGAAGATGAGTTTTCTCTGGCCTGGGCATGGGGGATCAACGGCTTTTTCAGCGTTATCAGTATCCTTCTGGCAACGGTTCTTGCCATTATTTTTGGATTTAAAGCCGTCATGATGATTGCCATTCTCTGCTATGGCTGTGCAGGGGTCCTGTCTTATCAGTTCATCAGAAAGAAGCTGTCTTGATCAGCCAAGACAGCTTCTCTTATATTGACCTTGTGTCCGCATTCGGATTGGCACAAGGGGCGACTATTGGCGCCGGCAGCATCATTTCTCGGGAGCTGTCAGATTTTCCATGTTTGTTTTTCAGACATACCTGGGGCGGGACCTATTCTTTTCATAAAATTCTTCCAGACCTATTTTTTTAATTTTTTCGTTAATCATTATCCACCCTTTATACAGGCCAGTATCAAAATTGGTTCTGTCACAGGGAAACTCGTCACACTGGTAGCAAAAATCAATCTGTTTTTTCTGGTGACAGCCGCGTACCCCACAATTTTTAAACAGTTTGCACTGTTCATTACGACATCCCTTGCAGTTCTCCGAAGCAAAGTAATCCAGCATCTCCTTGAAATCCGGATATTTTTTAAAAATTGGATCACCCAGCAGGGTTTCAAATCGTTCGGCATAGATGTCGAAATTTCCCAGTTTTTCTTTGAGTTTCAGACTGTACCTGCGGATATCTCCATCCACATGGGCAAAACATTTTTCACAGCTCAGGCCGCAGGGGGCCAGGGAAGCCTTGATTCGTTCAGAAGTCATAGATAGTCTCCTTTTGTTTAAGATTTATTTGATTATAGTGGTTGCATTTTGAAAATAAAAGTGGCACAAACGACATTATAAGGGGCGATATCGACATTTCTCCACCATTTAAGGGAGGCTCAATGAAAAAAGTAACCATTCTCGGACTTTATAACTCCATGGCCTCCACCATTTTCGGCCCCATGGATATCCTGAACCAGGCAGGACGTCTCTGGAACCGTCTGAGCAAGTCCCCTCCAACTCCGTTTTTTGACGTCACCATTGCCTCGGCAGACGGACAACCCATTCGATCCCTGTATGATGTCATTATCCAGCCCCATTGCAGTATTGAGGCAATAGATAAAACAGATTTGATTATCATTGCATCGGCCACCTATATCAAACAGATTCTTAAAACAAGCCCTGAGCTGATTCCATGGATCCGTAACCAATACAGCCAGGGCGCCCATGTGGCCAGTATCTGCACTGGAGCATTTTTACTGGCGGAAACCGGTTTGCTGGACGGAAAATCAGCAACCCTCCACTGGGGATTTGCTCAGATGTTCCGCCAAAAATATCCCCGGATCAATTTAAGACAGGACCAAATGTTCATCGACCAGGGCCGCCTCTATTGTGCAGCAGGGGTGAATGCCGGTATGGATTTGTCCCTCTACCTTGTGGAAAAATTTTGCGGCCGGCAAACTGCTGTACAGTGTGCCAAGACCATGGTCCTGGATTTGGGACGGGAAATGCAGGCCCCCTATAGCTGTTTTCTTTTTTCCAATGACCATGGCGATCCTTTGGTCATAAAGGCCCAGAAGTGGATAGAACAGCATCACACTCAATCAGTTGATTATGATCGGCTGGCCGAAAAATACCGGATGAGCCGCCGTTCATTGGAACGCCGGTTCAAACAGGCAACGGGCGTCACCCCTTTGGGGTATCTACAGCAATTACGGGTGGAAAATGCCAAACTCCTGCTGGAGGATGGCAGCCAGACCTTTAATGAAATCACCTATCTGGTCGGGTATGAGGATATTTCTTTTTTCAGGAAAGTGTTTGTCAGACTGACAGGTCTTAGGCCAAAAGAATATCAGCAGCGGTTTACAGGATACACTGCCAAACTCGTTCCGCAATGATTTCCCCCTATCAGTTTTTAGAATTTAGTCTCGGTCAGTTTTCCCGATGCCTTTCTTAAATAAAGACATAGCAAACGGGTCATCCCTTTAAGAATTTTTATTCCTATTCGAGGATGTTCATCTAATATTATATCAAAATTTTTACGCGGCAATGTAACCAATTTACTATCTGTTTGCGCCTTAATTGTAGCGGATCGAGGAAAATTATCTATAATAGACATATCGCCGATAGATCTTCCTTTAGATAAAGTGCTTATAACTACAGCATCATTATCGTCTGATTTCTTTACTCGTGTTCGACAGTTGTAGGTTCATTTTTACCGATTTTTGTAAAAATATCCAATAAAATCAGGCCGAGTATCGAATCTGAGTTCAAAACCTGTAGGCACACGACTACTCAAATTTATCTTGACAAATATATCAATACATG